>NZ_NTGZ01000072.1 GCF_002551245.1 Streptomyces sp. rh34
AGATGTGTATAAGAGACAGACGCCGCCCTCTACTGCCCCGGCGCGGACGACGGCGTGACCCCGCAGGCGCTGACCGCGCTGCTGCCCGCGGGGGCGCCCGTGGTCCCGGTGCGCTGGGACGGACTCGTCGCGGCCGTCGGTCCCGTGTCCTCCGGTGGCGCTTCGCTCCCCGGCTCGGCCGCGCTCGTCCGCCGGGCCGCACGCTGGGCCGTGGCCGAAGCGACCGCCCCCGTCCCTCACCCCACGGCCGCCGCACTGGCCGGGGCGCTCGCGGGGCAGTTGCTGTTCGACACCCTCGCGGGCATCGCGCCGCCCGGCGAAGCGCATGTCCTCCACGGTGAGGAACTGACGGCGGACCGGGTGAGCCTCACGGCCCCCGGCCCCACCGCCGGCGAGGCCGCCGAGCGGCGCTTCCTGACAGCAGCGCCCACGGCCGGCGCCGAACCCGTAGCGCCGCCCACCCCCGACGAGGCCGTCGAGGCGGTGACCGCGCTCACCGGACGGTGGACCGGACCCTTCGCGCTGCTGGCCGGCGAGGAACTGCCCCAGATGCCCCTGGCCCTGCGGGAGATGGCCGCCCGCGACGGCGGCACCGACTCGGTGGTCGCCTGGGCCGAGGAGCAGCGGACGGCGACGGTCGCGGTCGCCCTCGCCGGTCTCCGGGCGGCCTGCCCGTCCCCGGGCGCCGCCGCCGCGGGGCTCACCGAGGAGCACTGGCTGCTGGACGGCGCGCTGCGGCTGATGGCCGACGAAGCCGTGCCGTACGCGACGAGGGCCGTCGGGGCCGCGGAGGCGCGCTCGGTGCCGTTGCTGCGCATGCTGGAGGAAGAGGGCATGCCGGACCCGGCGGTGACCCTGCTGCGCCATCCCGGCCTGGACTGGACCCTGGCGGAGGTACGGACCTCCGGTGGCCCGCGGCCGTGGACCGGGCTGAGCTGGGGCCGTGACGACACGGAGGCGGTGCACCGTGCGCTGGCCACCGCGCTGGCCCGGCACCAGGCCCACCGGGTACCCGGCGCGGGCCCCCTGGCCGAAGGCGTGAACACCGACGCCCTGCTGTTCGCCGATGCCTCGGAGCAGGCCGCGCTGCGCAAGCGGGTCGCGGACTCGGCCGCGGCCGCCGGGCTCCGCTACGAGGGCACCCCGCGGCGACCGGACCCGGTGACGGGGGCGTTGCCCCTGTGGTCGGGCGGCGTCCGGGCTGTCTCCCTCGTCGGGGAGCCGCAGGTTACGGAAGAGAGCAGCGAGGAGCCGGCCCATGGCTGAGGACCCGACCACCGTCGCGTGCGCACCCGCCCTGGCCGGCGTCGGCGGCACCGACTGGCGTGCCGTGCTGGAGCCGCTGGGCGCCTCCGGGGACGGCACCGTCGGCGCCAATCTCGGCTGGGACCTGGCCTGGGAACGTGAACAGCTGCGGTCCGCCGGCGGGCGTGAGCATCTGTCCGTCCGCGTCTACGGCGACGAGGTGCTGGTCGGCCCCCGCTGGGTGCCGGGCACGGACTCCGGCTGCGCGGGCTGCGCCGAGCTGCGCTCCCGACTGGTGATCGACCACCCCCTGACCGATGACCTGACCCGGTCCACGGCGCGGGTCGCCCCGCGCCGTCCGTTCCTTCCCGAGCTCACTCGCGCGGCGGTGGCACGGCTGGCCGCCCGCCCCCTGGGGCCGGGCGAGTTGTACGCGGTGGGGTCGCGCGGGACGCGGACGCACCGCATACCCCGTCACTTCGCCTGCCCGATGTGTGCGCCGGAGATCCCCGAACGGCCGGTGGGCCGGCCGCCGCGGCCCCTGGCGCTGCTGCCACGCCTCGCCGCCGCCGACAATCCGGGCCGGGCCGCCGCCGGGGCCGGGCTGGTGAGGCCCGGGGCACTGCGCTCACGACTGGTGGACCCGCGCTTCGGACCGGTGCTCGGGCAGCAGCGGGAGCTGCTGGCCCCCTTCGCCATGAGCATGGCGCTCCAACCCGACGCGGTGGCCCTCGGCTACGCCCGCGAGACGACCTTCGCCAAGGCGGACCCGATCGCCATCCTGGAGGTGTACGAGCGGCTTTCGGGCTTCCCGCACCAGGCGCCGCTGGTCGAGGGAGTCTCGTACGCCGAACTCCTCAGCACCGCGGGCGGAGCGGAGGTCGCGGTGCGGCCCGCCGCGTTCGGCGAGTACACCGAGGAGCAGGCGGCGCGTCCCACCGCGCGGATCGAGCGGGTGACGGACGAGACGCCGATGGACTGGGCGTGGGGGCACGACCTGGGTGACGGCCGGCCCCGGCTCGTCCCCGCCGAACTCGCCTTCTTCCAGTACGACTACCGCTACGGACGGGACCAGCGGGCGGCGCGGAGGCACGGCGCCGCGCCGCGCCGGCACCTGTACCAGGAGTCCTCCAGCGGCTGCGCGGTCGGCTCCTGTCTGGAGGAGGCCGCGCTGTACTCCCTGCTGGAACTCGCCGAGCGGGACGCCTTCCTGATCAGCTTCCACCGAGCCCTCCCGCTGCCGGAGATCACCCACTCCTCGATCACCGATCCGGTCACCCGGGGGCTGCTGGCGACGGCCGCCTCGCGCGGCTTCCGGGTCCACCTGCTCCGCGCCACCCAGGACATCGACCTTCCGGTGGTCTGGGCGATGGCGGTCAACACGCGCGCTCCGTTCCCGGCCACGTTCTCCGCCGCGGGCTCCGGCATCGACCCGGTCTCCGCGGTCCGCGGGGCGCTGTGGGAGGTGGTCCAGATGGCGACCGAGCGCATGGACTGGGACCGATCCGAGGCCGAACCGATGCTGGCCGACCCCTGGCTGGTCGACGAGATGGAAGACCACCTGCGGCTCTACGCGCTGCCCGAGATGAAGGAACGGGTCACGTCCGTTCTGGGCGGGCCGCGGATGAGCCTGTCGGAGGCGTTCGAGGGCTGGCCGGACCGGCTGGAACAGGCCGCCGGGGGCGATGTGCGCGGTGCGCTGGAGTACGTCCGGGGGAGGTACGCCGCGGCCGGCCTGGACCGGATCGTCCTGGTGGACTCCACCACGCGGGACCACGCCGACATCGGCCTGGCCGCCGCCAAGGCCGTGGTGCCGGGCATCGTCCCCATGTGCTTCGGCCAGGCCCAGCAACGAGTGGCCGGGCTGCCGCGGCTGGAGGCGGCTCTGGTCGGAACCCCCTCCGCCGACCTGGCGCCGCCCTACGACCCGCACGCCTTCCCCTGATCCCCGGGCGGGCCCGAGGCCCAGCAGGAGCGGCGGAGTCGCGCCGATGTTCACCGAACCACCGAGGCATACGGAGTTCCCCATGACAGATACCAGCGACCGGGGCGGCCCTGAGTCACCGATCCCGGACGATGCCGATGTCATGTCGCGCGACATGCGCTGGTTCACCTACGCGACGGGCCTCGGCGTGCAGGTGGGGGAGGAATCCGTTCCCGAGCCCCGCCCGGACACCGAGGTCGCGCCCGCGCTCCCGGAGGCGGCGCTCGGCGACCGGACGCCACTGCCCCGGGGCACGACCGAGCTGCTGGAGCGGGCGCCCTATCCGCACGGCCGGGCCGGCGCCCCGCGCGAGAGGGCCGACGCCCTCGGGCACGCCCTGGTCGCGGGCTTCGGCCTGCAACGGCGGGAGCCGGAGAACCCGTTCAACGACCACCGCCCCTATCCCTCGGTGCGGGCGAAGTTCCCCGTCCAGGTGTTCGTCCGGGACGGGCGTCATCGCCGGGTCCTCGACCTCTACCGGCACGCCCTGACCGGTGTGGGACGCCAGGACGGGGCTGCCGGTCCGCTGGAGGTGGCGCTGGCCGGGAGGTACACCCGGCTGCCCGACTCCTACCGGTGGTTCCGCAGCTCCCTGGTCGGACTCGAACTGGGCGTCAACCTGCGCCAGTTGTGCCTGGGGCTGGAACTGTTCGGCCTGCCCGGAAGGCTGCGGCTGCCGGACCGGAACGCGGCGGGTCTGCTGACGGACTTCGGCTTGACGCCCGAGGCGGAATGGTCCCTGCCGTTGACCGTGGCCCTGGAGGACGGCGGACCACCCCTCGCCGCGGCCCCTGCGGAGCGGGCTGCCGACCCGGTCCTCGACGGGATCCTGACCGTCAACCGCTCCCAGGACTTCACGGGTCCCTCCGCTCCCCTCGGCCCGTCCGTCCCGCCCGGTCTCCCCGACGACGGAGCGCTGTCCTGGGCGGAGGTGCTGTGGCGCCGCAGCGCGGGACGGATGCCGCGCGGCATGTACGGCATGAGCGGCCGCAGACGACCGGTACCCGAGCGGACCCTGCGCGAGACCGTCAGCTGGCTGAGCGTCCCGCCCCCCGGCCCGCACCTGGCCGCCGCCTGGGAGGAACTCCGCCTGACCGCCGTGTTCCAGGGCATCGAAGGGCATGCCGACGGAGTCTGGCACCTGAGGGACGGCAGGCCGACCCTGCACCAGGCCCGTCCGGGCGCCGCGGCCGAACTGGAAGAGCACTACGGCTACCCCGTCACCCCGTACTCCGGGGGCGACGTCCGGCACGCGAGCGCGGTGTGGTTCCTCTCCGCGCACCCACGACGGCTCGTGGAACGGCTGGGCCCCGGCGGATTCACCGCCGCCCAGTACGCCGCGGGCTGGGCGGCCCAGGGCATTTCGCTGGCCGCCGCCGCCACCGGTCTGTACGCGAGGCCCGTGCGAGCCTTCCAGGAAGTCATGACGAGGCAGATCCTCGGCCTGGACCCCGATGAGATGATTGTCTGCGCTGCCATCACCGGGACCCCGCGCTTCGAGGGGCTGTTGTGCGATCTACGCCTGTGACGAGGGAGCAGAAGTTGACGGACACAACCGAGACCGCGCGCGCCGGGGGCGGCGGTGCCGGCCCCGGCGGATCCGACACCGCGTGGCGGACCTGGCATCTGCATGTACCGAGCGGCGACCGAAGCGTGCACGACCGGGTGGTGGTCGAGGCCGTCGGGCCAGTGCTGCAGACCCTGCCGGGCCGCCCGTGGTTCTTCCTGCGCTACTGGCACGGCGGACCCCATATCCGCCTGCGCATCGGAGATCTGACCGAGGACCAGGCCGCTTCGGCGGAGCGGCTCCTCGTCGAGCGCCTCGCGGACGCCGGGCGGCTGCGGGAGGGCGAGACGGCGATGGACCCTGCGGACTACGCGCGGACCGCCGCCTCCATGACCACGGCCGGGGACCAGCCCTCCCACCAGGAGGTCACCGGCATGCTGGAGCCCGGTGTCCACCGCTTCGCCTACCACCCGGAGTACGAGCGGTACGGCGGCCGGGAGCTCATGCCCGAGAGCGAACAGCTCTTCGAGCTCTCCAGCAGACTGGTTCTCGCCTTCCTCCGGCGTGGCCCCTCCTCCGGGGCCCGCGCCCTGCTGGCCCTGCGCGCCACCGTCTGCGCCGCTCGGGCGCTCGGCGACGACCCCGCCGAAGAGGCGGCCTTCTACGATCACGGACTGCGCGCCTGGCGGACGTGGGCGGGCGGCTACGGCTACACGGAGCGACAGCTCGACGAGCTGTACCGAGCCGCCCGGCCGACCGACGAGCTGCGGGCCAAAGCGACCGGGGGAGACACCGGAGGCCCGCTGGCACCGTGGCAGGCGGCGCTCACCGGACTGTCGGACCGGATACGGCGGGAGACCCCGCTCCATCCGGCGCAGGTCACCATCTCCCACGTCCACATGCTGCACAACCGCCTCGGTCTGCGGACTGTCGAGGAATACCAGACCTATGCCCGGCTGGCGAGGCTCTTCCCCGTCCGGTCGGCCCCAGAAGGGGCACCCCCTCCCGACCACTCCGGCCCGGCGCAGAGCAGCGCGGTCCCATCAACCGAGGAGCACCGATGAGCACCAGCCCCACCACCGCCACTGCACGCGCCGGGGCTCCCCCCACCCCGGCCGTCATCGCCCGGGCCATCGGCGTCACACGGCACTACGGAGACACCGTCGCCCTGGACAACGTGGACTTCACCGTGCGGGAGGGCGAGTTCATCGGCCTGCTCGGGCCGAACGGCGCGGGCAAGACCACGCTGATCAACTCCCTGCTGGGGCTGCGCAAGCCGACCTCCGGGCGCATCGAGCTGTTCGGAGGCGCCCCCACGAACCCGGCCAGCAGGCAGGCCATCGGCGTCACCCCGCAGGAGAGCGGCGTACCCCCCACGCTGCGGGTGGCCGAGGCCGTGGACTTCGTGGCCGCGCACTTCAAGGAGACCGAGGACCGGGACGAGCTGCTGGAGCGGTTCGACCTGACCAAGGAGGCCCGCCGCCAGACCGGCGGGCTCTCCGGTGGCCAGAAGCGCCGCCTGGCGCTCGCCCTGGCGTTCGTCGGACGCCCGAGGCTGGTCATCCTGGACGAACCGACCACCGGCCTGGACGTGGAGTCCCGGCGGATGCTGTGGGACCGCATCCGTGACTTCCACGAGGGCGGTGGCACGGTTCTGCTCACCACGCACTATCTGGAGGAGATCGAGGCCCTGGCGAAGCGGGTGGTGGTGATGACCCAGGGCCGCATCCGGGCGGACGACAACGTGGGCGCCATCCGGGGGATGGCCCACATGCACCGGGTGTCCATGGTCGCCGGCCCGCTGCCGGAGCTGCCGGGCGTCATCAGCGAGGAGCGGACGGAGGAGCGGGTCGAGCTGATGACCCACGACGCCGACCAGCTGGTCCGGGCGCTGGTGCGTCAGGGAGTGGAGTTCTCCGGCCTCGCCGTCCAGCAGGCCACGCTCGAAGAAGCCTTCCTGGTGATCTCCCAGTCCTGATCCGCCGCACCTCCCACGAAAGTGCTTGAGGCCATGTCATCACTGACCCTTGTCCACGCCCGCTATCAGCTGGTCGAGCTGAGCCGCATCCCCATGGCGATCATCGGCGCGGCCTTCTTCCCGGCTGCCTCGCTGTTCTTCTTCGTGGTGCCCAACACCAAGGGCGACCCCGCCGGGGCCACCCTCGCCACCGCCTCGATGGTGGTCTTCGCGGCGATGATCAGCAATCTCTTCGGCCACGGCACCGGCGTGGCCGAAGACCGCTCCCAGCCCTGGGACCCCTACACCCGCACCCTTCCGATCGGCCCGGCGGTGCGGTTCGGCAGCCGCATCATCACCGGTCTGACGATGATGCTGTTCTCGATGATTCCGGTCGTGATCGTGGCGGGGTTCTTCACCCCCGCCACCATCTCGCCGGTCCGCTTCCTGCTGGCGATCGGCGTGGTGATCATCGTCTCCTTGCCGTTCACCATGATGGGGCTGACGATCGGCTACCTGCTCTCCCCCAAGGCGGCGATCGCCACCGTCCAGCTCGTCTTCCTGCCGCTGGCTTTCGCGGGAGGCCTGCTGGGCGGTCCGGGCCAGGCGCCCGGATTCATCGAGACGATCGCCCCGTTCGTCCCGACGCGGGGCTCGGCCGAGCTGATGTGGGCGACCGTCGGTGACTACGACATCAACCCGGTCGCCATCGTGTCGCTCGTGGTCTGGACCGCCGGCCTGGCCGCCCTCGCGTACTACGCCTACCAGCGTGACGAGGGACGCCGCTACCACTGAGCCCCGACGGGCCGCTCAGGCGGACCCGGCGGCGGCTGGGCCCGGCCCTTGAGCGGCCGGACGCAGCCGCCGCCCGAAGTCCGTGATCAGCGCGGCGAGCCCGTCCGCGTCGGGGGCCGCGCCGAACAGATAGCGGTCGGGCCGGATCAGGACGGCTCCGGCCGGTATCGACTCCAGCCAGGGCAGAAAGCGGCCGTCGGTGTCCAGCACCGCGGCCGGCCCGGGGGCCCCACCGGCGTCGGCGCGCAGGACGGTCACCACCCGGCCGTGTACCAGCCGCAGGGTCTCCAGCGCGGCGGGGGACAGGGTGTCCGCGAGGTTGTCGCGGCACAGCAGCACGAAGCCGGGGCCGAGCACGGAGTCGGCCGGGCCGGGACCCTCGGGGCCGGTCAGCCGGTTCTCGCCGATGAGTTCGCCGGCCGGGGGCCCGCCGTCGGCGAGGAATCCCTCGGCCAGGTGTTCACCCAGCGGGCTCGCGGAGCGGGCCGGTTCGGAGGGGCGGGCCGGGCCGGAGGGGCGCGCGGTCATCGCCCGGTCCCTGTCCGCCGCCATGGTCGGGTCGGTCATGCAGATCAGGTGCCCGAGCCGCACGGACAGGTCTATCGCGTGCTGAACATGGGCGCGGCGTTCCAGCTCGTAGCTGTCGAGGAGAGCCTCCCCGGCCCTGCCGTCCAGCACCAGGTCGAGCTTCCAGGCGAGGTTCGCGGCATCCCGGAAGCCGGAGCACATGCCCTGGCCGGCGAACGGCGGCATCTGATGGGCCGCGTCCCCGGCCAGCAGCACCCGCCCACGTCGCCAGTGCTCGGCGTTGCGGGCCCGGAAGGTGTAGGTGGCGTGGCGGGTGAGCGTGGCGTTGTCCGGCCTGGCGGAGAACATCGACAACAGCCGCCAGGCGTTCTCCTCGGTGCCGAACTCCGCCCGGTCCTCCCCAGGCATCCGCATGAACTCCCAGCGGCGGCGGCCCGGTCCGCAGGAGACGGCCACCCGGGGCCGGGCGGGATCCGCGATCTGCAGGTTGGACGGCGGGAAATCCTCCGGGCGGTGCGGCACCACGTCGCAGGCCAGCCAGTCCAGGGCGAAGCCGGAGTCGGCCCAGCCGACGCCCAGGGAGCGCCGCACGAAGCTGCCCGCGCCGTCGCAGCCCACCACCCAGGAGGCGGTGAAGGTCCGCCGCTCGCCGCTGCGTTCGTCCTCGGCGACCAGCTCGGCGCCGGAGTCGGAGCCGGTCAGCTCCACGGCGCGCAGACCGCGGTGCACGCGCAGCGTGGGCAGTTCCTCGCCGCGAGCCGCGAGCGCGGCCTCCAGCCCCGGCTGGTACACGGAGGTGGAGTCCGGCCGGCCCGGCCCGTCCGGGCTTCCCAGACCGATGCGCAGGAGCTGCTGTCCGGCGGCATCGCTGACCACGTAGTCCTGCGAGGGTTCGGTGATGTCCCCGATCCGGTCGGCGACGCCGGCGGCGTCGAGCGTCCGGGCGGCCTCGGCGTCGAACGCCACCGCTCGCGGCAGACTGTACGGTTCCGGATGGCGCTCGACGACGACGACCCGCCACCCGTGCTGGGCCAGCAGGATGGACAGCACCTGCCCCACCGGCCCGTAGCCGACGACCAGGACATCGGCCTCCGGAGCTCCGGCGCTCCGACTGGGTGACCCAGATATCCCGTTCATGCTTCTCCTGTCCTGAATACCCATGGTGGTTCGGGCCGTACGTGGGCAACCGTGATAATCGAGGCCCACCGTACCGATTCATCAAAGCGACATTTGTGCCCCCTCGATTGAATTCCAGGCAGAGGCTGGTGACAAATGTCAGCGCCGCTTCGCGAGAGATTGCCAGCGCTGGAAGTGACCGAAATTATCCGAGGTGCCACTTCTACCGAATGGCAGTCTTAATCAAGAAGGGAAATCAAGTCAATGAGCATGGTTACTGAGGCGATGAACGCGGACGCCCTGTTCGACTCCTTCGACATCGAGGAGCTGGGCACCATGGAGGTCGCCGACGGCGTCGCCCTCCCCGAGATGGGCGCCTCGTCGGGCGACTGGACCTGCTGCTCCTCCTCGTCGTCGTCCTGCTGCTGCTGCTGATCCCGCAGCGCAGTGCTGCCTGCGCGGCGGGTACACCGCCCACCGCGCAGGCGGCACCACCGGCTGGACTGCCCAGCGGAGGGCGGGCCCGGCGCCCGGCCCCGGCCCCGAACGGATGGTCGTGACCTTCCCCATAGATGTGCCCCACTCCTGGGCCGGACATGAGCACTACGCACGCCGCGTGCTGTGGCGGCTGGCCCGTCAGCCCTCCCTGCCCACCCTGTACTTCCGGGGCCGGTGGCTGGACGGCGCGACGCTGGCCGACGCGGTACGCGCGACCGTGGTGGGCCTGCGGCGGGCCGGGCTGACCCCCGGCGGCACGGTGGCGGTGCTCACCGAACCCAACCACCCCGCGATGCTGATCGGCCGCTACGCCGCTCACCTCCTGGGGGCGGGCGTCGTCCAGGTGCGCTCGGCCAACCCCCGCTCGGACGCGTTCCCGCTGACCGCCGCCACCCAGGCGCGGATCCTCGACGAGACCGGCACGTCCGTGATCCTCACCGACGCCCCCCATCTGGAACGCGCCCGCGCCCTGCTGCCGTCGGCCGAGGCCGCCCCCCGCCTGCTGGGCTACGGAGTCAGCGCCGCGGACTGCCCCGACGCGCTGTCCTACCGGGACGAGCCGCTCGGAGAACTTCCCGCCCATTCCCCCGAGCGCCGCGCCGTGGTGGCCTTCACCAGCGGAAGCAGCGGTGCGCCGAAGAGCATCCACCAGACCTTCGGGGCCTGGGACAGCACCGTCCGGTCCGCGAGCGGCGAGCCGGACGAGCGACGGGTGTTCCTCGCCGTGACGCCCCTCAGCCACACCATCGGCGCCATGGCGGACGCGGTGCTGACCGCCGGCGGCCAGGTCCTCCTGCACCAGGACTTCGACGCACCCCAGGTGCTGCGCGCCTTCGCGGATCACGGCGTCACCGACACCTACCTGGCCGTTCCGCACCTGTACCGGCTCACGGAACTCCTGGCCGACGGGCCGGGCCACGAGCAGGGCTCCGGCCCGGGCCCCGTCGGGGACGCCCTGTGGTCGCTGCGCCGAGTCGTCTACAGCGGCACTCCCGCCGCGCCGCACCGGATCGCCGAGGCCCTGCGGGTGTTCGGCCCGGTGCTCGTCCAGCTGTACGGCACCACCGAGGCCGGGGGCATCAGCGATCTGAGCCCGTTCGACCACCTGGAACCCGAGCTCCTGGGCAGTGTGGGGCGGCCGCTGCCCTGGGTGGAGGTGGAGGTGCGCGAGCCCGGCACCGGCCGCCCGGTGCCGCGCGGTGAGGCCGGGGAGATCTGGGTACGCGCCTCCACGGTCATGGACGGCTACCCGGGCGACCCGGAGCTGACCGCCCGCGTCCTGCGGGACGGCTGGCTGGACACCGGCGACCTCGGCCACTGGGACCGCTACGGCTATCTGCGGCTGACCGGCCGCAGCGGGCAGGTCATCAAGTCCGGTGGCCTGAAGGTCCATCCCGCCGCGGTGGAGGGTGCGCTGCTGTCCCACCCGGCGGTACGGCATGCGGCCGTCTACGGCGTACGGGATCCGGACCGGACCGAGTACGTCCACGCGGCCGTCGTGCTCAGGGCGAGCCGGACCGCCTCCGCGGAGGAACTGCGCACCCACGTCGGCGAGCGGCTCTCCCCTCTGCACGCCCCCGCCGAGATCACGTTCTGGGACTCGATGCCGCTCAACGAGCGCGGCAAGCCCGACATGGCCTGTCTGCGCTCCGGTAACGGCCGGCAGGCGTACGACGGTGCACCGCCGAAGGGAACTCCATGACCACACACCAGCACTTCGGCCGAGCCGTGCGGCTGCGCCGGCTGTTTCACCACGACCCCCAGCGGCTGCTGATCGTCCCGCTCGATCACTCGCTCAGCGACGGCCCGGTGGTGCCGCGCGGCAGCAGCATCGACCGGCTCACCGGGCAACTCGCCGGTGCCGGGGTGGACGCGATCGTGGTGCACAAGGGCAGCGTCCGCCACATCGACCACTCCCGGCTGGCCTCGATGTCCCTGATCCTGCATCTGAACGCCAGCACCGCGCACGCGCCGGACCCGGACGCCAAACACCTGGTCACCGGCGTGGAGGCGGCGCTGCGCCTGGGCGCGGACGCCGTGAGCGTGCACATCAACATGGGCTCGCGGGAAGAGGCGCGGCAGCTGGCCGACCTCGGCGCGGTGGCCGACCAGTGCGACCGCTGGAATCTTCCGCTGCTGGCGATGATGTACCCGCGGGGCCCGAAGATCACCGACCCGGCCGACCCCGAACTGGTCGCCCACGCCGTCACCCTCGCGGCCGACCTGGGCGCCGACCTGGTCAAGGCCCCCTGCCTGCGCACACGGGCGGAGATGCGGGACCTCACCGCGGCCTGCCCGATCCCGCTGATCTGCGCGGGCGGCCCGCAGCGCGACACGGAGGACGAGGTGCTGGCCTTCGCCCGAGAAGCCGTGGCGGGCGGTGCGGCCGGAGTCGCGATGGGCAGAAACATCTTCCAGTCTCCCGACCCCGGGGCGATGGCCGCCAGGGTGGCTGGAGTCGTCCACACCCGCCCCGGGGGCACGCTCGGTCACATCGAGGAAGGGCACGGCAGTGAGCTCAGAGAAACTGTGCTGGCTTGACATCCGTTCGGCCGGCAAGGCCCGGCAGGCCATCGTGGAGGAGGCGCTGCACCAGCGGATCGACGGCATAGTCGCCGCCGACCCGGCCGATCTGGAGGGGCTGCCGCCGACCGTCACCAAGGTGCTGATGCCTCCGGCGGGCAAGCAGCCCGCGAACTACGGCTCCGCCGGGGTCGTCATCCTCGCCGGGGACGCCTCCGCCCGGGCACGGGCCGCCGAGGCCGCTCCCGACGTGGAGTTCGGACGACTGGTGGAGATCACCGACGCCGAGAGCCTGGACGCCGCCATCGAGGCGGCCCGCACCGAACGCTGGAGCGTGCTGGAGTTCCGGGACCCGACCAAGATCCCGCTGGAGATCGTGATCGCCGCCGCCGCCGACGCCGACGGCGCCATCATCACCCTGGCGAAGAACACCGAGGAGGCCGCTGTCATCTTCGGCTGCCTCCAGCTCGGCTCCGACGGCGTGCTGATGCCCGGCCGGAGCGTGGGCGACGCCACCGCGCTCAAGGCGACCGCGGCCGGCGGCACCGGCGAACTCCTCCTCGTGGAGCTGGAGGTCACCTCCGTGACCCACATCGGCATGGGTGAGCGCGCCTGTGTGGACACCTGCTCCTACCTGGGCAAGGACGAGGGCATCCTGGTCGGCTCGCACTCCAAGGGCATGATCCTGTGCGTCAGCGAGACCCATCCCCTGCCGTACATGCCCACCCGCCCCTTCCGGGTCAACGCGGGCGCCATCCACTCGTACACCCTCGCCGACGAGGGACGCACCCGCTACCTCAGTGAACTCAGGGCCGGGAGCAAGGTGATGGCGGTGGACACCAAGGGCCGGACCCGGACGGTCGCGGTGGGGCGGGTCAAGATCGAGACACGTCCGCTGATCTCCATCGACGCGGTGGCCGCGGGTGGCCAGGAGGTCAACCTGATCCTCCAGGACGACTGGCACGTCCGGGTGCTGGGACCGGGGGACGCCGTGCTGAACAGCACCGAACTCCGCCCCGGGGACCGGGTACTGGGACATCTTCCGACCGCCGACCGTCATGTGGGCTACCCGATCGACGAGTTCTGCCATGAGCAGTAGCGCCCCGGCGCCGGGCATCGCGGTGATCGGCGCGGGCATCGGCGGCCTCACCCTGGCCGCCGCACTGGCGCGGCTGGGCATCGGCTGCCGGGTCTTCGAGCGTGCCGAGCAGCCTGCCGAAACCGGCGCCGGGGTGCAGTTGGGACCGAACGCGGTCCGGTTGCTTCGCCGACTGGGGCTCTCCGACTCCCTGCGGCAGCACGGCGTCCGCCCGCTCTCCCGCGATCTGCTGCGCTGGGACGACGGGCGGATGCTGGCCCGGACCGAGCTCGGCGAGGAGTGCGAGAAACTGTTCGGCGCGCCGTACGTCACCGTGCACCGCGCGGACCTGTACCGGGCGCTGCGTGACCTGGCCGGGGCGGTGGTGCGGACCGGTCACCGGCTGACCGGGCTGGCGGAGGAGCCCGGCGCCGTCGTGCTGCGCTTCGCCGACGGCTCGGAGCACCGTGCGGAGCTGGTGGTCGGTGCGGACGGCATCCGCTCGGTGGTACGGGAGCATCTCGCCGCGGACGCCCCGGTCTTCTCCGGCCGACGGATCTACCGGGGACTGGTGCCGGTGGAGCGGGTGCCGGAACTGGTCGCCGAGCCCCGCGTCCAGGTGTGGCTGGGACCTGGCCGGCACTGCGTCTGCTATCCGGTCTCCGGCGGCCGGCTGATCAGCTTCGCGGCCACCACCGGCGGTACCGCGCTCCCGGGCGAATCCTGGACCGAGCTCGGTGACCGCGGCGAGGCGGCCGAGGCCTACCGGGGGTGGCACCCCACGGTCATCCGGCTGCTCGGGGCGGGCGGCGGTATCGGCTGCTGGGCGCTGCACGATCGCGAGCCGCTGGCGCGCTGGTCCTCCGACGCCCTCACGCTGCTCGGCGACGCGGCGCATCCGATGCTGCCGTTCGCCGCACAGGGCGCCAATCAGGCGATCGAGGACGCCTTCACGCTGGCGGCGACGCTCGCGCTGTCGCGCGGCGACATCCCGGAGGCGCTGCGCCGCTACGAGGAGCTGCGGATCCCCCGTACCGAGCGCCTGCAGCAGTCGGCCCGGTCCGTGGCGGTCGGTTCGCATCTGCCGGACGGACCGCTCCAGCGAGCGCGCGACGCGGAGCTGGCACGCGGCTCGGCGCTGGAGGGACTGCGCTGGGTGTACGGCCATGACGCCCTGGCCGCCGCGGCACGGGGGACGACGGAGCGGCAGAAGGCGTGAGCGGGCGGGATCCGGGCCGCGCGTGACGACCGGGCAGCCCTCCGCATCCGTGCCCCCCGTCCCGCTCGCGGATCGGGTGGGCCCCGAACGGTTCCGTCCCGCGCCAGAAGGGGTAAGTAGCTGAGTAAGTCCCCTTGGGGAGGCTGATTCGATGCCGTGGTTCGCCTGGCTGCTCGCCGCCGCGGCGCTCGGCGCTGCGGAGTTCTTCACCCTCACGCTGGTTTTCGGGCTGCTGGCCGGCGCGGCGCTGGTCGCTGCCGTCGTGGCCGGTGTGGGCATCGGCCTGCTCGGCCAGCTCGTGGCGCTCGGACTGGCGGCGGCAGCGGGCCTGGCCCTCGTCCGCCCCGTCGCGCTGCGTCACCTGGCACAGGGGCCCCTGACCCATGAGGGCAGCGATGCGCTGATCGGCAAGCGGGCCGAGGTCATGCAGGAGGTCACCGCGACCCACGGCCTGATCAAGGTCTCCGGTGAGGAATGGTCCGCGCGCGCTCTCGATGAGAGCCTGGTGATTCCGGTGGGTGCGCTGGTGGACGTCATGGAGATCGAAGGCGCCACCGCTGTCGTGTATCCCCGCGAACTCCTTCCGTGAACGGCTGAACACGCAGCGCAGGAGGAAGCATGGATCCGATCGTCATCCCGATCCTCGTGGCGGCGATCGTCGTCGTCTTTCTCGCGGCTGCCACCGTACGCATCGTTCCGCAGGCGCGCCGCTACAACATCGAGCGGTTCGGCCGGTACCGCCGGACGCTGCAGCCCGGCCTGAACTTCGTACTCCCGGTGGCCGACCGGGTCAACACCAAGCTCGACGTGCGCGAGCAGGTGTATTCGTCCGACCCCAAGCCGGTGATCACCGAGGACAACCTCGTGGTCAACATCGACACGGTGCTCTACTACCAGATCACCGACCCGCGGGCGGCGGCCTACGAGGTCGCCGACTATCTGCATGCCATCGACCAGCTCACCGTGACCACCCTGCGGAACGTCATCGGCAGCATGGACCTGGAGGGGACGCTCACCTCGCGCGAGGAGATCAACGCCCGGCTCCGTGCCGTCCTCGACGACGCGACCGGGAAGTGGGGCATCCGGGTCAACCGCGTCGAGATCAAGGCCATCGACCCGCCGAACACCATCAAGGAGGCGATGGAGAAGCAGATGCGGGCCGAGCGTGACAAGCGCGCGGCCATCCTGCACGCCGAAGGTGAGCGGCAGGCCAAGATCCTCACCGCGGAGGGCACGAAGCAGAAGGACATCCTGGAGGCGCAGGGCACGCAGCAGGCCATGATCCTCCGGGCGGACGGCGAGTCGAAGGCGGTGGAGCTCGTCTTCCAGGCCGTCCACCGCAACAACGCCGACGCGAAGGTCCTGGCCTACAAGTACCTGGAGACGCTCCCGCATCTGGCGCAGAGCGACAACAACACCTTCTGGGTCATCCCGGGCGAGCTGACCGAGGCGATCCGCACCGTCACCAGCGCGTTCGGCGACCAGCCGTCCGGCACCGGGCCCCCGCCGGGTGCGCAGCGCGAGGACGCGACCGACGCCGACGCCTCGGACAAGGACCACGTCGGGGCCCCGGAGGTCGAGACGAACTCCACGCTCGCGCTGGAAGCCGTCGCGGCCGCCGACGAGGCCGCGAAGCAGGCCGCCGTCGCCGTGAGCGACGCGAAGGCGGAGGCGGAGGCAGCGGGAGAGACACGGCTGCCGGGGCGGGCGCCGGGATCCGGGGCCTGAGCGAGCGATCCGGGACATCCATGTACATGCCCATGGCTCGTACACCTCCGAATGGTCGATGGTGACCCCTCTTCCATGCTGCACCTGATGCCGAGCGCGGGCGCGCGGGGCCCCGGTGCGTCGCCGCGCGTCCCTGCCGTCCCTACCGCCCCTCCGTCTCCACCCGCAGTTCCGCCAGGCCCGCCGGCTTCTCCGGGTCCTCCGAGCGGACCGTCACCCGGACCTTCCGCGCCGTGTCGCCCGAGAGGTAGGGACGCCAGAAGCGGCCGTCGAGGGAGGTCTCCACGGTGTGCGAGGCGGGGGCGGTGTCGCTCCAGGCCGGGGTCACGGAGGTGAGCCGGAGGGGCCTGGCGCCCAGGTCCACGGTCAGGGATCCCTCCGCGCCGTCGGGGGACCAGGACGTCGCCGGGGCCCCGTCCACCGCCGCCTCCGCGTACAGCCCCGGGGCCTCGGACGTCGCCGTCACCGGGCGGCAGCGCGCCGTGTCGGCCGTCGGGGTCAGGTCGGGGCGCCGGGTGGGCAGCTCCAGCGTCGAGGAGAGGCGGCGCGGCCCCGCCGCCGTGTGGACCGTGAACGGGGCGCCCGAGGTCAGGCGGAGCGTGGTCGTCCGGGGGCCGATCCCGACCTCGTACACGGCGTCCCGGTACCGCAGGCCCTTCAGCGTGACGCCCTCCTGCAGCTGGGGCGGCAGCATCGGGTCCAGGCGTACGCCGTCCTCGCGGAGCCTGAGCCCCGTCAGGCCGTGCGTGAACACCTGGAGGAGGCCGCCCTTCCCGGTCAGGAAGTCGTCGGCGGGGAAGCCGGACAGCGGGTCCTCGGCGCCCGCCTTGTCGCCGCGTGCCTCGGAGAACAGGTCGTACGGGCCCCGCATGAAGGGCCGCACCGCACGCTGGAGGTAGGTGTACGCCGAGCAGCCCGGCTCCCCGATCGCCGCCGCGTCGATCGCGTGCACCGAGTCCGTCATCGCCGGGCCGTCCGGGTCGGTGCGGGCCGCGTAGTAGTCCAGGGTGGCCGCCGCGGCGCCCGGCTCCATCGGCCACTCCAGCGGGTAGGTCAGCAGGACCGTGTCCGCCTGCTTGATCGTGGAGCCGTTGTAGCCCGCGTACTGGAGGAAGACCTTCTTCTCCGCGTCGTACGGGATGCGCAGGCCGTCCGCCACCGTGTTCCAGGCGGCGGGCGGGCTCTGGCCGAGGAGCCGGGCGGCGCGGGTCGCGTTGCGCAGCGCGGTGGCGGCGACCGCGTTGGTGAAGACGCCGTCGTCGACGCCGTTGCTGTACTCGTCCGGGCCCGCCACGTCGGTGACGGAGTAGCTGCCGTCCGCGTTCGCCGTGGCGCGCGACGTCCAGAACTCGGCGATGCCCCGGAGCAGCGGCCAGCCCCTCGACGCCAGCCAGTCGCGGTCGCCGGTGGCGAGGTAGAACTGCCAGACGGCCAGCGAGACATCGCCCTGGAGGTGGTTCTGGGTCAGGCAGTGCGGCGGGTCCCAGCTCTGGCACTCGGAGTCGAGGCGGCCCCGGCTCGCGCTGGTCCAGGGGTAGAACAGGCCCCGGTAGCCCAGCTTCTCGGCGTTCGCGTGGGCCGCGCCCCGGGTGCGGTAGCGGTATTCGACGACCGAACGAGCCAGCTCCGGGCGGGTGGCGAGCAGGCCCGGGAACATCCACGTCTCGGCGTCCCAGAACACCATGCCCGCGTAGTTGTCACTGGTCAGACCGGCCGGGGCGATGCTGTCGGAGGACCCGCGCCGGGTGCTCGCCAGCAGCCCGTACTGGGCCGAGCGCAGCCAGCCCTGGAGCCGGCGGTTGCCCGGGACCAGCACATCGGCGGACCAGGCCTCGCGCCAGGCGGCCTCGTTCGCCGCGAAGACCCGGTCCCAGCCGCGCCGCGCCGCCCGGTGCGCCGCCCCGCGGGCGTCCTCGGCCGGGGTACGGGAGGTCAGGGCGGTGTCGACGCCGACGTACTTCTCGAAGGTGTACGTCCGGCCCGCGCGGACCGGGGTCGCCCCCGGGGACGTGCGGGCTCCCGGCCGCAGGGTCTCGACCACGCCCGAGCCGCGCCGCATCGTCTGGGCGACGGCCCCCTCGATCCCGGTGCCCAGCGTGCGGAACGTGCCGTCCTCGCGGAGCGTGATCCGGCGCGCGCCCCGGTCGTCGAGCCGGCCGGTGACGGTCGCGGTGCCGCTCCAGCGCGGCGTCATCCGCAGGCGTACGGCTCCGGTGTGGACGTCGGACCGGTCGGCCAGCACGTCGTACACGAGGTCGGTGGCGCGGCCGTCGGCGGTCGTCCACCGCAGCGAGGTGCGGACGAGGCCGCAGGCGAGGAAGACCGTCTGGCGGTAGTGCGAGATCCGGCCGGCCGGGGTGTCCGCACCGAGGGTCTCCCCGCCGACGCCCACGTCGATGCCGGTCCAGCTGGGCAGCGCGGCGATCACCTCGCGGCCTTCGGAGACGGCCTTGTCCCGGGCGTAGAGCCCGGAGACGAACGCGCCGTCGTAGCGGGGGGTGTAGAGCGGCCAGCCGGTCTTCTCGCCGGTGGCCGCGTAGCCGGCTCCGGCCGGGGGGACGCGGTGGCCGAGGTAGCCGTTGCCGATGTACGGGTCGTAGCCGGCGGCCTCCCCGAAGCGGGTGGACGTCGGCGCCCAGGAGGTTCCGGGGGCGCCCTCACCGCCCGTCCGGCCGCAGGCGGGCACGGTCGGGCGGGGGGAGGAGGGAGGCGCGGGGGAGCCGGGCGGGTCGGCCGGGCCCGGCAGAGGCACGGGGGGCTCGGTGGCGTCGGCGAGAGGCGGCAGCGGTGCGATCAGGGCGGCCGCGACGAGGGGCGCGAGGACGGAGATGCGCGAGAGGCTCACAGGACGAAGGTAGGGACGCGCGGGGCGGTCGGCCGTCACGGCACGCACGGCCCCCTCACTGGGTGTCCGCCCGACCGCCGGATGGAGCAGGTCCCGCGTCCGTCACCTCCGCCTCGCCGTTCCCCGCCTTCCTGTCCCCGGCACGGGCCGCGTTCCTCGGCCGGCCGTGCCCGCCCCGGGCGCCGGCCGGGGGACGCCGCCCCTCACCCCGCCATGCCCGTCTTCAGCCCCGCCCCGCACAGCGGCACCACCACACTGCCCCACCCGGCACCGCCCCCTTCCCACACCGCCGCCCAGCAGGCCACCCCCGTCGTCTCGACGTAGAAGCCGCGCGCGGCCAGATCCCGCTGGGCCTCGCGGACGCGGTCCTCCGACACCGTCAGGAACGTGCCGCTTGAGGCCCGTACCGCCGCCAGGATCTGCCGGGCGCGCGGCGGGCGGGGGATGGCGATGCCCTCCGCGAGGGTGGCGGGGACCACGGCGGCCGGGTCGGCCGGAGGGAGATCGTCCGCGCCCGCGTGGAAGGCGGCGGCCAGCGGGGAGACCGCCTCGGCCTGGACGGCGATCAGCCGGGGGCGGGTCTCGATCAGGCCGAGCGCGTGCAGTTCGGCGGTGGCGAGGGCCGCGCCCAGCAGCAGGGTGCCGTTGCCGACCGGGACGGCCAGCGCGTCCGGCAGCCGGCCGCCGAGGTCCTCCCAGAGCTCGTACACGTACGTCTTCGTCCCGTGCAGGAAGTACGGGTTGAAGACGTGCGAGGCGTAGAAGACGCCCGGTTCGTCCGCCGCCGCGCGGGCGGCCAGCGCGGTCGCCTCCCGGCCGCCCGGGACCGTGACCAGGTGCGCGCCGTGGGCCCGGATCTGCTCGGTCTTCTTCGGGGACGTGCCCTCGGGGACGTACACCGTGCAGGGGAGTCCCGCTCGTGCGCAGTACGCGGCGATCGACGTGCCCGCGTTGCCGGTGCTGTCCGCCACGACCCGGTCCGGGCCCAGTCGCCGGGCCAACTCCGCGAGCATCACCGCGCCCCGGTCCTTGAAGGAGAGCGTCGGCATGAGGTAGTCGAGCTTCGCCGAGACGGTGTCCGTGAGCGGGACGAGCGGGGTGCGGCCCTCGCCCAGGGAGATCGGCGGGGCGGCGAGCGGCAGGAATTCCTCGTAACGCCACAATGAATCGGCCCGCCCGGAAAGCGCGTTCGGCGCCGCGCCCCGCGCGGGGGTGAAGTCGAGGTCCCAGGGGCCCCGGCAGACCGGGCAGCACCAGGTCAGGGCGGTGATCTCGGACCGGGTCCCGTCCGCCGGGCAGTGATAGGCCGTCATGCTCACCAGCATGTCAGGCGTATGGCAGGTGAATGCCAGAGGTATGCCACACGCCAAGGCACCCTTGTGAGTTCGCCATGGATCGGTCAATCTTTCGCTGGCAGCAGGGCATGCGGCTCACCGGACGACGCAGAGAACGGGGCGTTCGGCCGGGTGATTTGTCATGCCCCTGTCGGGAGTCGTCGTCCGGCTCCGGCACCACCCCCCACCAGAGCACCGCCTATGAGGAGGACCCCTCAGATGTCAGTGACGCGTCACACCCCCCAGGCCCGTCGAAGACTCGCCGCGGCGACCGTCATAGCCACCGCAGCCGCCGTCGCACTCGCCACCGCCGCACTCCCGGCGACCGCGGCCGAGCGCGCACCCGAAGGCGTGATCCTGAACGCGGGCGCCCCGGGCACCATCAGCGACAGCTACATCGTGACGCTGAAGGACTCGGCCGCGAAGTCCCACACCGCCCAGGGCAAGGCCCTCGCGAAGAAGTACGGCGCGAGCATCGAACGGACCTACCGCTCGGCCCTCAACGGCTACGCGGTCGAGGCATCGGCCGCCGAGGCGAAGAAGTTCGCCGCCGACCCGTCCGTCGCGTCCGTCTCGCAGAACCGCACCTTCACGGCCTCCGCCACCCAGAACAACCCGCCCTCCTGGGGGCTGGACCGGATCGACCAGCGGAACCTCCCGCTGGACCAGCGCTACACCTACCCCGACAAGGCCGGCGAGGGCGTCACCGCCTACATCATCGACACCGGGGTACGGATCAGCCACAGCGACTTCGGCGGCCGGGCCTTCAACGGCTTCGACGCCGTGGACAACGACAACGTGTCGCAGGACGGCAACGGCCACGGCACGCACGTGGCGGGCACCGTCGCGGGCACCGCGCACGGCGTGGCCAAGAAGGCCAAGATCGTCGGCGTCCGGGTGCTGAACAACAGTGGTTCGGGCACCACCGCGGGGGTCGTCGCGGGCATCGACTGGGTGACGGCCAACGCCGTCAAGCCGGCCGTCGCCAACATGAGCCTCGGTGGCGGCGCGGACTCGGTGCTCGACGCCGCCGTGCGCCGGTCCGTCGCCTCCGGCATCACCTACGCCGTCGCGGCGGGCAACGAGTCGACCGACGCCTCCACCAAGTCGCCGGCGCGTGTCGCCGAGGCCATCACGGTGGGCTCGACGACCAGCACCGACGCGCGCTCCAGCTTCTCCAACTACGGCTCGATCGTGGACATCTTCGCCCCCGGCTCCTCGATCACCTCGTCGTGGCACACCAGTGACAGCGCCACGAACACCATCTCCGGCACGTCGATGGCCAGTCCGCACGTCGCCGGCGCGGCCGCCCTCTACCTCGCCGACAACCCGGGTTCGACCCCCGCGCAGGTCTCCGCCGGCCTCGTCGCGGCCTCCACCACCGGGGTCGTCACCAACCCGGGCAGCGGCTCGCCGAACCGGCTGCTGTACGTGGGCGCGGGCGGCACCACGCCGCCCCCCGGTGACCGGTTCGAGAACAACACGGACTACCCGGTCAACGACAACTCCACCGTCGAGTCGCCGGTCACCGTCACCGGAGTCTCCGGCAACGCCCCGTCCGCGCTGAGCGTCCCGGTCGACATCTCGCACACCTACATCGGTGACCTGAGGATCGACCTGGTCGCGCCCGACGGCTCGGTCTACAACCTGAAGGGCTACGGGACCGGCGGCAGCGCCAACGACATCGCCACCACGTACACCGTCAACGCTTCCTCCGAGGCCGCCAACGGCACCTGGAAGCTCCGCGTCAGCGACAACGCGAGCTACGACACCGGGCGGATCAACGGCTGGGCGCTCCAGTTCTGAACCCGCCCCTGGGCTCCGAGCTGAACCGCTGAAGCGGAGACCCGCAGAACCGATGAATCCCGGAAGTCGGGCCGGGGTGGCCGCGTCACGCGGTCACCCCGGCCCTTCGGTGTCAGCGGCGGTGTCAGCGGCGGTTGAGCCCGCGGTGGACCGCGGTGATCAGCTCGCCGTTCTCCGTGTCCCCGTCCAGCGACCAGAACATCGCCCCGCCGAGACCCTTGTCCCGGATGTACGAGGCCTTGGCGCGCAGCACCTGAGGGTCGTCGTACGTCCACAGCGTCGTGCCGTCGAACAGCCACGCGTGGCCGTTCTTCCCATCACGGTGGATCTTGTACGTCCCCGACGCGGCCAACTGCTTCAGGACCTTGTAGTCCTCGTAGCCCGCCCCCCAGGTGGCCGGAGCGGGGGCCGTGGCCGGTTGCCCCATGCCCGTGCCGCCGCCGCTCACTCCGGTCCAGCCCTGGCCGTAGGTCGGCATGCCCATCACGAGCTTGTGCCTGGGCGCGCCGCGGCGTACCCAGTCGCGCACGGTCCGATCGACGCTGAAGTCGTTCTTCGCGTACAGGGCCGACTGCTGGGCCGTCTTCTTCTCGCCGGAGACGTGGTAGTCGTAGCCCTGGATGTTGACGAAGTCGAAGTCCTTCATGAGGCGCTTCACGTCGAAGCCCGCGTCGATCGCCTTCGGGTTGGCCGCCACGTAGGCCGACAGGTCGTAATGCTTCGGCTTGGGCTTCCCGTGCCCGTGACCCCTGCCCCTGGCCTCCTTCTCCTCGGCCTTCGCCCGGCTCTTGGCGTAGGCGTCGAGCTGGGTGCGGAACTCGTGGATCAGGGCGGTGAAGTTCTTCTTGTCCTCCGGGCGGAAGACGGTGCCCTCATTGCCCGCCGAGCCGGGCCACTCCCAGTCGACGTCGATGCCGTCGAAGAGGCCGGCCGCCGCGCCGTCGCCGCCGCGTGCCCCGTCCACCGGGAGGTTGCCCTTGATGTACAGGTCGAGGCAGGAGGCGACGAGGGCCTTGCGGGAGGCCGCGGTGCGGGCCGCGTCGGAGAAGTGGGTGGAGTAGCTCCAGCCGCCCAGCGAGATCATGACCTTGAGGCCGGGGTGCTTGGCCTTCAGCTCGCGCAGCTGGTTGAAGTTGCCCGCGAGCGGCTGCGTGTCGGTGTCGGCGATGCCGTCGACCGATCCCGCCGCGTCGAGCGGACGGGCGTAGTCCGCCCAGGCGTCGGCCTGGCCGGGGATGTTGCCGGTGAAGCACTTGCCCTCGGCGTTGACGTTGCCGAAGGCGTAATTGATGTGGGTCAGCTTGGCCGCGGCCCCGCTGGTGTCCAGGTCCTTGACCTGGAAGTCGCGTCCGTAGACGCCCCATTGGGTGAAGTAGCCGATGCTCCTGTAGGCGGGGCGGTGGTGCCCCTTGTCGCGGTCGCCGCCGTTGCTCCGGTCGTGGCCGGCGCTGGCTGTGGCCGCGGGTGCGATGCCCCCCAGCAGGGCCAGGGCGACGCAGGCGGTGGTCATTCGGGACAGGTTTCTTCGACGCATGGGGCTCGTTCCTGTGCTTGATCCGCTGTGGGAGGGAAGCGGAAGGGAAGTGCGGGAGCCGTGCTGTGCGAGGAAGGTATTGGTCTGGACCAAAAATGGTCAAGAGTCCGGGAGTTGCCGGAGTTCGACGGTGGTGCCGGTGCGGCGCTGGACGGAGTGGAGTCGAAGACCGTCCGGGACTGATCCGGTGTCCACGGCCGGGATATGCGTGGACCGTCACAAGATCATCACATTGGGTGAAACCCTGGCCCATGCTTGCGGTGTACAACCCACGGTTGCCAGGCTGTCGCAGACTGTCAACCTGTTGGGAGTGGCCTGTGACTTTCGGTGAGCAGCCCGCCTATCTGCGCGTGGCGAGCGATCTCAGGGAGAAGATCGTCAACGGCGCGCTGCCGCCCCATACCCGCCTGCCGTCGCAGGCTCGCATCCGGGAGGAGTACGGGGTCTCGGACACCGTCGCCCTGGAGGCGCGCAAGGTCCTGATGGCGGAGGGGCTGGTCGAGGGGCGCTCCGGCTCCGGCACCTATGTGCGTGAGCGCCCCGTGCCGCGCATGATCGCCCGCTCCGGCTACCGGCCGGGCAGGGGGGCCAGTCCGTTCCGGCAGGAGCAGACGGCGGAGGGGGCGCGCGGGACCTGGGAGTCCCGCAGTGAGCAGGAGGGCGCGAACCCCGAGATCGCCGGGCGGCTGGGCATCGAGCCGGGCGACCGTGTGATGCGCACGCACTACGTCTTCCGGGAGGCGGGCGAGCCGATCATGCTCTCCACCTCCTGGGAGCCGCTCGCCGTCACCGGCCGGACGCCGGTGATGCTTCCGGAGGAGGGGCCGCTGGGCGGCTGCGGGGTGGTCGACCGGATGGCCGCGATCGACGTCGTCGTGGACAACGTCGCCGAGGAGGTCGGCGCGCGCCCGGGGCTGGCGGAGGAGCTTCTGGCGCTCGGCGGTGTGCCCGGCCATGTGGTCATCGTCATCGGGCGTACGTTCTACGCCTCGGGCCGGGCGGTGGAGACGGCCGACGTGGTGGTGCCGGCGGACCGGTACCGGGTCGCGTACCACCTGCCCGTGAGATGAGGTGAGATGACGCCCCGTCGGGCCATTCGAGGGGCGCCGGCCGGGGCTGATGGGTCACGAGGGGGCGCTTTCTTCGGATGCGCCCCTTTCGTGGTGGCCGGATGTGTATCTCTTTGTGTAAACCCGCCTGCACTGAGTGAAGGTCAGGCGTACGCTCGGGCATATGCGTACTGCGGTTTCCTGGGGATCCTTAGAGGCGTGCATGCCGGTGGGAAGAGGGGCGATATGCGGGGGAGCGACACGATGAGCGACAGCGGCGCCGTGCTCCCTTGGCAGGTGATACGGCAGGACGACGGCGGCAACCGCTACCGCGTGGGCAGGTACGCCACGCAGGCCGAGGCGCAGAAGGTCGCCGACGGCCTCGACGACCGCCATCGCCACCAGGTCTACCGGGTGGAGCGCGTGGGTCAGGGCACCGGGCCCTGACGCGACGGACGTCCGCGTGGGGCCCCGGAGGGCCGTTCCGTCCTCCCGGGGCCCCACGGCCTCCCCGGAGGGCCTTCGCGCCCGCGTGCGCCCTTGTGGCGTGCCTCCGGCCCCCCTCGTTGGTCCTCCCGTGTCCTCCGCCCTCGTCGCGCCCCGCGTTCCGTGGGCCGGCGGCCGGGGCGGTAGGGTCCCGCCCGGACCGGGGCGCGGAAGCCGCCGGAAGCGGGGCGAGCGGGGCGGAGTGGTGGCGGTGCTGATCGACACGGTGGCGTGGGTGCGGATCGAGGGCGGCAGAATCCTCTGCGCGCGGCCCCGGGGCAAGGACGTCTTCTACATCCCGGGCGGCAAGCGTGAGGGCGCGGAGACCGATCTGCAGACCCTCCTGCGGGAGGTCGAGGAGGAGCTGACGGTCGGCCTGATCCGGGAGACCGTCGTCCACGCCGGGACGTACGAAGCGCCCGTGGACGACCGGCCCGACGCCGCCGTCGTACGGATGAGCTGCTATTACGGCGACTACCGCGGCACGCTCGCCGCGAGCGCCGAGATCGAGGAGATGGCGTGGTTCTCCTTCGCCGACCGGGCCCTCGTGCCCCCCGTGGACCAGTTGCTCTTCGACGACCTCAGGGCGGCCGGCGCGCTGAGCTGACCTCCGGCCGTGGTGGGCGTACACCCGTCTGCACCAAACGCCAGGTTGCGCGGTAGTGAGCAACAAATGGTGGGTATGGGCTGTTTAGTCCCCATTTGCACAGAGGGTGCGCCCGTGGTCGTCCCTGGGAAGTGATCGGTGTGATCGATACCGAAGGCGACTGCGCCGAGTGGGCCTTCCCCGCCGAACCCGGTTCCGTGCGGAGCGCCCGGCACGCCGTCCGGGGGGCGCTGGGCACCTGGGGTCTCGACGCCGCGGTGGGCGATCTGGCGGTCCTGCTCGTCAGCGAGCTGGTGACCAACTCCCTCCGCTACGCCTCCGGGCCCATCGGCGTACGCCTGGTCCAGTCGCACGCGGACGGGGATCTGCCGCACCCCGGCGGGCGTCTTCCGCTCGCCCACGGGAAAGTTCCGCTCGCCGACCGCCCTGCCGCCGACCCGGTGCTGCTGGTGGAAGTCTCCGATCCGCTTCCGGATCCACCCACCGAACGCAGTGCGGGGCCCGATGACGAAGGCGGCCGGGGACTCCAGCTCGTGGCCTGTTCAGCACGTCGCTGGGGGACCCGTCGAGGAAAGAGTGGCAAGACGGTGTGGTTCGAGCTGGCTCTCCCTGGTTAGGAGAGTGGGGGACGCGCAGCGATCACCAGAGGTCGGGCAGAACCTGGCTGAAAGGGACCGAGACCTTGCTGTGATCGTGAACGCCGTGTCGGTCGGGGCCGTAGTGCTGAATACTGCGGGCAGGACCGGTCCGGTGTGTGAGCTGGAGGGGACGGTCGCGTGAGCGAAATACCTGGGACAACGGGTGATGTCGTCGGGACCACGGGCGACGTCGTGTGGCAGAGCAGCCCGCCCGGCTCGATCTATGACTACATCAGGGTCGCCTCCTTCTCGATCGGCCCCGACGGCCTGATCGAGCAGTGGAGCAGCCGGGCCGCCGGTCTGTTCGGCATGTCCTCGACCGAGGCGATCGGCCGCGACCCGGTGGAGGCTTTCATGCCCGCCGAGCTGCGCAGGGACGGTCATCGGCGGGTCGGCGAGATCCTCGACGGCAAGGAGTGGACGGGCCTCGTCCCGTTCCGGATGCCGGGTGAGGGCGGAGCGCACGGCGTCGCCGAGGTCTATGTGATGCCGAGTCTGACGGGCCGGGGTGAGCGGGCCGCGCTCTGTATCGTCGTGGACGTCCGGGCCCTGCGGCGCATCGAGACGGACCTTGCCGCCTCCCAGGCCATATTCGGCCAATCTCCTTTCGGCTTCGTTCTGTTCGGCACGGACTTCGCCGTCGTCCGGGCCAACCAGCGCTTCGCCACGGTCTTCGGCGGCGCGGCCGAAGACCACCGGGGCCGCACGGTGGAGGACTATCTGCCGCGGGCCGAGGCCGACCGGCTCTCCGCCACCCTGAAACGGGTCCTGGAGACCGGGGAGTCGGTCACCGACCTCCAGCTCGTCGGCACCGCCCCCGGCGGCACCGAGCGCCGTCACTGGTCCATGAACCTCTACCGGGTGCACAGCGGGGCCGGCCGCCCCGTCGGCGTCGCCGGCCTCGCCACCGACGTCACCCGCCGCCACATCGCCGCCCGCGAGGCGGCCAGCGCCCGCCGCAACCTCGCCCTCCTCAACGAGGCCAGCGCCCGCATCGGCAACTCCCTGGACCTGGAGACCACCGCCCGCGAGCTCCTCGACGTGGCCGTCCCCGGCTTCTGCGACCTCGCCGCCGTCGACCTCTACCAGGGGCTGCTCACCGGCGAGGAGGCCGCTCCCGGCAGTTGGGCGCCCGCCCACCGCGAGTCCGCCGGAGGCTCGGCGGAGCTGCGCCGGGTGGCCCACGCCAGCGCGGTCGCCGACGCCCTGCACACCGCCGTGGCGGGCAGCGGGCCCCCGGGACCGGACGACCTGCCGCCCGCGCTCGGCTCCGTCCACCGCTTCGCCTTCGGCTCGCCCTGCGCCATGGCGCTGCGCTCCGGCCGGGTCGAGGACGTCCCCGGCGACGAGATGGGCTTCGTGCAGTCGACGCTCGCCGTGCCCATGGTCGCGCACGACACCGTCGTCGGCCTCGTCCAGTTCTCCCGTACGAAGGGCAGCGAGCCGTTCGGGGAACGCGACCGGGCACTGGCCACCGAACTGGCCGCCCGCGCCGCCGTCTGCATCGACAACGCCCGCCTCTACCGCCGCGAGCACGAACGCGCCCTGATCCTCCAGCGCAGCCTCCTGCCCCCGGGCGACCCGGAGGCCGCCGGGCTCGACATCGCCTGCCGCTATCTGCCGGGCAACGCGGCCACCGAGGTCGGCGGCGACTGGTTCGACGTGATCGAGCTGCCCGGCCACCGCACCGCGCTCGTCGTCGGCGACGTCATGGGCCGCGGCCTGCGCGCCGCCGTCGCCATGGGCGAACTGCGCACCGCCGTGCGGACCCTGGCCCTCCTCGACCTGGAGCCGGCCGAAGTGCTCTCCGCCCTCGACGAGGTCGCCCGCGGCCTCGGCTCCCCGGGCGGCGGCGAGCGCAGCGAGGGCCTCGGCGGCAGCGGGGGAGCGCAGTGGCCCTCCCGCGCCGCGCAGAAGTCCCGCGAGGCGGACCTCTCCGAGGTGTATCTCGCGACCTGCGTGTACGCGGTCTACGACCCGGTCACCCGGCGATGTACGTTCGCCAACGCCGGGCACCTGCCCCCGGCCGTCGTCGAGCCCGGCCGGCCCGCCCGGCTCATCGACGTACCGCCGGGAATGCCGCTGGGCGTCGGCGGCGAGCCGTTCGAGGAGGTCGAGGTCGAGCTGGCCGAGAACGCCCTGCTCACCCTCTACACCGACGGCCTCGTCGAGTCCCGCGACCAGCCGCTGGACGAGGGCCTGGACGCGCTGCGGGCCGTCCTCACCGGACCGCAGATGGAGCTGGAGGAGGCCTGCGACCACGTGCTGAGCACGCTCGACACCCGGCACGGCGAGGACGACATCGCCCTGCTGATGGCCCGCATCCAGGGGCTCCCCGGGGAGGCGGTCGGGGACTGGACGCTGCCGCGCGAACCCCGCTCCGTGGGGCGCGCCCGTGAGCTGGCCCGCTCACAGCTGGTCGCCTGGGACCTCGACGACCTGGTCGACACCACCGAACTCCTCGTCAGCGAGCTGGTCACCAACGCCCTGCGCTACGGCGAGGGCGAGATCCGGCTCCGGCTGCTGCGCGACCGCACCCTGGTCTGCGAGGTGTGGGACGCCGGCCTCGTCCAGCCGCGCCGCCGCCGCGCCCGCGACACGGACGAGGGCGGCCGCGGCCTCCAGCTGGTCGGCCTGCTCAGCGCCGCCTGGGGCTCGCGCCGCACTCCGCGCGGCAAGACCGTCTGGTTCGAACTGGCCCTGCCGGACGGGGCTCCGGCCGCCGAGCTCTCCGTGGAGCAGCTGCTGAGCATGTACTGAGCCCCGTGCGGCTCGCGTGGGCACGTGGACCCACCCGGCGCACCCCGTGTCACGCGCCCGTCTTCAGGGCCGCCAGCCGGGCCTCGACCTCCGCGCTGTCTCCCAGGCTGTCCAGCTCCTCGAACTGGGCGTCCAGCGAGGAGGCCGCCAGCTCCTGCTTGCCCAGCGCCTTCGCCTCCTCGCGCCGCACCTTGTCCTCGAAGCGGCTCAGCTCGCTCGTGGGGTCCAGGACGTCGATGTTCTTCACGGCGTCCATCATCTGGTTCTGCGCCTGCGCGGACTTCGAACGCGCCACCAGCTCGTCGCGCTTGGCCTTCAGCTGGGAGAGCTTGGTCCTCATCTGGTCGAGCCCCGACTTCAGCTTGTCCACCACCTCGGTCTGCGAGGCGATCGTCGGCCCGGCCGTCTTCGCCTCCTGCTCGGACTGGAGCTGGCGGCCCAGCGCGACCTTCGCCAGGTTGTCGAACTTGTCGGCCTCCGCGACCGAACCGGCCCCGCGCAGCTCGTCGGCCTTCCGGCTGGCGGCCAGCGCCTTGCCGCCCCACTCGGCCGCCGCCTCGACGTCCTCCTTGTGGTCCTGCTCCATCAGCCGGAGGTTGCCGATGGTGGTCGCGACCGCCTGCTCGGCCTCCGCGATGTTGTTCGTGTAGTCCCGGATCAGCTGGTCCAGCATCTTCTGCGGGTCCTCGGCCTGATCGATGAGGGCGTTGATGTTGGCCTTCGCGAGCTGGGTGACGCGGCCGAGGATGGTCTGCTTGGACATGGGATGGCTCCTTGGAAATCGAGACGGGTCATCTGGTGTGGTCCTGCCCTGCCGGTCGTTCAGAAGCGGCCGCCACCGCCCCGGCGGCCCCGTGTTCCGCCCCCTCCGAAGCTGCCGGGCCCGCCGCCGAAACCGCCGGACCGGCCGCCGCCGAACCCTCCGCCGAAGCCGCCGCCCATGCCCCCGCCCCGGCCGCCGCCGAACAGCCCGCCGAGGATGATGCCGCCGAGCACCGCCCCGCCCATGCCGCCGCCTTGCGGGGAGCCGGGCCCCCGCATGCCGCCGAAGCCGCGGACGTCCTGCTCGGCCAGGCTCATCGCC
>NZ_NTGZ01000073.1 GCF_002551245.1 Streptomyces sp. rh34
AGAGACAGCTGGCCGCCCGCGCCACCCGGGGCCGCCCCGCGCTCGCCGTCGCGCTGACCGCCGCCACCGCCTGGTCCGTCGTCGGGGGGACGTCGCTGGGCCGGGAGGCCCGCGCCATCGGCGGCGCCCTGGCCGCCGGGGACCTGGAGGTGGCGCGGGAGCGGCTGCCGCACCTGTGCGGTCGCGATCCGCACTCCCTGGACGGCCCGGGGATCGCCCGCGCGGTCGTCGAGTCGGTCGCCGAGAACACCTCGGACGCCGTCGTCGGCGCGCTGGTGTGGGGGGCGATCGGCGGGGTCCCGGGGCTCGTCGGCTTCCGGGCCGTGAACACGCTCGACGCGATGGTCGGCCACAAGTCGCCCCGCTACCGCCGTTACGGCTGGGCCTCGGCCCGCCTGGACGACCTCGCGGGGTGGCCCGGCGCGCGTCTGACGGCCGCGCTGGCCGTGGCGGCGGGCGGGCGGCCCCGGGAGGCCGTACGCGCCTGGAGGGCGGACGCGGAGCGTCACCCCAGTCCGAACGCGGGGCCGGTGGAGGCCGCGTTCGCGGGGGCGCTCGGCGTACGGCTGGGCGGGACGCTGGCGTACGCGGGGCGCGTCGAGCACCGGCCGGTGCTGAACGGGGAGTCCGGGCGGGACGTGCGGGGCGCGGACATCGAACGCGCGGTACGGCTGTCGCGCCGGGTGAGCGCGCTGGCCCTCGGTGTGTGCGTGGCGGGCCGGATGGTCGCGGGGCGGATGGTCGCGGGGCGGAAGCGGGGACGGTCATGAACGGTCCGGAACGGAACGCGGTACGGGAACGGGAGCGGGCATGAGCGGCGGGCTGCTGGTCGCGGGGACCACATCGGACGCGGGCAAGAGCGTCGTCACGGCGGGCATCTGCCGCTGGCTGGTGCGCCGGGGCGTGAAGGTCGCGCCCTTCAAGGCCCAGAACATGTCCCTGAACTCCTTCGTGACCCGACAGGGCGCGGAGATCGGGCGGGCCCAGGCGATGCAGGCGCAGGCCGCCCGGGTGGAGCCGACGGCCCTGATGAACCCGGTGCTGCTGAAGCCCGGCAGCGACCGGTCCAGCCAGGTGGTCCTGATGGGGAAGCCGGTCGGCGAGATGAGCGCCCGGGGATACCACGGGGGCCGTCAGGAGACACTCCTCGGGACGGTGACGAACTGCCTGGAGCAGCTGCGGGCCACGTACGACGCGGTCATCTGCGAAGGCGCCGGAAGTCCCGCCGAGATCAATCTGCGGCGCACCGACATCGTGAACATGGGGATCGCTCGGGCCGCGAAGTTCCCCGTCCTGGTGGTCGGGGACATCGACCGGGGCGGGATCTTCGCGTCGTTCTTCGGGACGACGGCGCTGCTGGGCCCCGAGGACCAGGCGCTGGTCGCGGGCTATCTGGTGAACAAGTTCCGGGGCGACGTCTCGCTGCTGGAGCCGGGCCTGGACATGCTGTTCGAGCTGACCGGGCGGCGGACGTACGGGGTGCTGCCGTTCGCCCACGGGCTCGGTATCGACGAGGAGGACGGCCTGCGGGTGTCCTTGCGGGGTGCGGTGCGGGAGTCGGTCGTGGCTCCCCCGCACGGCGAGGACGTACTGCGGGTGGCGGTCTGCGCGGTGCCGCTGATGTCGAACTTCACGGACGTGGACGCGCTGGCCGCCGAACCGGGCGTCGTCGTGCGGTTCGTGGACCGGGCGGAGGAGGTGGCCGACGCGGACCTGGTGATCGTGCCCGGGACGCGCGGGACGGTGAGGGCGCTGGCCTGGCTGCGCGAGCGGGGTCTCGCGGATGCTCTGCTGCGGCGGGCGGCGGAGGGCCGGCCGGTGCTGGGGATCTGTGGAGGGTTCCAGGTGCTCGGTGAGCGGATCGAGGACGAGGTGGAGTCGCGGGCGGGGGTCGTGGACGGGCTGGGGCTGCTGCCGGTGCGTATTCGCTTCGACCGGGCCAAGACGCTGGCGCGGCCGGTCGGTTCGGCGCTGGGCGAGCCGGTGGAGGGGTACGAGATCCACCACGGGGTGGCCGATGTGCGGGGTGGGGAGCCGTTCCTCGACGGGTGCCGGGTGGGGGCGGTGTGGGGGACGCACTGGCACGGGTCGCTGGAGAGCGACGCGTTCCGGCGGCGGTTCCTGGTGGAGGTGGCCCGGGCCGCCGGGCGGCGGTTCGTGCCGGCGCCGGACACGAGTTTCGGGGTGTTGCGGGAGGAGCAGCTGGATCGGCTCGGGGATCTGGTGGAGGAGCACGCGGATACGGACGCGTTGTGGCGGTTGATCGAGGGGGGAGCGCCGGTGGGGTTGCCGTTCGTGCCGCCGGGGGCGCCCGCCTTGCCGGGGGCCGACGCGGGTGCGGGCGCTCCGGAGAGCCGGGGCGCTGCCCCGGGCCCCGCTCCTCAATCGCCGGAGGGGCTTGAGTTTGCCGGGTCCGCTGAGTCAGGGGCCGAGGAGCCGAGGGTCCACGGACTTGATGGTGCCGATGTTCATGTCAATGAGGAGGCTCAGTGAGTACGCCGTATCCCTTCACCGCGATCGTCGGGCAGGACGACCTGCGGCTCGGGCTGTTGCTGAACGCGGTCAGTCCGGCTGTCGGCGGGGTGCTCGTGCGGGGCGAGAAGGGGACCGCCAAGTCCACCGCCGTGCGGGCGCTCGCCGCCCTCGTGCCGGAGGTCTCCGTCGTGCCGGGGTGCCGGTTCTCCTGTGACCCCGTCTCCCCCGATCCGGCGTGTCCTGATGGACCGCACGCGGAGGCGGCCGGTGTGTCGCGGGCCGCGCGGACCGTGGAGCTGCCCGTCGGCGCGTCCGAGGACCGGCTCGTGGGGGCGCTGGACATCGAGCGGGCGCTGTCGGAGGGCGTGAAGGCGTTCGAGCCGGGGCTGCTGGCGGACGCGCACCGCGGGATCCTGTACGTGGACGAGGTCAACCTGCTCCACGACCACCTGGTGGACCTGCTGCTGGACGCGGCGGCCATGGGCGCCTCGTACGTCGAGCGCGAGGGCGTCTCCGTACGGCACGCGGCGCGGTTCCTGCTGGTCGGGACGATGAACCCGGAAGAGGGTGAGCTGCGGCCCCAGTTGCTGGACCGGTTCGGGCTGACCGTCGAGGTGGCGGCGTCGCGGGACACCGACGAGCGGGTCGAGGTCGTGCGGCGCAGGCTCGCGTACGACGACGACCCGGAGGGGTTCGCCGCACGCTGGGCCGGGGAGGAGAGCGCCCTGCGGGAGCGCATCGCCGCCGCGCGCGCCCTGCTGCCCCGGGTCGTGCTGGGCGACGGCGTGTTGCGTCAGATCGCCGCGACCTGCGCCGCGTTCGAGGTCGACGGGATGCGGGCCGACATCGTGATGGCCCGTACCGCGACCGCGCTGGCCGCCTGGGCCGGCCGCGAGGAGGTCACCGCCGACGACGTGCGGCAGGCCGCACTCCTCGCGCTCCCCCACCGGCGTCGCCGCAACCCCTTCGACGCACCCGGCCTGGACGAGGACAAGCTCGATCAGACCCTGGATCAGGCCGCCGGCGATCAGGGGGAGAGCGGTGACGACGACCGGCCCGACCCCGATCCCGACCCCGACGGGGGCGGGAACGATGACGGCGGTGGTGGCGGCGGTGGCGTACCGCCCCAGGCCGACGGAGACCGTACGCCGCCGCAGGGCGAGCGCGACAGCGGCGATGACACGCCGTCACAGGCCCCTGGAGGCAGCCCCGACACGCCCGGCCGGTCCACCGGGGCCGAGCAGCAGCCGGTGGCGTCCGCCGAGCCGTTCCGGGCGAAGATGCTCAGCGTGCCGGGGCTCGGCGAGGGCGCTGCGGGGCGGCGCTCCCGGGCCCGTACCGAGCACGGGCGTACGACCGGCGCCCGCCGCCCGCAGGGCGCGCTGACCAAGCTGCATCTGGCCGCGACCGTGCAGGCCGCCGCCCCGCACCAGCGGGCGCGCGGGCGTTCCGGGCGCGGGCTCGTGGTGCGCCGGGACGATCTGCGCCAGGCGACCCGGGAGGGGCGGGAGGGCAACCTCGTGCTGTTCGTCGTGGACGCCTCGGGCTCGATGGCCGCGCGGCAGCGGATGAGCGCGGTCAAGGGGGCCGTGCTGTCGCTGCTGCTGGACGCCTACCAGCGGCGGGACAAGGTCGGTCTGGTGACCTTCCGGGGCAAGGAGGCGGAGGTGGCGCTGCCGCCGACCTCGTCCGTGGACGCGGCCGCCTCCCGTCTGGAGTCGCTGCCGACCGGGGGCCGTACCCCGCTGGCCGCCGGGCTGCTCAAGGCGCACGACGTGCTGCGGGTGGAGCGGCTGCGCGATCCGTCGCGGCGGCCCCTGCTCGTCGTGGTCACGGACGGCCGGGCGACCGGCGGGCCGGAGCCGGTGGCGCTCGCGGGACGGGCCGGGCGGCTGCACCGCTCGGAGGGGACGGCCTCGGTCGTCGTGGACTGCGAGTCGGGGTACGTACGCCTCGGTCTCGCCGGGGAACTCGCCCGGGAACTGGGAGGCACCGCCGTCACGCTCGACGAGCTGCGGGCCGACTCGATCGCCGGGCTCGTCAAGGACGTCACCGCAGCCGGGAGGGCCGCTTAATGCCGCAGGGACAGCCGACTTCAGTACCGGACGACGGGCTCACCACCCGTCAGCGGCGCAATCGCCCGCTCCTGTTCGTCCACACGGGCATCGGCAAGGGCAAGTCGACGGCGGCCTTCGGGCTGGCGCTGCGGGCGTGGAACCAGGGGTGGCCGATCGGGGTGTTCCAGTTCGTGAAGTCGGCGAAGTGGAAGGTCGGCGAGGAGAACGCGCTGAAGGTCCTCGGAGCGAGCGGCGAGGGCGGCACCGTCGACTGGCACAAGATGGGCGAGGGCTGGTCCTGGGTCCAGCGGGACGGTCAGCTGGACAACGAGGAGAAGGCCCGCGAGGGCTGGGAGCAGGTCAAGCGCGATCTGGCGGCCGAGACGTACAAGCTGTACGTGCTCGACGAGTTCGCGTACCCGATGCACTGGGGCTGGATCGACACCGACGAGGTCGTCGAGGTGATGCGGAACCGGCCCGGCACCCAGCATGTGGTGATCACCGGCCGCAACGCGCCGGACGCGCTGATCGAGGCCGCCGACCTCGTGACCGATATGTCGAAGGTCAAGCACCCGATGGACGCGGGGCAGAAGGGCCAGAGGGGCATCGAGTGGTGACCGTGCCCCGTCTGGTCATCGCCGCCCCGGCCTCGGGCAGCGGCAAGACCACCGTCGCCACCGGTCTGATGGCCGCCTTCGCCGCGCGCGGGCTCGCCGTCTCGCCGCACAAGGTGGGGCCGGACTACATCGATCCGGGTTATCACTCGCTGGCGACGGGACGCCCCGGCCGCAATCTCGACGCGTACATGTGCGGGACGGATCTGATCGCCCCGCTGTTCGCGCACGGGTCGGCGGGGTGCGACCTCGCCGTGGTCGAGGGCGTGATGGGGCTGTACGACGGTGCCTCGGGGCAGGGCGAGCTGGCGTCGACCGCGCAGGTGGCGAAGTTGCTGCGGGCTCCCGTGGTGCTGGTGGTGGACGCCTCCTCGCAGTCGCGTTCGGTGGCGGCCCTGGTGCACGGGTTCGCCTCCTGGGACCCCGAGGTCCGCATCGGCGGGGTGATCCTGAACAAGGTGGCCTCCGACCGGCACGAGGCGCTGCTGCGGGACGCGCTGGACGAATCGGGGCTGCCGGTTCTGGGCGTGCTGCGCCGGGCCCCGCAGGTGGCGACGCCCTCGCGCCATCTGGGGCTGGTCCCGGTGGCCGAGCGGGGGTCCGAAGCGGTGGACGCCGTGACGGCGATGGGCGCGCGGGTACGCGCCGGGTGCGACCTGGACGCGCTGATGGCGCTGGCCCGGACCGCGCCGGCCCTGCCGGACGCCGCGTGGGAGCCGACGCCCGCCGGGGCCACCGGTGCCGCGCGGCCCGTCGTCGCCGTGGCCGGCGGGGCGGCGTTCACCTTCGCGTACGCGGAGCACGCCGAGCTGTTGACGGCGGCCGGCGCGGAGGTCGTGGTCTTCGACCCGCTGCGGGACGAGAAGCTGCCGGTGGGTACGGCGGGGCTCGTGATCGGCGGCGGGTTCCCGGAGATGTACGCCCCAGAGCTGTCGGCCAACGAGCCGTTGCGGCGGGCGGTCACGGAACTGGCCCTGAGCGGCGCCCCGGTGGCGGCCGAGTGCGCCGGCCTGCTGTATCTGGCACGGGAGCTGGACGGGAAGCCCATGTGCGGGGTGCTGGACGCCGAGGCCCGGATGTCCGAGCGCCTCACGCTCGGGTACCGGCAGGCGGTGGCCGTGTCGGACAGTGCGCTGGCGGTGGCGGGGACCCGGATGCGCGGTCATGAGTTCCACCGCACGGTGCTGGAGCCCGGGGCGGGGACCACGCCCGCCTGGGGCATGCACCAGCCGGAGCGTCGGGTCGAGGGGTACGTCCAGCGGGGCGTGCACGCGAGCTATCTGCACACCCACTGGGCCGCGTCGCCCGGGGTGGCCCGGCGGTTCGTCGAGCACTGCCGGGCGCGGTGAGCCCTGTCCGGACCCGGTGAGCCACTGTCCAGGGGGCGCGTCCGTCGTCACGAAGCGCTCGGGCGTACGCGCGGCTCACTCCGCGATGCCGACGACCAGCCAGATGAAGCCCACGCCCCCGATGGTGCAGAGAAGGGTGGAGCGGGCGGGATGGGTGTGGTGTGCCTCGGGCAGGATCTCCGCGGCGGCCAGGTAGAGCAGCGCTCCGCCGAAGAAGCCGAGATAGCCGCCGAGCAGTTCCTCCGGAAGGGTGAACAGCACCGTCGTCGCGGCGCCCACGACCGGTGCCGCGGCAGCCGCGAAGAGCATCAGGAGCGCCTTGCGTCGGGCGTTCCCGTAAAGACTGGTGAGGGTGTACGTGTTGAATCCGTCGGCGAAGTCATGACTGATCACCGCCAGCGCGACGGCCACGCCCATGGAGCCGCTGACCTGGAAGGCGGCGCCGAGCGCGACGCCGTCCATGAAGCTGTGCCCGACCATCGCGGCCGCCGCCGTGAGCCCCACCCGCGGGACACGTTCGCCGCTCGCCCCGTGTGCCACCTGGCGTGCGGCGAGCAGCCGCTCGACCAGATGGGCCGCCAGGAAGCCGCCGACGAACAGCAGCAGGGCGGCGGGGACCCCGAACACCGGCGTACCCGCCGCCTCGATCGACTCCGGCAGGAGGTCGAGTCCGACCACGCCGAGCATCAGGCCGCCCGCGAAGCCGAGCACCAGGTGACGGCGGTCGGTGACGCGTTGTGCGACCCAGCCGCCGGCCAGAGTCATCAGGAACGCGCCGAGCGCGACGAACACCGCCATGGGGCCTTGCTAGCCGATCGGGGCCTCCCTCCGCATCTCAGGGTGCCCTTACCGGCGGCGTCCGCCGCGCCGCTCCCGCCGCCCGTTTCCGTATACGGAACGGCCCCTCCTCCTCCCCCTCACCACCGAGACGTATGACCTGAAAGGCAGGACTCCGCCGATGACCGGAGCATCCGTCGGCACCGGACCGGAGTCCGGGGCCCGCAGTCTGGTGGTGGGGGTCGGCGCGCGCCGGGGCGCCCCCGGCGATGTGGTGTTCGCCCTGATCGAGGCGGTGCTGAGCGGGGCGGGGCTGGACGCGGCCGACGTGCTGGAGGTGGCGACGGTCGACGCCAAGGGCGACGAGCCGGGGATCGTGGGGGCGGCGGCCCGGCTCGGGGTGCCGCTGCGGACCCATCCGGCCGGGGCGCTGGCCGCGGTCCGCGTGCCGCACCCCTCGGGCGCGGTGGGTGCGGCGGTGGGGACCGGGTCGGTCGCGGAGGCGGCGGCGCTGATCGAGGCGGACGAACTGGTGGTACCGAAGACCCGCGCCCCGGGCGGGAACTCCTCGGCCGGGGGGATGGCGACCTGTGCGGTGGCCCGCCGGCATCCGGCCGTCGGCGGGACTTTCGAGGTTTCCGGCAGGAAAACTTCCCCCTCACCGGTGACGGCGGGCTCCCGCCCGTTCACCATGGCTGCCATGAATCCCCCCACGCGGAACATCGAGAGCACAGGGCCCGACCTGCGCCACCACGGCGACGCGGAGGTGCGCGGCGAGAATCTGACCGATCTCGCCGTGAACGTCCGTACCCACACACCTCCGGAGTGGCTGCGCGAGCGGATAGCCGCGTCGCTCACTTCGCTGGCCGCCTACCCGGACGGTTCCTCCGCCCGCGCCGCGGTCGCCGGTCGGCACGGGCTGCCGGTGGAGCGGGTGCTGCTGACGGCGGGCGCGGCCGAGGCGTTCGTCCTGATCGCCCGTGCTCTTCCGGCCCGCTGCCCGGTCGTGGTGCATCCGCAGTTCACGGAACCGGAGGCGGCTCTGCGGGCGGCCGGGCACCAGGTGGGGCGGGTGCTGCTGCGCGCCGAGGACGGCTTCCGGCTCGATCCGGAGGCGGTGCCCGAGGAGGCGGACCTCGTGGTGGTCGGCAACCCGACGAACCCGACGTCCGTGCTGCATCCGGCGGCGCTGCTGGAGCGGTTGGCGCGGCCGGGGCGGACGCTGGTCGTCGACGAGGCGTTCATGGACGTCGTGCCGGGCGAGCGCGAGGCGCTGTGCGACCGGACGGACGTCCCGGGGCTCGTGGTGCTGCGCAGCCTCACCAAGACGTGGGGGCTCGCCGGGCTGCGGATCGGTTACGTCCTGGCCTGTCCGGAGACCGTGGCGCTGCTTTCCGAGGCGCAGCCGCTGTGGCCGGTGTCGTCCCCGGCGCTGGCGGCGGCGGAGGCGTGCATGGAGCCGCGGGCGCTGGTGGAGGCGGCCGAGGCGGCGGACCGGATCGCGGTGGACCGGGCCCATCTGCTGGCCGGGCTGGCCGAGTTCAGCGAGGTGGAGGTGGTGGACGCGGCCCGGGGGCCGTTCGTCCTGGTGCGTCTTGAGCGGGCGGCGGAGGTCCGGGAACGGCTGCGGCTGCTGGGCTTCGCGGCGCGGCGCGGGGACACCTTCCCGGGGCTGGGGCCGCAGTGGCTGCGGCTCGCGGTCCGCGACCGGGCCACGACCAATCGTTTCCTCCAGGCCCTGGACCAGGCCGTGCAGGCGCTGCCCGCGAGATCGGGGCGCTGAGGGGCCCGGCAGGGGCGGGGCGGCGTTCGTCGTGCGAACGCCGCCCCCCCCTCACGCGTATCAGCTCTGGCTGCTGCCACGCCTGCGCGCCAGCACCGTCGCGCCGGCGCCGACGGCCAGCAGCAGGGCCGCTCCGCCCGCGATGTACGGGGTGGTGGAGCTGCCGCCGGTCTCGGCGAGGTTGGCCTCGGTGGGAGCGGTGCCGGTGTCGGAGCCGGTCTGCGTCTTCGCGTCGCCGCCGGTGCCTCCGTCGCCACCCGTGGAGCCGCCGTCCGTGGAGCCCGGCTCCTCAGGGGTCGGCTTCTCGGGGGTCTTCGGTCCCTTCGGGGTCTCGCAGGTCGCCTCGGCGAGGGTGACCTCGCCCTCCACCTCGGCGACGTTGAGATTCAGCGGGTTGACCGACACCTTGAGCCGGAGTGCCGTCGCGGCCGCCGTGCGCTCGGTGGTGACCGTCTTGGAGAGGTCGAGGGAGACCTCGCCGACGCCCGGCACCGCCACCCGGGTCGGTCCGCCCGCGGAGAGCGTCACCTTCTTGCCGAGCACCGCGACGTGGCCGAGCACGTTCGACTCGGCGACGGGCTTCTCGCCGGTCTCGCAGACCGCCTTGGAGGTGACCTTCTCGACCTCGATGAGCGAGAGCACCGGCAGTCCGGGGACATGGATCCTGGCCTTCGCCAGGTTGGTGCGGCCCTCGGCCCTGTGCTCGTCGACGGTGGCGTTCGCGGTGGCCACGTCGGCGCGCAGGACGCTGACCGGGGCTCCGCCCTCCACCCCGTCCACGTTCACGCTGAGCGCGGTCTTCCCGGCGCTGGCCGGGGCCTGCACCTCGTTGAGCGTGACCTTGAGGGGCACCTGGACGGACTTGTTGAGGAGCGAGACGTCGAGCCCGGTACGGAGCACGACCGCGCTCGCCCTGCCCTCGCCGCCGGTGGTGGGCGTCGCCGGGGCTGCGTGCGCGGGGACGGCGGCAAGCAGGGCGACGGGTCCGGCGGCGACCGCCAGGGCGGCGAGACGGAAGGTGTTGCTGTTCAAGATGGTGGAACCCCCACAAGAGACATGGAGCCACCGGCACAGTCCAATGGGGGACATCGCCTGCGCCGGTGGCCTCGACTCCGTGAATCTTTACGCACTGAGGGTGAACTGGCGGATACCTGGCGTGAGTTCACCCCAAAGGGGGGTTTCCGCGCGCATATTCGAATCTTTCGGCACGTGCGTTCGCCGCTGTCACTCGTTTCACTCGGCGCGAGCCGTACGGAGTGCGCTTGCGCCGGAGCGCGCGCAGAAGTGCTTCAACGATCCGGGGGCGGCATCCGTCACTGCCCGTCAACACCGCGACGCCTCATCCGGTCACCCGCCCGTTCAGCACGATGTGCCGGGGGGCCGCCAGCACCCGGACGTCCGCGCGCGGGTCCTCGTCGTACACGACCAGGTCCGCCGGAGCGCCCTCCTCCAGCACGGGCCGCCCCAGCCAGCGCCTGGCTCCCCACGCGGTGGCGGAGAGGGCCTCCAGGGGCGGGATGCCCGCCTTGACCAGCTCGGCGACCTCGCCCGCGACCAGCCCGTGCGCCAGGGAGCCGCCCGCGTCGGTGCCGACGTAGACGGGGATCCCGGCGTCGTACGCGGCGCGCACGGTGTCGTAGCGGCGTTCGTACAGCTGCCGCATATGGGCCGACCAGCGGGGGAACCTGGCCTCGCCGCCCGCCGCGAGGTCGGGGAAGGTGGCGATGTTGACCAGCGTCGGGACGATCGCGACTCCCCGCTCGGCGAAGAGCGGGATGGTGTCCTCGGTCAGGCCGGTGGCGTGCTCGACGCAGTCGATGCCCGCCTCCACCAGGTCGGTGAGCGACTCCTCGGCGAAGCAGTGAGCGGTGACGCGGGCGCCGAGCCGGTGCGCCTCGGCGATGGCCGCCTCGACCTCGCCGCGTGGCCAGCAGGCGGTCAGGTCCCCGGCGTCGCGGTCGATCCAGTCCCCCACCAGCTTGACCCAGCCGTCCCCGCGCCGGGCCTCCCGGGCGACGTACGCGACGAGGTCGCCGGGCTCGATCTCATGGGCGTAATTGCGGATGTAGCGGCGGGTCCTGGCGATGTGACGGCCGGCCCTGATGATCTTCGGCAGGTCCTCGCGGTCGTCGATCCACCGGGTGTCGGAGGGCGAGCCCGCGTCCCGGATCAGCAGGGTTCCGGCCTCCCGGTCGGTGAGCGCCTGTTTCTCGGCGGTCGCCGCGTCGACCGGGCCGTGCCGGTCCAGGCCCACATGGCAGTGCGCGTCGACCAGCCCGGGCAGCGCCCAGCCCGTGACGGTCACCGCGTCGTCGGCGCCGGGCGGCCGCTCGTAGGTGATCCGCCCGTCCACGGCCCACAGTTCGTCCCGCACCTCGTCCGGGCCGACGAGCACCCGGCCCTTCACCCGCAGCACCCGCTGCTCCTCCTGATCACTCATACGCGGCACTGTACGAGGCCGTCGGTAGGCTGCCCGTGCGATTCCGACCGTCGAACGAACCCGAAGAGAGCCCCATCGTGACGCACCCCTTCCTCGACCTCCCCCCGCTCACCGCCGACCGCTTCGCGGCGATCGAGCGGCGCGTGGCCCGGCTCCTCGCCACGGAGCAGGACGTCGTCATCACCCAGGGCGAGGCGCTGCTGCCGCTGGAGGGCTGCATCCGCAGCGGCGCGCGGCCCGGCTCGACCGCGCTGAACGTGGTCACCGGACCGTACGGGCAGACCTTCGGCAACTGGCTGCGGGACTGCGGGGCGGAGGTCGTCGACCTCACCGTGCCCTTCCACGCCGCGGTCACCGCCGACCAGGTCGCCGAGGCGCTCGCCGAGCACCCGGGGATCGACTTCGTCTCGCTGGTGCACGCGGAGGCGGCGACCGGCAACACCAACCCGGTCGCGGAGATCGGCGAGGTGGTCCGGGCGCACGGAGCGCTGTTCATGCTGGACGCGGTCGCCTCGGTGGGCGCCGAGCCCCTGCTGCCGGACGCCTGGGGCGTCGACCTGTGCGTGATCGGCGCGCAGAAGGCCATGGGCGGGCCCGCCGGGGTGTCGGCGGTGTCGGTGAGCGCCCGGGCCTGGGAGCGGATCGCCGCCAACCCGGCTGCCCCGCGCCGCTCCTACCTCTCCCTCCTGGACTGGAAGGAGCGCTGGATCGACGGCGGCCGGACGGCCCTGCCGCACGCCCCGGCGCAGCTGGAGATGCTGGGCCTGGAGGCCTGCGTGGCGCGGATCGAGGACAAGGGCCTGGACACGGTGATGGCCCGCCACGCCTCGGCCGCCGCGGCGACCCGGGCCGGAGCGGTGGCCCTGGGCGGCGGGCTGGAGCCGTACGTCCACGAGGCGCGGGACGCGGCCCCGGTGGCGACGACGCTGCGTGCCCCGGCGGGGACGGACGCGGCCGTGCTGGTCGCGGAGGCGCTGGCGGCGGACCCCGCGCTGCCGCTCGTCGCGGGCGGTGGTGCGCTGTCCAAGGAGATGATCCGGGTCAACCATTACGGGGTGGATGCGACGCGGGGCGCGGTGCTGTCCTCGCTCGCGGCTCTGGGGGCGGCGCTGGCCGATGCGGGCCGGCGGGTCGATATCGAGGCTGCCCGCAGGGCTGTTTCGGAAACCTGGCCGAGCCTCTGATATTCATAATGCGGTGAGCTGCTTTATCGAAAAGCAGCTTCCCACATTCTTCTGCCCGCTTTCCCGTCACCTAAACGGGGAAGTTTTTCTGGTCTCGAACTTCGCGATTCGGACACCCCCCGCGAGAGTTACAACCCTGTGACCGACTCCACAAGATCGGCGTTATGCCCGATAAATTCGGGACAAAGTGCAGGAAATCGTACCCGAATCGTGGGGGGTCTCGCGCACGCCTGATAACACAAAAGGGCTCCTCACCCAACCCTCTACGTCGATGCAATTTCGAAATTTGCTGGGTAAATTCAATTCGCATGACCGCCGCACCAGCAGATTTTGCCCGTGCCCGAAGCGAATTCCTCAGTATCGATGCGCCACGAGTGGAGGACGGAGCCGCGATCTGGCGCATAGCCCGCGACTCCCAGGTCCTGGACCTGAACTCCTCGTACAGCTACCTGCTGTGGTGCCGTGACTTCGCCGCGACCTCCGCCGTCGCCCGTGGCGAGAACGGCGAGCCCATCGCCTTCGTGACGGGCTACATCAGGCCCGACCGTCCCCAGACCCTCGTCGTCTGGCAGGTGGCCGTCGACCAGGCCCACCGCGGCAAGGGACTGGCCGCCGCTCTGCTGGACGCGCTGACCGCCCGGGTCGCCGCCGACCAGGGCCTCTCGTCCGTGGAGACGACGGTCACGCCGGACAACACCGCCTCCGACCGGCTGTTCACCTCCTACGCCCAGCGCCACGACGTCGCGCTGGAGCAGGAGGTGCTCTTCGACGGCGGGCTGTTCCCCGAAGGGACGCACCTGCCCGAGGTGCTCTACCGCATGGGCCCGTTCGCCACCTGAGCCGTCCCGGCCACCGCACTCCGGCGTACCCGACCCGTACGCCCGGACCCACCGACTTTTCGCGCCGTCCGACCACTCGGCGCGGTCCCGGCCGCATCCGTGCGGCGGGAGCACTCGACCACTGCCCGTCACACCCCCTCACGCAGGAGAACCGCTGTGACCATCACCCCGCCCGCACTGAGCGTCTTCGAGACCCTGGAGTCGGAGGTACGGAGCTACTGCCGCGGCTGGCCCGCCGTGTTCGACCGCGCGCAGGGCGCCCGGCTGACCGACGAGGACGGCCACTCCTACCTGGACTTCTTCGCCGGGGCCGGCTCGCTCAACTACGGCCACAACAACCCGGTGCTGAAACGAGCGCTGATCGACTACATCGAGCGCGACGGCATCACCCACGGCCTGGACATGGCGACCACCGCCAAGCGCGCGTTCCTGGAGACGTTCCAGAACGTGATCCTGCGGCCTCGCGACCTGCCGTACAAGGTGATGTTCCCCGGCCCGACCGGCACCAACGCCGTCGAGTCGGCGCTGAAGCTGGCCCGTAAGGTCAAGGGCCGCGAGTCCGTCGTCTCGTTCACCAACGCCTTCCACGGCATGTCGCTGGGCTCGCTCGCCGTGACCGGCAACGCGTTCAAGCGGGCCGGGGCCGGTATCCCGCTGGTGCACGGCACCCCGATGCCGTTCGACAACTACTTCGACGGTACGGTCCCCGACTTCCTCTGGTTCGAGCGACTGCTGGAGGACCAGGGCTCCGGGCTCAACAAGCCCGCCGCCGTGATCGTGGAGACGGTCCAGGGCGAGGGCGGCATCAACGTCGCCCGCGCCGAGTGGCTGCGCGCGCTGCAGGAGCTGTGCCACCGCCAGGACATGCTGCTGATCGTCGACGACATCCAGATGGGCTGCGGCCGTACCGGCGGCTTCTTCTCCTTCGAGGAGGCCGGCATCGTCCCGGACATCGTCACGCTCTCGAAGTCCATCAGCGGCTACGGCATGCCGATGTCCCTCTGCCTGTTCAAGCCGGAGCTGGACATCTGGGAGCCGGGCGAGCACAACGGCACCTTCCGCGGCAACAACCCGGCCTTCGTCACGGCCGCCGCCGCGCTGGACGCCTACTGGGCCGACGGCCAGATGGAGAAGCAGACCCTGGCCCGCGGCGAACAGGTCGAGCAGACTCTGCTGGCCATCTGCGCCGAGGAGCCGACCGCGCAGTTCCGCGGCCGGGGCCTGGTCTGGGGCATGGAGTTCCAGCACCCGGCGCGCGCCTCGGCGGTCTGCGCCCGCGCCTTCGAGCTGGGGCTCCTGCTGGAGACCTCGGGCCCGCAGAGCGAGGTCGTCAAGCTGCTGCCGCCGCTGACCATCACCCCCGAAGAGCTGGACGAGGGCCTGCGCACGCTGGCCCGCTGCGTCCGCGAGACGGCCTGACCCGGCACTGCCGGGCAGGCGGAGAAGAGAGGTCCCGGGCCGCGAGGCCCGGGGCCCTGTACAGAGAGAAAGGCAACCGCTCACCGTGATCGTCCGATCGTTCAGTGACATCGAGAACACCGACCGGCATGTGAAGTCAGCGTCCGGCACCTGGGAGAGCAAGCGCATCGTGCTCGCCAAGGAGAAGGTGGGCTTCTCGCTCCACGAGACCGTGCTGTACGCGGGCACGGAGACCTCCATGTGGTACGCGAACCACATCGAGGCGGTGCTCTGCACCGAGGGCGAGGCCGAGCTCACCAACGACGAGACCGGCGAGACGCACTGGATCACGCCCGGCACCATGTACCTGCTGGACGGGCATGAGCGGCACACCATGCGGCCCAAGACCGACTTCCGCTGCGTGTGTGTCTTCAATCCCCCCGTCACCGGACGGGAGGACCATGACGAGAACGGTGTCTATCCACTGCTGACCGAGGAGGCCTGAACCACCATGACCACCGAAGTACGCGCCGATCTGTACCCCTCGCGCGGCGCCGCCGAGATGACCACTCCCCGCCAGGACCCGGTCATCTGGTCCGCGCCGGGCGCACCGGGCCCGGTCGCCGCCAAGGACCTCCAGGGATATGAGCACGACGGCTTCCTCACCGTCGACCAGCTCATCACCCCGGACGAGGTCGCCGTCTACCGGGCCGAGCTGGACCGGCTGATCTCCGATCCGGCGGTCCGCGCCGACGAGCGCTCGATCATCGAGAAGCAGTCGCAGAACGTACGGTCCGTCTTCGAGGTCCACCGGATCAGCGAGGTCTTCGCCGGTCTGGTCCGCGACGAGCGGGTGGTGGGCCGCGCCCGCCAGATCCTCGGTTCGGACGTGTACGTCCACCAGTCCCGGATCAACGTGAAGCCGGGCTTCGGGGCCACGGGCTTCTACTGGCACTCGGACTTCGAGACCTGGCACGCGGAGGACGGTCTGCCGAACATGCGGACGGTGTCCGTGTCGATCGCGCTGACCGAGAACTTCGACACCAACGGCGGGCTGATGATCATGCCCGGTTCGCACAAGACGTTCCTCGGCTGTGCGGGCGAGACGCCGAAGGACAACTACAAGAAGTCGCTCCAGATGCAGGACGCCGGCACCCCGTCCGACGAGGCGCTGACGAAGATGGCCGACCGCCACGGCATCAAGCTCTTCACGGGCAAGGCCGGTTCGGCGACCTGGTTCGACTGCAACGCGATGCACGGCTCGGGCGACAACATCACCCCGTACGCGCGCAGCAACGTCTTCATCGTCTTCAACAGCGTGGAGAACGCGGCGCAGGAGCCCTTCGCGGCTCCGATCCGCCGCCCCGAGTTCATCGGGGCGCGGGACTTCACCCCGGTGAAGTAGCGGGACGCACGGGACATAGGGGCCGGGACGGTACGCCGTCCCGGCCCCCTCCGCGTAACTCGTTGGACCGGGGCGGCGTCAGCGGAGAGGGTGTCCGCCATGACCTCCCATGTACGCCACATCACGATCGACTGTGCCGACGCCTACGCGCTCGGCGGCTTCTGGGCCCAGGTGCTCGGCGCGCCGCTCTCCGACGAGGACGTCCCCGGCGACCCGGAGGCGCTGGTCGAGGCCCCCGGCGCGGCGGTCCTCTTCGTCCAGGTGGACGAGAGGAAGCAGACCAAGAACCGCGTCCATCTGGACATCCAGCCGCAGGACCGCTCCCGGGACGAGGAGGTGGAGCGGCTGCTCGCGCTCGGGGCGACCCTGGTGGGCGACCACCGCAAACCGAACGGGCGCGGCTGGGCGACGCTCGCCGACCCCGAGGGCAACGAGTTCTGCGTGGAGTGCTCCGCCGCCGAGCGGGCGGCCCCGACCGGGACCCGGCTGCCGGTGACCGCCGACGATGTGACCTCGGCGGTGCGGCTCGCGGTGGACGTGCTGGCCGGGGCCCCGGCGGACCGCTGGGACGCGCCCGCGGGGACCCTCACGTGGACCTGCTGGGAGACGGTGGAGCACCTGAGCGACGATCTGTTCGCGTACGCCGTGCAGTTGGGCCCGCGTACGCCTCCGCTGGACGGCGAGGTGCCCTACCGGTGGGCGCCCGAACGGCAGGGCGGGCCGCACAACGCGGTCTTCGCCGACCGTGACGCCGGCCCCGCCGGGCTGCTGGCCACGCTGGAGGCGAGCGGGGCGCTGCTGGCCTCGATGGCGCGGACGACGCCGCCCGAGGTGCGCTCGTACCACGGGTACGGGATCTCCGACCCGGAGGGCTTCGCCGCGATGGGTGTGGTGGAGACCCTGGTGCACACGCATGACCTCGCCGAGGGCCTGGGGCTGGCGTGGTCGCCGCCCCCGGCGCTCTGCGACCGGGTGCTGGCCCGGCTCTTCCCGGACGCCCCGGCGGGCGGCGACCGGTGGACCGTACTGCTGTGGGCCACCGGCCGCGCCGAGCTGCCGGGCCACCCGCGCCGGACCTCGTGGCGGTGGGACGGGAGGCCGCGCGAGGACGGCCGGACGGCGTCGAGCGCCGGGGAGTCGGTGTAGCCCCTGGCGTCGCCGCCGAAGAGGGCCGACGGGGCGGGACGGCCTCCTGGATGCGCGGGTGGACGATGCCGAGCGGCTCGATCGCCCGCACCGCCCCGACCGGTGCTGAGCCGCCCCCCGCACGGCTCAGGCCAGGAACTCCAGCACCCGGTCCACATCGGCCTCCGTGTTGTAGAGATGGCAGGAGATCCGCAGGTTCCCGGCCGGGGCCGAGACGGCGATGCCGGCCTCCGCCAGGTCGGGCTGACGGCTCTCCAGTCCCGGCACGGAGACGATCGCCGACTCCCCGGGAACGGTCTCGTGCCCGAGCTTCGCCAGCCCCGCCCGCAGCCGGGCCGCGAGCCCGGTGGCGTGCGCGTACAGGGCGTCGGCCCCCACCTCACCGAGCAGCTCCAGGGAGTGCTCGGCCCCGTGGTACGAGAGGAATGCGGGCGGCTCGTCGAAACCGCGGGCGGTGGGGGCGAGGCGCTCCAGCGGGCCGTAGTTGCTCGCCCAGGGCGCGCCGGCGGAGACCCAGCCCGCGAAGAGGGGCGGCAGGGTGTCCTCCGCCTCCTCGGTGACGGTCAGGAACGACGTACCGCGTGGACAGAGCAGGAACTTGAAGCCGCCGGTCACGGTGTAGTCGTACGCCCCCGCCTCCAGCGGGAACCAGCCCGCCGCCTGGGTTCCGTCCAGCAGGGTCCGGGCACCGTGCGCCGCGGCGGCCGCGCGGACGGCGGCCAGATCGGCCACCCGGCCGTCGGCCGACTGCACGGCGGAGAAGGCGACGAGGGCGGTCGAGGGGCGCACGGCCCCGGCGAGGTCATCGAGCGGCGCGTACCGCATGCGCAGATCGCCGCGGAGCGCGAACGGGCTGACCACGGAGGAGAACTCGCCCTCGGGGCAGAGGACTTCGGCGCCCGGCGGCAGCGAAGCGGCGATCAGGCCGACGTGGACGGTGACGGAACCGCCGGTGGCGACCCGGTCCGGACGCACTCCGGCGAGCCGGGCGAAACCGGCCCGGGCGGCCTCCACCGCGTCGAAGCTGCCCGCCCCCACCCGGCGCCCCGCGGCGTTCTCGTCGGCCAGGGCCTTGACGGCGGCGATCGTCCGGCGGGGCAGCAGGCCCCAACTGGAGGTGTTGAGGTAGGTGACCTCGGGCGCGAATTCGGCGGCTGCCGCTTGGATGGGCGCAAGGATCGTCATACGTCCACCCTGGAGCCCCCTTGCCTCAAAGTCAATCACGGAGAGTCAAGGGGACATCAAAGGGATACTTATAGGCGGCTCCCGGGTGCGGGCTCAGCTCCGCGGAACCTCGCAGGCGCCGTCCGTGTCACAGGCCGCGGCATCCCCGCCGACGGCGGTGAGAGCGGTGACGGGGCGGTCCTTCCAGGCCTGCTCCAGCGCCTGGACGAAGACCTCCGACGGCTGGCCGCCGGAGATTCCGTACCGACGGTCGAGGACGAAGAACGGCACGGCGTTGGCGCCCAGTTCGGCCGCCTCGCGCTCGTCGGCGCGGACGTCGTCCGCGTACGCCCCGGGGTCGGCGAGCACCGCACGGGCCTCGACGGCGTCGAGTCCGGCCTCCACGGCGAGGGCGAGCAGCACCTCGTCGTCGAAGACGGACCGCTCCTCGGCGAAGTTCGCCCGGTAGGCGAGGGTCAGCAGCTCGTCCTGGCGGCCGCGGGCCTTGGCCAGGTGCAGCAGCCGGTGGAGGTCGAAGGTGGAGCCGTGGTCACGGCCCTCGGTGCGGTAGCCGAGCCCCTCGGCCTGCGCGTTGGCCGCGACGTTCGCCTCCATCGAGGCCGCTTCCTCGCGGCTGCGGCCGTACTTCTCGGCCAGCATGTCGATCACGAGCGCGGTGTCGCCCTTGGGCCGCGAGGGGTCGAGCTCGAAGGAGCGGTGCACCACCTCGACCTCGTCCCGGTGGGCGAACTCCGCGAGGCCCTTCTCGAAGCGGGCCTTGCCGATGTAGCACCACGGACAAGCGATGTCGCTCCAGATCTCGACGCGCATGACTCTTCTTCTCTCCAGGGGTCGCGACGGGGCGGAGGGATCCTCCGCACAGGGTCAGTGGGTCGAACGCGAATCCGTACCGGGTGATTCCCGGACCTTCCCGCCCGTCCCACCTCGCCTCCCCCGTCACTGTCTCTCTTCCCCTGTCACCGCCGCGCCGCCCCCGGTCACCGCCCGTCGCGCAGGTCCTCCACTCCCCCGGCCAGGAACGCGATCCGGTCGAAGACCGCGCCACAGCCCTCGCCGGTGGGCGACTGCACCAGGAAGCCGGCGCGGGCGGCGGCCCGCTCCTTCTCCGTGCCGAGGGTGAAGACGCGGACGAAGGTCCACGTCTCGCCGTCGGCGGAGGCGTGGAAGGCGTAGGCGCTGCCGGTGCGGCTGAGGCGGAGCCAGCAGACGCCCTCCTCCACCACGAAGGCGTTGGCGTCGTCGCTGTGGCCCCGGGTGACGACGGTGCAGACGGTCGGGAGGTCCGCGGAGTGCTCCAGGCAGAGTTTGGCCCACTCGCGGTCCCCGACGTGCAGATACAGCGCGCCCGCGTCACCGGCCGACAGCAGCCCCGGGCGCACCCGGGCCACCAGCCGGAAGTCCCCCTCCCCCACCGGTCCGAGCAGGCGCGGGGCGTCGGAGGCCGGGTCCAGGTAGTCGCCGGACGGGGGGACGAAGAGGTCCTGGCCGGGTCCGGCCCGGCCGGTCAGCACGCCGTCGGCGTGGGTCCAGCGTCCGTCGGGGCCCTCCGCGTCCAGGGCGAGGGGGAAGGCGTCCAGGTGCAGGCTCATGCGCGGCCTCCGTCCACCCGGCGGGGCAGGCCCAGCGGGTTGTCCTCGCGCAGCTCCGGCGGGAGGAGTGCCTCGGGGGTGGACTGGAACGTGACGGGGCGCAGCCAGCGTTCGATCGCCGTCGCGCCGACCGAGGTGGAGGTGGAGGTGGTGGCCGGGTAGGGGCCGCCGTGGTGCTGGGCGGGGGCGACGGCGACGCCGGTCGGCCAGCCGTTGACGAGGATGCGCCCGGCGAGCGGGGTGAGGGCGGCCAGCAGGCGCGCCGCGTCCGGGTCGGCGTCCTCGGCGGCCTGGAGGGTGGCGGTGAGGTTCCCGGGCAGCCGGGCGAGGACGGCGGCGATCTCGTCGACGGAGGCGTACCGGGCGATCACGGTGACCGGCCCGAAGCACTCCTCCAGCAGCGCGTCGTGCGGGCCCTCGGCGGTCAGCCGGGCGGCCGGGACGGTGAGGAATCCGGCGGATACGGTGTGCTCGCCGCCCGCGCCGGGGGTGACGGGCGCCCCGACGTCCGGCAGTGCGGCCCGCTCCCGTACACCCGCGACGAAGGCGTCCCGCATGCGGTGGTCCAGCAGGACGCCGGAGCCGGTGGAGCTGACCGTCTCGGTGAGCGTCTTGAGGAGCTGGTCGCCCGCCGCGCCCTCGGGGACCAGGACGAAGCCGGGCTTGGTGCAGAACTGGCCCGCGCCCAGCGTCATCGAGCCGCCGAGCCCGGCGCCGATCTCCCCGGCGCGCTCGGCGGCGGCCGCCCCGGTGACGACGACCGGGTTGAGGGAGCCGAGTTCGCCGTGGAAGGGGATGGGGGTGGGGCGGGCGGCCGCCGCGTCGAACAGGGCGCGTCCGCCGCGTACCGAGCCGGTGAAACCGGCGGCGCTCACCAGCGGGTGGCGGATCAGCTCGACGCCCGCGTCGAAGCCGTGCACCAGGGTCACGACGTCCTCGGGCAGTCCGGTGCGGGCGGCGGCGCGGCGGAGGACCGAGGCGCAGAGTTCGGAGGTGGCCGGGTGGTCGGGGTGCGCCTTGACCACGACCGGACAGCCGGCCGCGAGCGCGCTGGCCGTGTCGCCGCCGGGGACGGAGAAGGCGAGCGGGAAGTTGCTGGCCGCGTAGACGGCGACGACCCCGAGCGGGATCTTGTAGCGGCGCAGGTCGGGCCAGGGCGGGGTCCGGGAGCCGTCCGGGTGGTCGATGTGGACGTCGAGGTAGGCCCCTTCGTCCACGACCTCCGCGAAGGCCCTCAACTGGGCTGCGGTACGGGCCAGTTCACCAGTGAGCCGGGCCGGCCCCAGGGCGGTCTCGGCGTCGGCCGCCTCGACGATGTGCTCGCCGGACTCCTCCAGCAGTTCCGCCGCCGTACGCAGGAACGCGACGCGCGCCGCGCGGTCGGCGAGGGCGTCGCGGGCGGCGTGGGCCGCCCGGACCGCGCGGTCGACCTCCCCGGCGGTAGCCTCCACCGCGACCTGCTCGCGCGGGTTCCCGGTTCGGGGGTCGACACTCCAGACTGGTGCTGCGCTCACCGTGATTCCCTCCCGTGGTACGACCGGCCACCGGCCGACTTCCGGCCGGCTTCGGCCGCATCAGCAAGTGTTCGGTATTCTGAACAGAGTTCCTGATCGTGAATGTCCTGGGACTCTATTTCCGGGCGTTCCGTGTTGGCAATCGTGTGGCGGCTTTTCGGACGCCGACGCGGACGAGAAGTCGATGAGCTGGAGAAGGGGGCGTGGGCGATGTCGGTCGCCGAGTCCGGTGGGGCACAGGTCAAGTCCGCGGTTCGGACCGTGGAGCTCCTCGAATACTTCGCGGGGCGGCCCGGCATGCACTCGCTGGCCGCCGTCCAGGAGGCTGTGGGCTACCCCAAGTCGAGCCTCTACATGCTGCTGCGCACCCTGGTGGAGCTGGGCTGGGTGGAGACGGACGCGACGGGCACCCGGTACGGGATCGGCGTCCGCGCCCTGCTGGTCGGCACGTCGTACATCGACGGCGACGAGGTCGTGGCCGCCGCCAGGCCCACGCTGGACAGGCTGTCCGACGACACCACGGAGACCATTCACCTGGCCCGCCTCGACGGGACGAACGTGGTCTACCTCGCCACCCGGCAGTCCCAGCACTATCTGCGCCCCTTCACCCGGGTCGGCCGTCGGCTGCCCGCGCACTCCACCTCGCTCGGCAAGGCGCTGCTGGCCACCCACAGCGACGAGCAGGTCCGCAAGATGCTGCCCGAGTCGCTGCCCGCGCTGACCGAGCACACCATCACGGACCGCGAGAAGCTCATCGAGGAGCTGCGGCTGGTCCGCGAGCAGGGCTACGCGGTGGACCGCGAGGAGAACACCATCGGCCTGCGCTGCTTCGGCGTGGCGATCCCCTACCGGACGCCCGCGCGCGACGCGATCAGCTGCTCGGTGCCGGTCGCCCGGCTCACCCCCGGCCACGAACAGATGGTGAAGGACGCCCTGTTCGACGCCCGGGACCGGCTCACCCTCGCGACCCGCAGGCTCTGACGGCCGCGATGGTGCCGCGCCCGCGACGCGGAGCGTCGTCGTCGTCGACCGACGGCGACGCGGGAAGCGCGCGCGTGCGGACGTGGCCGCCCGGGCCCAGGTCACCGTCCGGCATCTGAGGCCGGGCGCCGCCCGCGTGCCGCGCCCCTCCCCCGCGCGGCGGAGACGGATCGTCGCCGGGCAGGACGTGCGGGGCCCGCCGACGCGGAAGCCTGGTGCCATGACAACGAACCGGCATCCCGCGGCTCTCGCCCCGCCGCACCGTCCCGGGGCGCCCGCGACGGCCGGGACGCCCCCGCACCACGCCGATCCGGCCGAAGCGTCCTCGTACCGCGTCGCCCCGTCCGAAGCGGAAGCGTCCCGCGTCGGCCGCGGTCCGTGCTCCGGGCGGTCGCCACGGTGTCCTGCCTGCACTGCCTCGGCCTCAAGGCGACGGCGACGGTATTGGCCTACGCTGTCCGGATGCTGGCCGGGGCGCTCGTCGTGACGCTGGGCGCCCACTTCTTCGCGGAGCGCGCGGCGGCTTCCGCGCTGCCCACGGCCGTCGGCGTCCCTGCGCCGGCCGCCGCCCACCGGGTCTCATGAAGTCCGTCTCCGCGCTGTTCGGACGGCGGACCCGGCTGCGCTGGCTGCATCTGATCATCGGCGGCGCGCTGCTGATGCCGTACTTCCTCGTCGGCACGGTCCTGAACAGCCTGGCGAGCGGTGGGGAACCGCTACTCTCCTCCGTGTCCGACCCGTTCGCCGCGTTCGCCATCGCCCTGCCGATGGCGGCGGTCACCGGCTGCTTCCCGCTCGTCCGGCCGCTGTCCGTGGCCGCCGCCCGCGCCCTGTGCGGGGTGCCGCCCGCCCTGCTGGCCGACGGTCCCGCCCGGACCCGGCAGGCCCGGGTGCGTACCGCGGGCTGGTACACCCTGCATCTGGCGCTCGGCGGGATCGTCAGCGGGCTCACCCTCGCGCTGCCGTCGTTCGCGGTGGCCGTGGCCGCGCTGCCCTTCTCCGACGGGCTGCGCGGCACCTGGCTGCTCAACGGCCCCCACGCGCTGCGGGCACCGTGGGCCCTGGCCCTCGCCCCGTTCGCCGGGCTCGCGATGCTGGCGGCACTGGCGCTGGTCGCTGCCGTGGCCGGGGGGGTGCTGGCCCGGCGGGCCCCGGTGCTGCTGGGGCCGACGCCCGAGGACCGGCTGGCCGCCGCCGAGCGCCGTGCGGCGGATCTGGCGGTGCGCAACCGGCTCGCCCGGGAGCTGCACGACTCGGTGGGGCACGCGTTGAGTGCGGTGACCCTGCAGGCGGGGGCGGCGCGCCGGGTCCTGGACCGCGATCCGGCGTTCGTCCGGGAGGCGCTGACCGCCATCGAGGAGACGACGCGGCGGACGGTCGGGGAGCTGGACTCGGTGCTGGGGCTGCTGCGGCAGGACGGGGAGCCGGACCACGAGGACACGGCGCACGGGCCGGGGCTGGACGCGCTCGGCGGGCTGCTGGCGCACTGCGGGGTGCCGGTGGCGTACGAGCGGCAGGGCGATCCGGACCGTCTGGACCCGGTGGTCTCGCGGGAGGCGTACCGGATCGTTCAGGAGGGGCTGAGCAACGCGTTACGGCACGGCGGGGGCGCGTCCCCGGTGCGGCTGCTGATCGCGGTACGGGAGAGGGAGCTGGAGATCGTGATGGAGAATCCACTGGGCGAACGGCCCGCCGCGGCACGCCCCGGGGGCGGTCGCGGACTGCGCGGCATCGCGGAGCGGGCCGTCCTGCTGGGCGGCCGGACCGAGGCGGGGGCGGACGACGGCGTCTGGCGGCTGACCGCCCTGCTGCCGGGGACGGTGCCGGGTACGGCCGGGTGGCCGGGGGGACGGCGATGAGCGGGGCTCCGGTGCGGGTGGTGCTGGCGGACGACGAGCGGATGGTGCGTACGGCGCTGCGCGTGATTTTGGACGCCGAGGAGGGCATCGAGGTCGTCGGCGAGGCCTCCACCGGTGCGGAGGCCGTCTCCGTGGTGCGGGAGCTGCGGCCCGACGTGGTGCTGATGGACGTGCGGATGCCGGAGATCGACGGCATCCGGGCCACGGAACAGATCCTCGCCACGCTGGAGAACCCGCCGCGGATCGTCGTCGTGACGACCTTCGAGAACGACGCGTACGTGTACGAGGCCCTGCACGCCGGGGCGGCCGGGTTCCTGCTGAAGCGGTCGGCGGCCGAGGAGCTGGTGCAGGCGGTGCGCCTGGTGGCGTGCGGCGACTCGCTCCTGTATCCGGCGTCCGTGCGCTCGCTCGCCGCCGAGCACTCCGGGCGACGGGCGGCCGGGACCCCGGCCTGGGTGGGGAGGCTGACCGGGCGGGAGGCGGACGTGCTGCGGCTGATGGCGGCGGGGCTGACCAACGCGGAGATCGCGGGGCGGCTCTCGGTGGGCCCTGCGACGGCGAAGACGCATGTGGCGGCGGTCCTCGCGAAGTGCGGCGCCCGGGACCGCACCCAGGCGGTCATCGCGGCGTACGAGTCCGGTTTCATCACCCCGGGCTGAGCCGCCGGCCGGCCTTCGGGGCCCGGCCGGCCACCTGAGAAGTCGGTGAGAAGGGGCACGGACGGGAACGGCCGGAACGCGCTCGCTCGTCCCTCCAGTGGGATGAACAAGACAATCAGGCGCGCTTCGGTCTTCTGTCTGCTCATGGTGCTCGCCCTGCTGGTGCGGGCGACGTGGGTACAGGGCTTCCAGGCCGAGGCGCTCGCGGACGACGAGCACAACCGGCGGAACACCATCGCGCAGTACGCGCGGCCGCTCGGGGACATCATCGTGGCCGGCTCGCCGGTCACCGGATCGAAGGAGACCAGTGGCGGCGACCTCCGGTACAAGCGCACGTACACCCAGGGCGAGCTGTACGCGCCCGTCACCGGCTACAGCTCGCAGGCATACGGGGCGACCCAGCTAGAAGGCATCTACGGCGACGTCCTGGACGGCACGGACGACCGGCTGAAGAACCCGAAGGACCTGCTCACCGGCGGGCAGGCCACCCCCGGCAACGTGCTGACGACGATCGACCCGGACGTCCAGAAGGCGGCCTACGAGGCGCTCGGCGACGCCAAGGGCGCGGCGGTGGCCGTCGACCCGAGGACGGGCCGGATCCTCGGCATGGTCTCCACCCCCTCGTACGACCCCTCGAAGATCAGCGGGACGACGGACGGGGACGCCTGGCGGGCCCTGCTGGACGACCCGGACAAGCCGCTGGTCAACCGGGCGCTGCGGCAGCCGCTGCCGCCGGGCTCCACGTTCAAGCTGGTGGTCGCGGCGGCCGCGCTGGAGAACGGGCTGTACGGCTCGGTCGACGAGCGCACCGACAGCCCCGACCCGTACACCCTGCCCGGCACCAGCACCGTGCTGCCCAACGAGAACGCGTCCGCCCCCTGCGAGAACGCGACCCTGCGCACCGCGCTCCAGTTCTCCTGCAACAACGTCTTCGCGAAGGCCGCGGCCGACCTCGGCCAGGACGAGGTCAAGGAGATGGCGGACGCGTTCGGGTTCGACACCGAGAAGCTGGACGTCCCGGTGCGGGCGGCGAAGAGCGTCTACCCGACCGGTATGGACCGGGCCCAGACAGCGCTGACGGGGATCGGCCAGTTCGAGGTCACCGCGACCCCCCTCCAGATGGCGATGGTCACCTCGGCGCTGGCCAACGGCGGCGAGCTGGCCGCGCCGCACATGGTCTCCGAGGTGAGCGACGGGGACGGCACGGCGCTGGAGGAGACCGGCGACGGCGACACGCGGCGCGTGGTCGAGGAGTCGACCGCCGAGCAGTTGCGGAGCGCGATGGTGACGGTCGTCGAGGAGGGTACCGGCACCAACGCCCGGATCCCCGGGGCCGAGGTGGGCGGGAAGACGGGCACCGCGCAGCACGGCGTGGACAACACCAACACCCCGTACGCCTGGTTCACCTCGTACGCGAAGGACCGCGACAGCGGCAAGGAGGTCGCGGTCGCGGTGATCGTCGAGGACTCCGGCTCGGCGCGCTCCGAGGTCAGCGGCAACGGTCTGGCCGCGCCGATCGCGCAGAAGACGATGAAGGCGGCGCTGGAGCGGTGACGCCGGGGCTGCGGAGCGGTGCCGCCCGGCCACCCCCGGAATCGTGATCGGCGCTGGTGGGCGGCGGTCGCCCGGCAGACCGGGCCGTGAGGTACGAAGGGTGTCAGGATGTCCGTATGGACGTGCGCGAAAGAAGCCGGGTACGGGTGACAGGCCGGGAGAGCGGCCCGGTGGTGATGCTCGCCCACGGTTTCGGCTGCGATCAGAATCTCTGGCGTCTCGTCGCACCGGCGCTGGAGGAGCGCTTCCAGGTGGTCCTGTTCGATCATGTGGGGGCGGGACGTTCCGCCGCGTCGGCCTGGAGCCCCGAGCGGTACTCCACCCTGGACGGCTACGCGCAGGACGTCATCGGCATCTGCCAGGGGCTCGGCCTCGGCCCCGTGACCTTCGTCGGGCATTCGGTCAGTTCCATGATCGGTGTGCTCGCCGCCGTACAGGAGCCCGCGCTCTTCGAGAAACTGGTCCTCCTCACCCCCTCGCCGTCGTACATCGACGACGGCGACTACCGGGGCGGATTCAGTGAGCAGGACATCGACGAACTGCTCGAGTCACTGGAGAGCAACTATTTGGGCTGGTCGGCGACCATGGCACCGGTGATCATGGGAAACCCGGAGCGTCCCGAGCTGGGTGAGGAGCTGACCAACAGCTTCTGCCGAACGGACCCCGAGATGGCCCGGGTCTTCGCCAGAGCCACCTTCCTGTCCGACAACCGGGCGGATCTCCCCAAGGTGACCGTTCCGACGCTCATCGCCGAGAGCGCGCGCGACACGATCGCCCCTCGCGAGGTGGGCGTCTACGTCCACGCGCAGATCCCCGGCAGCGAGCTGGTCACCCTGGACTCGACGGGCCACTGCCCCCAGCTGAGCGCCCCCGAGGAGACCGCCGAGGCGATCATCGCCTTCGTGCAGGGGCCGTGACCGTGTGCCCGGGCGGCGGCAGGACCGACGGATCGGGGCCGGCGGAGGGCGGTGACCAGGACCCCCCGGTGTCCTCCGCCCTGCTGGAGGACAGTGCGGAGGACCTGTACGAGAACGCACCGTGCGGCTACCTCTCCACCCTGATGGACGGGCGGATCGCCAAGGTCAACGGAACGCTCCTGAAATGGCTCGGCCACCGCCGTGAGGACCTGGTGGGCCGCAGACACTTCTCCGACCTGCTGACCATCGGCGGCAGGCTGTACCACGAGACGCACTTCGCACCGCTGCTGCGGATGCAGGGCGAGGTCAACGGCGTCGCCCTGGAACTCAGGGCCGCGGACGGCGCCCGGCTGCCCGTCCTGGTCACCTCCACCGTCAAGCGGGACGCGGACGGCGAACCGCTGCTGATCCGCACCACGCTCCTCGACGCCCGGGACAGGCGTGACTACGAGCGTGAACTCCTGCGGGCCCGGCAGGATGCCGAGCGCGACCGCGAACGGCTGCAACGCCTCGCCACCACCCTGCAGCGCACCCTGATCCCGCCGGTCATCGAACCGGTTCCGGGCAGGGAGGCCGCGGCCCACTACCACTTCGCGTCCACCGACCAGGTGGGCGGGGACTTCTACGATCTGTTCCCGCTCACCGCCGGAACCTGGGGGTTCTTCATGGGGGACGTGCGCGGCAAGGGCGCCGACGCGGCCGTGGTGACGTCGTTGGCGCGGTACACCCTGCGAGCCGCGGCGGTCTCCGACCCCGCACCGGTCAGGGTTCTGGCCAACCTCAACACCGCGCTCAACCACCAGGCCCAGGACGACGAACCACTCTTCTGCACCGTGATCTTCGGCATGCTCACACCTGAGGAGAACGACGCCGGATTCCATGTCGTCCTGGCCGGCGGCGGCCACCCTCCCGCCCTGCTGCTCCGGGCCGACGGCAGCGCCGACTACCTGCCCACCCCCGGCGGCCAGCTGGTCGGGGTCGTAGCGGACGCGCAGTTCACCACCGCCACCCTGGACCTGCGTCCCGGTGACACCCTGCTGCTCTACACCGACGGCCTGACCGAGGCCCGTACCGGGAACCCGGGTGAGCGCTACGGCGACGAAGCACTCCTGGACTTCGCGCGGTCCCTCGCCCCCACCTCGGCGTCCGGTGCCGTCAGGGCGCTCACCGCACTGCTGAATTCGTTCGGCGAGGGGCTCGACGACGACACCGCGCTCCTGGCGATCAGCGTGCCCCGGGCGAAGGGGGAGGGGTCCGGGCGGTCGGCGCCGAGCCCGGACAGCACTTAGGGCATCCGTCCGATGCCGCCGCACCGCCTTACTCCGCAGCATGAGCCGTACGGCCGCACGGCCGGGTCGCGGAGCACGAGGCGGAGGGCGGGGCGACATGGGCGGTCCGGCGGTGGTGCGGGTCCTGCGGGACCCGACGGCGGGGCGGTATCTGGCGGGGGTGGTCGTCTCCGGGTTCGGTACGTCCGCGATGTGGCTCACGGCGGGGATCTGGGTCAAGTCGCTGACCGGGTCGAACAGTCTGGCGGCGCTGACGGTGTGCGCGATGTGGGCCCCGGTGCTGGCCGGGCCCGCGCTCGGCGCGCTCGCGGACCGGATGGACCGGAAGACGCTGCTGGTGCGGGTCAACCTGGCGATGGCCTGTCTGCTGGCGTCGCTGGTGCTGGTGGACTCCGGCCGCACCGTCTGGCTGGTCTTCGTGGTGCTGGTCCTCTACGGGGCGAGCGGCGTCCTGCTCGACGCGGCGGAGTCGGCGCTCGTCGCGGGGACCGTGCGCGCCTCGCTGCTGGCGGACTTCAACGGGCTGCGGATGACGGCCAACGAGGGCATGAAACTGGTCGCCCCACTGGCGGGCGCCGGGCTGTACGCGCGGTTCGGCGGCCCCGCCGTGGCGCTGCTGGACGCGGCGACGTGCGCCCTGGCCGCCCTGATCTTCGCCCGGCTGCGGGTGCGGGAGGCCCCGCGGCCCGCGGTGGGGGCGTGGCGCGGTGAACTCCTCGCCGGGCTGCGGCGGATACGCGCCTCGGCCGTGCTCCGCCCGCTGGTGACGGCGGGGGCCGCGACGATGCTGCTGGCAGGGGTGAACGGGGCCGTGACGTTCGGTTACGTCGATGATGTGCTCGGCCGGACGCCGGAGTACGCGGGGATCCTCTACGCGGTTCAGGGCGCCGGTTCCGTGGCGGTGGGGCTGCTCGTGGGGCCGCTGCTGCGCCGGCTGCCGGAGCGGGTGTTCGCGGCGGGCGGCATGGCGTTGTTCGCGCTGGCGGTGGGCGCCCGGACGCTGCCGTGCGACGGGGTGGCCCTGGCGGCGAGCGCGGCGATCGGGTTCGGCCTGCCGTGCGTGCTGATCGCGACGATGACGGCGGTGCAGCGGGAGACGCCGGACGCGGTGCTGGGGCGGACGGCGGCGACGGCGGGCTCGCTGATGACGGCACCCAACGCGGTGGCCCTGGCGGCGGGGGCGGGGCTCGTCGCGGTGGTGGACGTGCGGGTCCTGACTGCGGGCGGCGCGGCGGCGGGTTTGCTGGCCGCGGCGCTGCTGGC
>NZ_NTGZ01000074.1 GCF_002551245.1 Streptomyces sp. rh34
GGTGGCCCGCCAGGTGACGGCCCAGCGCGCGGCCCAGCGGGCCGCGGACGGCCGGTCGGCACAGCAGCCGACGTCTCCCGGCGCCCCGGTGCCGGGCCCGCGCCAAGAGTTCGTGGACGCCTTCGACGCCGACGCCCCGCCGGGCGCGCCCGCACCGCCGCCGGGCGGCACCCCGGACGGTGTGGACGACACCGAGGCCGGGGAGCCGGACGAACGCTCCGCGGCCCGGGGCGGCAAGGGGCGGACGTTTACCGGGATCGCCGCCGCGGCGGTGACCACCGTGCTCGCGGTCGTGGTGGCCGGACAGGTCGCCGACGACTCCGGTGACCGTGCGTCCGCGCGCGCCGCCGAGGTGGAGCGGCAGGGCCCGGACGAGGAGGCCTCCCGCTCCGACGCCCGCCCGACCCCGAAGCAGCCCTCGGCCAAGCCCGAGGTCAAGCCCCTCTCGTACGCGGACAAGATGGCGCAGCCGTTTCCGCTCGCCGCGGACCTGCGGGCGAGCGGCACGTTCGATGCGGTGCCCGGTCTCGCGAAGGCCCCCGGAAAGGGGCAGAAGCACCGCTACCGGATCGACGTGGAGAAGGGCCTCGGCCTCGACGCCGGCCTCTTCGCCGAAGCCGTGCAGAAGACGCTCAACGACGACCGGAGCTGGGCGCACAACGGCGCGATGACCTTCGAGCGCATCTCGTCGGGGACCCCGGACTTCGTGATCACGCTCGCCAGCCCCGGGACCACCGGCGACTGGTGTGCCAAATCCGGTCTGGACACCACGATCGACAATGTCTCCTGCGATTCCGCCGCGACCGACCGCATCATGATCAACGCCTATCGGTGGGCGCAGGGCGCCGCCACCTTCGGCCCGGACAAATTGCTGCCCTACCGTCAGATGCTCATCAACCACGAGGTCGGCCACCGGCTGGGCTACAACCACGTGAACTGCCGCACTCCCGGCGCCCTGGCCCCGGTCATGCAGCAGCAGACCAAGACCCTCGAACTCGAAGGCATCAAGTGCAAGGCCAACCCCTGGGCGCACCCCGAGGGTTGACCCCCGCACGTCCGCACGCGGATCGCCGGCCCGCTGCGGGCCGGCGGGGTGCGATCGTCGAGCAGGGCGGCGAGGCGGTGTGCGCGGACCCGCGGGCCCCGTACAGGTGCCACACGCCGACGGCCGTGCCCGCCCTCGATCCCGCCCTCGATCCCGGGCTCGCGGTGGCCCGTCGGGCGGCCCGCAAGAAGCTGGCCCGGGCCTGACCCTCCGTGACAACCGACCGCTGTATCGCGACGGAACGCGACCGGGGCGGGAAAGTTACGACGGTTCACCCCTTTCGGTGGTGCGACGGACAACCGTCCGTCGCACCACCGGCGTATCCGCTTACGGTCGTCCCGCTGCGAGTCGCCGTTTCAACGGCGGCCGCCCACAAGGGAGATCGGGGGTGTATTCGTGCGGATCGGACTGTTCACCGACAGTGGTTGCCCGTATGCGGCCGGTGAGTCCGGCGGCTGGCGCGGCCAGGAGGGCCTCAGTGCGGTCGACCTCTGCCGCGCGGCCTCCGGCGGAGCGGCCGCCCTCCCGGGGCTCCTGGCCAAACGCTTCTTCGGGGTGCCGCTGCTGGTCACGGAGCACGGCGTCGGGGCCGCCGCAAGGGCGCGCGCTCGAACTCCCCACCGTCGAACAGAACCTCGCGGCATTTCGCGGCATTTACCTGGAGCTGATCTCGCCCACCCCGGTGCGCCGGGAGGCCGACACGGCGCGGTCGCGGCCGGACCGGCGGGGGACGCCGGTGCGTGACCACCCGGCCGTCCACGAACCGGCCCTCCACGCACCGAGCCTCCACGACCACGGAGACCACCCGATGACCCGTCCGGACGACCCGGCGAAGTCCCTCCACCCCCACCGAGACCTGTGCGAACGGGCCGTGGACCCCCGGGAGATCGCCGCCGGAGCGGAAGCGCACGGCGTCACCGACCGCAGCGCCGCACGCTACCGCCACCGGGACGTCTTCGCCCTCGCCGAGGAGCTGTACGCCCGCATGCCACCCCGCACCCGGGAGCCCGTCGCCGGCGGGCCCCCGGGCCCCGGCCCCGGTCCCGACACCGACGCACGGGCCGCGTGGACCCTCCTCGCCCTGCTCCCCGGAGCCGCCTGTCTGGCGACCGCCTGGGTGCTCCGGGTCACCGAGGGAGCCCTCGGCGACGGGACGCGGGCCCTCCTCACCGTCGTCGGTGCCGTCCTGGCCTGCGTGGCGCTCCGGGCGTGCCTGGGCCGCGGCCCCCTGCGGGCGCCTGGAGGAGCGGGCCGGGCCGGGCTGTACGGCTGCTGGCTGCTGGGCTACGCGGTGTACGGCGAGGAACTGCTCGCCCAGGTCATGACCGGCGGCCCGGACGGTCCGTGGGGCGGCAGCCCCGCCCCGCTCCTCGGGCTCGCCGCCGCCGTCGCCCCGGCCGCCTGGTGCGCCCACCTCTTCACCGTCCACGCCCACCGCAGACTGGCCGACAGCCGCGCCCTGGAGGAGTTCGGCGCGGGCGTGCGCCCCCTGTTCCTGGCGGCCGTCACCCTCTTCCTCGGCGCGCTGCTGCCCCTGCTGTACCTGGCCGATCTCGGTCTCGAAGGAGGCGGCGTGTCCGTGGCGGCCGCCGCCCTCGGAGTCCTGTTCTTCGTGGCACGGCTGTTCGCCGCACACGGACTGCCCGAGCCGGGCGCCGTCGCGCTCGCCGCGGCCTGCGCCGTCGAGGCCGCGGCCCCGGCACTCGTCCTCTCGGCCCGGCTCCCCGGGCTCGAACCCCTCGCCCAGCCCGTGAACGCCCTCGTCTCGGCGGGCGGGACCGGTGCCGTGCCCGCCCTCGCCTGCGGCGGGGCCGCCGTCGGCCTGCTGCTGCACGCGGCCTTCGCGCTCTCCCGAGCCTCCGCCCCCGCCCGGACCTGAGCCGGCCCCACCGGCGTACCACCGCTGCCTCACCGACCTGGCACCGCACGACCCACCCACGTACCACCGCATGAACCGCCCACGTATGCACCGCACCACCCACCGACTGTTCCACCGCTTCACCGACCCCACTCCCGCGGAGCCGACGCCGCGGACTCGTCCAGCACCGCACGACCGACTCGACGACCTAGGAGAAACCCGCCATGACCCCCCAATCCCCCGCACCGGCAGTGAGCCGTCGGCACCGAGGCGGTGCGCGATGAGGGTGCTGCTGCTCGGAGCCAACGGATTCCTCGGCCGCTTCGTCGCCGACCGTCTGCTCGCCGATCCGGCCGTCCACCTCACGGCCCTCGGCCGCGGCGACGACGCCGACGTCCGGTTCGACCTCGCGGGCGGCAGTCCCGGGGCGCTCACCCGCTTCCTGGACGCCGTCCACCCCGGAGTCGTCGTCAACTGCGCGGGCGCCACGCGCGGTGGGGCCCGCGACCTGACCCGGCACAACACCGTCGCCGTCGCCACCGTCTGCGAGGCGCTGCGCCGCAGCGGCTGCGGGGCGCGGCTCGTCCAGGTCGGCTGCGCCTCGGAGTACGGGCCCTCGCAGCCCGGGTCCTCCACCGCGGAGGACGCGGTCCCGCGCCCCGGCGGCCCGTACGGCGTGAGCAAGCTCGCCGCCACCGAACTGGTCCTCGGCTCCGGCCTCGACGCCGTCGTCCTGCGGGTCTTCTCGCCCGTCGGCCCCGGCACCCCCGCCGGTTCCCCGCTCGGCCGGCTCGCCGAGGCGATGCGCCGGGCCATGCAGTCCGGCGACGGCGAGCTGAAGCTCAGCGGCCTCGGCGTGCAGCGGGACTTCGTCGACGTACGGGACGTCGCGCGGGCCGTCCACGCCGCCTCGCTCTCCGCCGCCCAGGGCGTCGTCAACATCGGCACCGGGCGGGCCGTCCGCCTGCGCGACGCCGCCGCCGTCCTGGCGAGGGTCGCCGGGTACGCGGGCGCGCTCCACGAGCTGGACACGCCCCCCGCGCGCCTGCCCATCGGGGCCCCGCGCACCTCCGCGGAGTCCGTCATGGAGCACCTCTCCGCCACCCCGTCCCCGTATCCCGACGGTTGCGGCGCCTGGCAGCAGGCAGACGTCCGCACCGCGCGGGACCGGCTGGGCTGGCGGCCCCGGATCAATCTGGAGGAGTCCCTCGCGGACATCTGGATGGAGGCGGCGTGCCGTATCTGACCGCGCCCACCGACGCCCGCCGCACCGCGGGCGGCGAACCGCTCGGCTTCGGCGTCCCCGGCTACGCCCATCCGCTGCTGGCCCCCGCCGAATGGGCCGAGCTGGCCCGCCCCGGCACCCCGCTCCACTGGGCCGTCCTCAATATCGCGGACGGCCCCGGCTCCCGGCCCGACCCGCACTGCCTGGAGGCGGCGGGCAGACTGCGCAACGCCCGCGAACGCGCCCTGCACGGCGGCTCCCCGGACGACACCGTCCGGGCCTCCGGCGGCAGGCTGCTCGGCCACCTCGACCTGGCCTGGGGCGAGCGGCCGTTCGAGGAGCTGATCGCGGACGCCCGGTCCTTCATCGACTGGTACCGGATCGGCGGCTTCTACCTCGCCCGGTGCCCCGCCGAGCGGGCCGGTCTGCCCGCCGTCCGCAGTCTCACCGGCACGCTCCACGCCCTGCTGGCGGAGAGCGACAGCGCCGACGACGGGGGCCGCCTGGTGCTGGGCCACGGCACGCACCCGTATCCCGGGTACGCGGAGGCGGCCGACCAACTGGTCACCTTCCAGGGCCCCTGGACCGACTACCGCTGGTCCCAGGTGGCCGAGTGGACGGCCGACTATCCACCGGAGCGGTTCGCCCACTTCGTCCACGGGGTCCCGCGTACCCACCTGGAGGAGGCCATGCGGATCGCCCGCTGGCAGGGCGCCGGGACGATCTTCTTCACCGACCGGGACGACCGAAGCGGACAAAGCGACCCATTCGCCGCGCTGCCCAGGTACTGGGACGAAATCGTCTCGCGGGTCGGACCGGGTATCTCGGAATGAGGAGGGGCGTGGCAGTGTTACGGGGAGAACAACCGTACGTAGTCGACCGTAAGAAGCCGGTCTACGTAGAATCCGACCACCTGCATTGTTGAGGTTCCTGTGTCGCTGCCACCCCTGGTCGAGCCAGCTGCTGAGCTCACCGTCGACGAGGTCCGCAGGTACTCCCGCCACCTGATCATCCCGGATGTCGGGATGGACGGACAAAAGCGCCTGAAGAACGCCAAGGTGCTGTGTGTCGGAGCCGGCGGCCTCGGCTCGCCGGCCCTGATGTATCTGGCCGCGGCCGGTGTCGGCACGCTCGGCATCGTGGAGTTCGACGAGGTCGACGAGTCGAACCTGCAGCGCCAGATCATCCACAGCCAGGCCGACATCGGCCGGTCCAAGGCGGAGTCCGCCAAGGACTCGGTGCTGGGCATCAACCCGTACGTCAACGTGGTCCTTCACGAAGAGCGGCTCGAAGCCGAGAACGTGATGGAGATCTTCGCGCAGTACGACCTGATCGTGGACGGCACGGACAACTTCGCCACCCGCTATCTCGTCAACGACGCCGCGGTGCTGCTGAACAAGCCGTACGTCTGGGGCTCGATCTACCGCTTCGACGGCCAGGCCTCCGTGTTCTGGTCCGAGCACGGGCCCTGCTACCGCTGCCTCTACCCGGAGCCCCCGCCGCCGGGCATGGTCCCCTCCTGCGCCGAGGGCGGCGTACTGGGCGTGCTCTGCGCGTCCGTCGGCTCCATCCAGGTCACCGAGGCCATCAAGCTGCTCGCCGGGGTCGGTGACCCGCTGGTCGGCCGCCTGATGATCTACGACGCCCTGGAGATGCAGTACCGCCAGGTCAAGGTCCGCAAGGACCCCGACTGCGCGGTCTGCGGCGAGAACCCCACCGTCACCGAACTCATCGACTACGAGGCCTTCTGCGGCGTCGTGTCCGAGGAGGCGCAGGAGGCGGCGCTCGGCGCGACGATCACTCCCAAGCAGCTCAAGGAGTGGATCGACGGCGACGAGAAGATCGAGATCATCGACGTCCGCGAGAAGAACGAGTACGAGATCGTCTCGATCCCCGGCGCGAAGCTGATCCCGAAGAACGAGTTCCTCATGGGCACCGCCCTCCAGGACCTCCCGCAGGACAAGCGCATCGTCCTGCACTGCAAGACGGGCGTCCGCAGCGCCGAGGTCCTCGCGGTCCTCAAGTCCGCGGGCTTCGCCGACGCGGTGCACGTCGGCGGCGGCGTGATCGGCTGGGTCCACCAGATCGAGCCCGAGAAGCCGGTGTACTAGAAGCACCCCGCACGGCTCCGTACGAGAAACCCTGTACGGGAAAGGGGCCCGGTCCGCGCGCCGCGGACCGGGCCCCTTCCGTAGGCCCGGCCGCCCGGGGGCGTCCCGCTACGAGCAGGTCCTACCGTCCTCCGGGACCTTCCCGTCCAGGAAGTAGGCGTCGATCGTCGAGGTCACACAGTCGTTGCCGCCGTAGGCCCCGTGTCCCTCGCCCTTGTTGGTCAGCAGGATGCCGACGTCCTCGCCCAGTTCGTCCGCCATCCGCCGCGCCCCCTCGTACGGGGTCGCCGGGTCGCCGGTCGTCCCGACGACCAGGATCGGGCCCGCGCCCGGCGCGCTGGTCTCCGGCGTCTCGTGCTCCCCCTCGACCGGCCACTGGGCGCACCAGCCCGCGGTGTCCCAGGCCAGGAACGGGCCGAAGACCGGTGACAGCTTCCGGAACTCGGGCAGCAGCGCACGGGCCTCGTCCACGGTGGGACGGGAGGTCGAGTCGGCGCAGGAGATCGCCCGCTGGGAGTGGTTCTGGGTGTCGTAACGCCCCCTCTCGTCCCGCCCGTTGTACGAGTCGGCGAGCCGGAGCAGACCATTGCCCGTGCCGTTGTTCTCCGCCTCGTCGAGCGCGGCCGTCAGGGCGGGCCAGCCCGACTCGGAGTACAGCGGGGTGACGATGCCGGTGATGGCGAGCGACTCGCTCAGCTCCCGGCCCGAGTCGGTCGGCAGCGGACTGCGGTCTATGCGGGCCAGCAGCCGGGCGATGCGCTCGGAGCCCGTTTTCGGGTCCTGGCCGCGGTCCTTGAGGTAGTTGTCCAGGGCGCGCTGGAAGCCCAGGGTCTGGTTCCGGGCGTGCCCGGTCCCGTCGGCCGTCGGGTCGACGACCGCGTCCAGCACGGTGCGTCCCACCCTGTGCGGGAAGATGTGCGCGTACGTTCCGCCCAGCTCCGTACCGTAGGAGAAACCGAAGTAGGACAGCTTCTCGTCGCCCAGGACCTCGCGGATCAGGTCCAGGTCGCGGGCGGCGTTGGTCGTCCCCACATGCGGCAGGATCGCGCCCGAGCGGCGCTCGCAGCCGGCGCCGAAGTCCGCGGCGTCCTCGACGAACGCCGTCTCCTCGGCCGCGGTGTCCGGAGTCAGGTCGACGCTCCGGTGGGCCTGCTCCTGCTCCTTGTCGGTGCGGCAGCGCACCCCGGAGCTGGCCGCGACCCCGCGCGGATCGAAACTCACCAGGTCGTAGCGGGAGTTGAGCTTCGCGTACGCGTCGGCCGAGCGCGGCAGTATCCCGACGCCGGATCCGCCCGGCCCGCCGAAGTTGAACAGCAGCGAGCCGAGCCGCCGCCCCTTGTCACGGGCCTCCTTGCGGACCAGCGCCACGGAGAGCGTCTCCCCCGACGGCTTCGCGTAGTCCAGCGGTACGTCCACGCTCGCGCAACGCCACGCGGAACCGGGGGCCTCGCCGCCCTGCGGGGCCGGGCAGCGCTTCCAGTCGAGGCGCTGCGAGGTGAGGGCGGAGGGCAGCTTCGGCGTCTTGGGGGAGTCCTTGAGCTCCGTCGGCGTGGGCGCGGCGGAGGCGTCGCCGGGGCGGCCGTGGGCCGGCTCGCTCACGTCCGGCTCCGAGCTCAACAGGCCGCAGCCGGCGAGCAGTCCCGCCGCGAGGAGGGTCGCTCCTGTCGAGACGACGGCCCGATGGGCACGACGATGCGCACGCATGATCCGGCTTCCCTCCCCAGGGGGTGTCATGCCGGTCATGCTAACCGCCGTGCGCGGCAGGGGAGTCGGGGGCCGGTGTCACCCGCAGACAGTGCCGGACTTCGGCACCGTACCGTTCAACAGATAGCCGTCCACCGTCCGCTGCACGCACGCGTCCTTGCTGTTGTACGCCCCGTGCCCCTCGCCCTTGTAGGTGAGCTCGACGCCGACGCCCTCTCCGAGCTTCTCCACCATCGCCTTCGCGCCCGCGTACGGGGTCGCCGGGTCGCCGGTGTTGCCGATGACCAGGATCGGGGCGGAGCCCGGGGCGCTGACGTCCGGGGTCTTCCAGGCGCCCGCCACCGGCCAGCCGGTGCAGCTCATCAGGCCCCAGCCCAGATAGTCCCCGAACAGCGGGGACGCCTTGCGGAACGCGGGCAGCGCCGCCTTCGTCTGTTCCAGGGAGAACCGCTGCTTGCTGTCGGCGCAGTTGATGGAGATGTTGGCGGCGTTGGAGTTGTCGTACCGCCCGTCCTCCGAGCGGCCGTTGAGCGAATCGGCCAGGGCGAGGAGCAGCCCGCCGTTCCCGCCGCCCGCCTCGTCCAGGCCCTGTTCCAGCAGCGGCCAGGTCTCCTTGGAGTAGAGCGCGGACGCGATGCCGGTGGTGGCCAGCGTCTGCGTCAGCGCCCGGTCGCCGAGCCCGTCGACGGGCTCCTTCTCCAGCTCGGCCAGCAGATCGGCGATGGCCTGCTCGACCTCCTGCTGGGTGGCCCCGGGCAGCGCGCAGTCGTCGCGTTCCGCGCAGTCCTTCGTGAAGTTGTCCAGGGCGAGCTGGAAGCCCTGGGCCTGGCCGATGGAGGACTGCTCGGCGTCCTTCGTGGGGTCGACCACCGCGTCGAAGACCGCCCGGCCGACCTTGTCCGGGAAGAGGTGGGCGTAGACGCCGCCCAGCTCCGTGCCGTACGAGATGCCGAAGTAGTGCAGCTTGTCGTCGCCCAGCACCGTGCGCATCAGATCCATGTCGCGGGCGGCGTTCGTCGTGCCCACGAAGGGGAGTTCGGGGCCGGAGTTCTCCTCGCAGTCCGCGATGAAGTCCTCCTGTCCCTGGACGAACTGCTTCTCCTCGGCCGCGTCGTCCGGGGTGGAGTCCTCCTGGTAGAAGGCATCGAGCTCGGCGTCGTCCGAGCACTGGACGCCCTCGCTGCGGCCGACCCCGCGCGGGTCGAAGCTCACCAGGTCGTACCGGGTGCGGAGCTTGTCGTACTCGGTGCCGAACGCGGGCAGCGTCGCGACGCCGGACGCGCCGGGCCCGCCGAAGTTGAACACCAGCGAGCCGATCCGCCGCTTCTGCTCCTTGGCCTTCGCCCGCACCAGCGCCAGCTCGATCGTGCGGCCGTCCGGCTTCGCGTAGTCGAGGGGGACGTCCATGAAGGAGCACTCCCACACCACGCCGCCCGGCAGCGGGGACGGCGACTCGCCGCCGCCCTGGGCCCCGTTCGGAGGCGGACACGGGGACCAGCTGAGCTTCTGCGACGCCAGGTCGTCGGCGGTGGAGGACGGCGAGGCGGTCGACGCCCCGGTGGGCGTCGAGGACCCCTCCCCGTCGCCGTCGTCCGAACAGGCGGCCAGCGGCAGCAGCACGGTGGCGGTGGCGGCGAGGGCGGCGGCGCGCAGAGCGGGGGAAGTCCTCATGCCCCCATCGTGCGGCGGGGCGCCGGGGCGCGCGGCCGGGCGCGGTCCATGCGGGTGGCGGAGCCGCTGCCTCCGCCGGGCCCCCGCTCGGCTACAGCTCGCCCTTGCGGGTGAGCTGGTTGAAGCAGATCCACCCCGGCAGCACCGGCAGCCACAGCGTCATCACGCGGTACAGGACCACCGCGGGCGCCGCGACCTCCTTCGGCAGCCCGACCGCGATCAGGCCCAGCGTCAGGGCACCCTCGACCGCGCCCACCCCACCCGGCGTCGGGGCCGCAGAGCCGAGCGCGTTTCCGGCGAGGAAGACCACCGCGATGCTCGCGTAGCTCAGCTGGGGCACGTCCGGGCCGCTGAACGCCCGGATCGAGGCGTCCAGGCAGAGCACGAACAGGCCGGTCAGCAGCAGCATGCCGCCGATGCCGGTGAGCAGCTTCTGCGGCCGCTGCACCACGTCCAGCATGCGCGGCACCACTCCGGCGAACAGCGAGCGCACCCGCGTCACCACGAACTTGCGCAGGAAGGGGACCGCCGTCACCACCAGCACCAGCACCGCGACCGTGAGCAGACCGGCGATCACCGTCCGGGACGGGGTCAGCGAGTCCGGGGTCCGCTCCGTACCGGTGAGATAGCCGAACAGCGCCAGCAGCAGGATGTGGGCGCCGAGCCCGAACAGCTGCGAGGCCCCGACGCTCGCCACCGCGAGACCCGGGCGCACCCCGGCCCGCTGGAGGAAGCGGGTGTTCAGTGCCACGCCCCCGACCGCGGCGGGCGCGACGATCTTCACGAACGAGCCGGCCACCTGCGCCTTCACGGTCTTGCGGAACGGCACCCGCTCCGGCACGAAGCCCAGCAGGCTCATCGCCGCCGCCACGTAGCTCAGTGCCGAGAAGCCGAGGGCGGCCGCCACCCAGCCCCACTCCGCCTGCTCCACGACCGTCCCGAAGTCGGCCTGGGTGACCTGGGAGATCAGGTAGTACGCGGCGATGGCCCCGGCGATGAAGCTGAACAGGGTGCGGGGCTTGATGCGCTCCAGACGGACCGGTTCGACCGGGGCCTGCGGGCGGATCAGCAGCACCTGACGGCGGATCTGGGCGAGCAGATCCTCCTCGCGGGCCTCCTCCAGCGCGTCGTCGATGGCGCGCTTCTCGGCCTGCTTCTCGGTGCGCAGTGACTTGCGCTCCGCCTTGTGGTCCGCCTTGGGCACCGTCCTGGGGCCCGTCCGCTGTGCGGCCTTCCGGTCCGCGCCGTGGTCCGGGAAAGCCTCCTCGGCGGACTCCGCCGCGTCCCGCGCCTTCGCCTGCTTGGCCGCCTGCGAGGCCTCCACCACCGCATCCCGCTCGCGCTGCGAACGCTCGCGGGCGATCCGGCGCAGGGTCGCCCGGGTGGAGCGGCTCAGCGCGATCGGCTGGAGCAGCGGCAGACAGTCCGCCACCGCGTCCGGGCCGAGCACGGCCAGCGCCCCGGCGACCGACCGCTCGGCCCCCACCCGCAGCCCCAGCGTGGTCAGCAACTGGGCCACGTCCATCCGCAGCACCAGATCACCGGCGGCGATCTCGCCGCCGCGCAGATCCGTCACGAACGCCCTGCCGGAACGATCCACGAGCAGTGCGTCACCGGTCAGCCTGCGGTGTGCGATCCGCCGTGACTGGAGGGCCTTCACCTGACGCCAGGTGCCCCGCACCAGCTCGTCGGTGATCTCCTGGTCCTCCATCGAGTCCAGCGTCCGGCCGCCGATGTGCTCGTAGACGAGCATCACCGCGTCGGGGCCCAGCTCCGAGGTGGCGATCAGCTTCGGCGCGTTCGCCCCGGCGGCGATGGCCGCGTACGCGAGCAGGGCCTCCTGCTCCAGCGCCTGGCGCAACGACTGGATCGAGCGCCGCTGGGTGATCCCGCGCAGCGTGAGCCGCCGCCAGGCCCGGTAGAAGAACCCCTGGGCCTGCTGTTCCCGGTCGACGACGGTGACGTCCAGCGGCGGGCCGTCCTCCAGGGTGACCAGATAGCGCCGCCCACGGTCGTTCTGGTCGGCGTGGTCCGGGCCGTCCTCGGTGCGCATCGCCGCGACCGGGCGGAAGCCCACGTGACGCAGACCCGCCATCAGGTGCTGCCCGGTGGGGCGGACGTTCGGCGAGCCGACCGCGTACAGCGTCCCGTACGCCACGGTCCAGCCGATCAGCACGGTGAGGATGATCGAGAACGGGGTGGTGTACCCGCCGACGAGCATCGCGAACGCGTCGAGCAGCAGCACCACCCAGAGCACCACGCGCCAGCGCGGCCGCCGTGCCATCCCGACCGCCGTCATGTACGCGATGACCGGGGCGAGATAGCCGTGCACCGGATCGGTCAGCCCGCCGGCCGTCTGCGGCTGGGTCAGCGCGTCCTGGATGGTGCCCGGAGCGGACCGCGAGACCCAGAGGTCGGTGGCGAGCGTCACCCCGTGGGCGAGCACGGCGGCGAGCACGCCGTCCGCGATGCGGAGTCCGTCGCGTTTGATGAGGCGCTCGATGGCGAAGGCGACGGGCACCAGCAGCACCGCGATGCTGGACACCAGACCGGCGATCTTGATCAACAGGTCGGGCGCCTGCTCGGTGCCCTTGGAGATGTCGTCCTCAAGGCCGGTGGTGGTGCCCTGGGCGAACGCGGAGATCGAGAGCAGGACCGCGATCGCGAGCACCCCGATGAGCAGCCGCACCAGGTCGGAGGGGCGGTGCACCCGGGCGGGGAGCAGCGGCTCGTCCCCGGAGACGCGGTCGGTCAGAGCGGATTCGGCGGAGGCCAGGGTCGAGCCGGCCAGATGTCCGGTGGTGGACGTCGTGGGGCCGTCGGCGCGGGGGGGCCCGGTGGAGGAGCGGGCCGCTCCGGAGGACTCGGAATCACCCTGCGGGCGCTCCCCGGCATCGGAGGCGTCCGCCGCCTTCGGTGGCTGCACGCCCTGCTCCTTCGTCGCCTCTGGTTCGTCTTCGTGTTCGGGTATCACCGGTCACCGCTCGCATGATGGTGGCACGGCCGGTAGACAGAGGAGGGCATCAGGGTGCATTGCGCGGGCGCGGGAAGGGCAACATACGCTCCTTTCCACCCGTGTGCACGCTGTGTGCCCGGACTGCCACCGGCGCGGCCGGGTTGTCGGTGGCGTACGGCAGGATGGGACGGATGAGCCAGGACCAGACGGGCAGGGGCGGGTCCGGCCCCGCCCCGGCCGGCGCCGAACTGCCGGAGTACGCGGAGCGCGTCCTCGACGTGACCGATCTCATCCCGCCCGGCCGGGTGATGACGTACGGCGACATCGCGGAGTGGCTGGGCGAGGGAGGACCCCGCCAGGTCGGCCGGGTCATGGCGCTGTACGGATCGGCCGTGCCGTGGTGGCGCGTCGTCCGTTCCGACGGGACGCTGCTCCCCGCCCACGAGCTGCGGGCGCTGGACCACTACCGTGCCGAGGGCACCCCGCTGCGTGAGGCGTCGCGCCAGGCGGAGGGGCACATCCCGCGCATCGACATGCGGCGCGCCCGCTGGGACGGTGGTGCCGACGGCGGGCAGGCGGATGCCGCGCCTGATGATGGGCACGGTCCGGGCGGTTCGGACGACCGGGGCGGCGCGGGCGGTCCGGGCGGCCGGGGTGGTTCGGGTGGCGCGGGCGGTTCGGGCGAGAAGGCTCACACCTGACAGCTTCCGCCATCGGCCTCCGGCGGGTACGGCCCGGCGCGGCAGAGCACGTGACGAGGGACGCGGCACGGCCGCTGCCTCCCACGCCGTCGCTGGCGTAGCGTCGTCATCACGCGGCACGCTCCGCCCCTTCTTCTTCCTCGGCTGCACCGACCCCGTCCCCATCACCCGTACACCCGCGCACACACCCGCGTACACCCACCAGGACCGGCGATCCACGTGAGTTCCTCCACCACCCGGCACAGTCCGCACCGTGAATCACGGCCGCGGACCACGGGTGCGTACCGCCTGGTGCGCACTCCGCCGGGCTCCGTGGATCCCCCCCTCCTGGACGCAGGCCAGCGCGCGGTGGTTGACCACCCCGGCGGCCCGCTGCTGGTCCTCGCCGGGCCCGGCACCGGGAAGACCACCACCCTCGTCGAATCCGTCGCCGCGCGCGTGAACCGGGGCGCCGACCCGGCCCGCATCCTTGTCCTCACCTTCAGCCGCAAGGCCGCCGTCGAACTGCGTGACCGGATGGCCGCCCGCCTCGGAGCGGCCCGGGGCCCGCAGGCCACCACGTTCCACTCGTACTGCTACGCCCTGGTCCGGGCCCACCAGGACGCCGATCTGTTCGCCGATCCGCTGCGTCTGCTGTCCGGACCCGAGCAGGACGTCACCGTCCGCGAGCTGCTCGCGGGCCAGCTCGACCTGGAGAAGGAGGGGCTGGCCCACGTCCGCTGGCCGGACGAGCTGCGGTCCTGCCTGACCACCCGAGGCTTCGCCGACGAGGTGCGCGCCGTGCTGGCCCGCAGCCGTGAACTGGGTCTCGGCCCGGACGCGCTGGCCGCCTTCGCCCGCCGCACCGGCCGCCCGGACTGGACGGCGGCGGCCCAGTTCCTCGCCGAGTACCTCGACATCCTCGACGCCCAGGGCGTCCTGGACTACGCCGAGCTGGTGCACCGCGCGGTCCTGCTCGCCGAGCGCCCCGAGGTGGCGGAGCGGCTGGCCGGGAGCTACGACGCGGTGTACGTCGACGAGTACCAGGACACCGACCCGGCCCAGGTACGCCTGCTGCACGCGCTGGCGGGCAACCGGGGGCGCGCGCCGGAGTACGAGCGGGGGCGCGGTGCGGACGCGCGCGGCGGGCGGACCCTGATCGCCTTCGGCGACCCCGACCAGTCGATCTACACGTTCCGGGGCGCCGATGTGAACGGCATCCTCGACTTCCCGGACACCTTCCGCCGTGCGGACGGGGGCCCCGCGCCCGTGGGCGTCCTCACCACCTCCCGCCGCTCCGGGGCCGGACTGCTCGCGGCGACCCGGCTGCTCACCCGCCGGATGCCCCTGACCCGCCTGCCCGCCGACACGGTCCGCGCCCACCGCGACCCGGCGGCCGTCCGGGACGGCGGCCACGTCGAGACGTACACCTACCCGACCGCGTCCACGGAGCTGGAGAACATCGCGGACCTGCTGCGCCGCGCCCACCTGGAGGACGGGGTGCCGTGGCAGGAGATGGCCGTGCTGGTACGGGCCGGAGGCCGCTCGCTGCCCGCCGTCCGCCGCGCCCTCACCTCCGCGGGCGTCCCCCTGGAGGTCGACGGAGACGACCTGCCGCTGCGCCACGAACCGGCCGTCGCCCCCCTGCTGACGGCGCTGCGGACGGTGGCCTCGGCGGCGCTGCACCACGGCCCCGCCGAAGCGGAAGCAAAGGATCAGGCGGAGGAGGGATCCGACGAGAGGGCCGATGAGGGAGCCGAGAAGAGGGCCGAGGAGGGAGCCGAGGAGGGAGCCGAGGAGGCCCCCACCCCCTGGATCGACACCGAGACCGCCCTCACCCTCCTCACCTCGCCGCTCGGCTCCATGGACGCCGCCGACCTGCGCCGCCTCGGCCGGGCCCTGCGCGACGAGGAGCGCGCCGCCGGGATCCGGGTCCCCGCCCCCTCCGACGCCCTGCTGGCCCGCGCCCTGGCCGAGCCCGAACGACTCGTCACGCACGACCCGGCGTACGCCCACGGAGCGCAGCGCCTCGGCGCGCTCCTGCGCAAGGCCCGCGAACTCCTCGAAGGCGGCGGCACCGCCGAGGAGGCCCTGTGGGCCCTGTGGAACGGCACCCCCTGGCCCGGCCGGCTGGAGCGGGCCGCGCTGCGCGGCGGGGCGGGCGGGCGCAACGCCGACCGCGATCTCGACGCGGTGTGCGCCCTGTTCGACACGGCCGCCCGCGCCGAGGAGCGCACCGGCGGGCGCGGGGCCCTCAACTTCCTCGAAGAGGTCGACGCCCAGGACATCGCCGCCGACACCCTCTCGCGGCGGACCGCCCGCCCCGACGCCGTACGCCTGATGACCGCCCACCGCTCCAAGGGCCTGGAGTGGCGGCTCGTCGTCGTCGCCGGGGTCCAGGAAGGCGTCTGGCCCGACCTGCGCCGCCGGGGCTCCCTCCTGGAGGCCGACCGGATCGGCCGCGACGGCCTCGCCGAACCCCTCACACCCGGGGCCCTCCTCGCCGAGGAGCGCCGGCTCTTCTACGTCGCCGCCACCCGCGCCCGCGACCGCCTCGTCGTCACCGCCGTGAAGGCCCCCGCCGACGACGGCGACCAGCCCTCCCGCTTCCTGAGCGAGCTGGGCGTCGAACCCCGCGACGTCACCGGCCGCCCCCGCCGCCCTCTCGCCGTCGCCGCGCTCGTCGCCGAGCTGCGCGCCACCACGGTCGACCCGGCCGCGTCCGACGCGTTGCGCGAGGCCGCCGCCCACCGCCTTGCCCGGCTCGCCGCGCTCACCGACGACGAGGGGCAGCCGCTGGTGCCCGCGGCCCACCCCTACCGCTGGTGGGGCCTGGAGGAGCCGACCCGCTCCGCCGTCCCGCTGCGCGACCGCGACCGGCCCGTCACCCTCTCCGGCAGCGCGCTGGACCAGCTCGCCAACACCTGTGCCCTCCAGTGGTTCCTGGGCCGCGAGGTGAAGGCCGACGCCCCGGCCACCGCCGCCCAGGGGTTCGGCAACGTCGTCCACGTACTCGCCGACGAGGTCGCCTCCAGCCGTACGCCCGCCGACCTGGACGTCCTCATGGAACGTCTGGACTCCGTGTGGAACGGCCTCGTTTTCGACGCCCCCTGGAAGTCCGAGCAGGAGAAGGATCACGCCCGTGCCGCCCTGGAGCGCTTCCTGCACTGGCACGTCCTGGACCGGGGCGGCCGCACCCCCACCGCGAGCGAGCACGACTTCGACGTGACGCTGGAGGCGGGCGAGTACGCCGTCCGCATCCGGGGCTCCATGGACCGGGTCGAACAGGACGCCGAGGGCCGGGCGTACGTCGTCGACTTCAAGACCGGCAAGGGCGCGCCCACCAAGGACGAGGTCGCCGCCCACCCCCAGCTCGCCGTGTACCAGCTCGCCGTCCGCGAGGGCGCGGTCGACGAGGTCTTCGACGGCAAGCGCCCCGAGCCGGGCGGCGCCGAGCTGGTCCAGCTCCGCCAGCCCGCCCCCAAGAAGGAGGGCGGCGACGCCTTCCCCAAGGTCCAGGCCCAGGAGCCGCTGGCGGGGGAGTGGGTCTCCGGCCTGCTCGCCACCGCCGCCGGAAAGGTCCTGGACGAACGCTTCACGCCCACCACCGGCGCCCACTGCGCCCACTGCACGTTCCGCGCCTCGTGCAGCGCGCAGCCGGAGGGCCGTCAAGTGGTCGATTAGTCGATCAGAGGCCGTCGGGCGGCCGATCGGTCGACAGGGCATCCGGTTCGTGCCGGGTTGTCGGTGGGTCCGGTTACCGTTGCTCGGGTGTCCTCACGCATCACCGATCCCGAGCAGCTCAAGGAGCTCCTCGGGATCCCGTTCACCCCGGAGCAGATGGCCTGCGTCACCGCGCCGCCCGCCCCGCAGGTGATCGTGGCCGGAGCCGGGTCGGGCAAGACCACGGTGATGGCCGCCCGCGTCGTCTGGCTCGTCGGCACCGGACAGGTCGCGCCGGAGCAGGTCCTCGGCCTCACCTTCACGAACAAGGCGGCGGGCGAACTGGCCGAGCGCGTCCGCAGAGCACTGATCGCCGCCGGGGTCACCGACCCCGACGTCATCGACCCGGACAACCCTCCGGGCGAGCCCACCATCTCCACGTACCACGCCTTCGCCGGCCGCCTCCTCACCGAGCACGGCCTGCGTATCGGCCTGGAGCCGACCACCCGCCTCCTCGCCGACGCCACCCGCTACCAGCTCGCCGCGAAGGTGCTGCGCGAGGCCCCGGGACCGTACCCGGCGCTGACCCGGTCCTTCCCCACGCTGGTCAGCGATCTCCTGGCGCTCGACGGGGAGCTGTCCGAACACCTCGTACGGCCCGGCGCGCTCGACACGTACGACACCGAGCTGCTGAGCGCCCTGGAGCACACGAAACTCAGCAACGCCGACCTGCGGAAGATCCCCGAGACCGCCGAGGCCCGCCGCTCCCTCCTCGCCCTCACCGAGCGCTACCGGGCCGCCAAGCGCAGCCGGGACCTGCTGGACTTCGGCGACCAGATCGCCCTCTCCGCCGAGCTGGCCCTGACCCGGCCCGAGGTCGGGAGGATCCTGCGCGAGGAGTTCCGGGTGGTCCTCCTCGACGAGTACCAGGACACGTCGGTGGCCCAGCGGCTGCTGCTCTCCGCCCTGTTCGGAGCCGGTACGGACGCCGCCGCCACCGGCCACGCGGTGACCGCCGTGGGCGACCCCTGCCAGGCGATCTACGGCTGGCGCGGCGCGTCCGTCGCCAACCTCGACGACTTCCCCGAGCACTTCCCGCACGCCGACGGCGCCCCCGCCACCCGCTACAGCCTGAGCGAGAACCGGCGCAGCGGCGGCCGTCTCCTCCAGCTCGCCAACGGCCTCGCCGAACCCCTGCGGGCGATGCACGAGGGCGTCGAGGCGCTGCGCCCCGCCCCGGGGGCCGAGCGGGACGGCATGGTCCGCTGCGCCCTGCTGACGACGCACACCGAGGAGATCGACTGGCTCGCCGACTCCCTCGCCCACCTCGTGCGCACCGGCACCCCGCCGGGCGAGATCGCCGTCCTGTGCCGTACGGCCGGGGACTTCCCCGCGATCCAGGCGGCGCTGGTCGCCCGGGACGTCCCGGTCGAGGTCGTCGGCCTCGCCGGGCTGCTGCACCTGCCCGAGGTGGCGGACCTGGTCGCCGTCTGCGAGGTTCTCCAGGACCCGGGGGCCAACGCCTCCCTGGTCCGCCTCCTCACCGGACCGCGCTGGCGCATCGGCCCCCGTGACCTCGCGCTCCTGGGCCGCCGCGCCCGCCTCCTCGTGCACCGGGCGGGCCACGCGGACGCCGCCGACGCGGACCAGCGGCTCGCGGACGCGGTCGAGGGCACGGACCCGGCCGAGGTGATATCGCTCGCGGACGCGCTGGACACCTTCCTGGTCGTGGGGGACGCGGCCGACGACGGGCTGCCGTTCTCCGCCGAGGCCCGCGTCCGCTTCGCCCGCCTCGCCCGGGAGCTGCGCGACCTGCGCCGCTCCCTCGCGGACCCCCTGATGGACGTCCTGCACCGCGTCCTGGCCACCACCGGACTGGAGGTCGAGCTGTCCGCGTCCCCGCAGGCGCTGGCCGCCCGCCGCCGCGAGACCCTCGCCAACTTCCTGGACACTGCGGCCCGGTTCGCCTCCCTGGACGGCGAGGCGACCCTGCTCGCCTTCCTCGGCTTCCTGCGGACCGCCGCGCAGTACGAGAAGGGCCTCGACAACGCGCTGCCCGGCGGCGAGAACACCGTCAAGGTCCTCACCGCCCACAAGTCCAAGGGCCTGGAGTGGGACGTCGTCGCCGTGCCCGGACTGGTCACGGGCCAGTTCCCGAGCGACCGGGCCCGGGAGGCGTGGACCGCCCAGGCCCAGGTGCTCCCGCACGCCCTGCGCGGCGACGCGGAGACGCTCCCGGCCCTGGACACGCACGACGGCCTCGACGCCAAGGGGATCAAGGCGTTCAAGGCGGAGATGAAGGAGCACCAGCACACGGAGGAACTGCGCCTCGGCTACGTCACCTTCACCCGCCCCCGCTCCCTGCTCCTCGGCTCCGGCCACTGGTGGGGCCCGTCCCAGAAGCGGACGCGGGGCCCGTCCGCCTTCCTCGACGCGCTGTACGAGCACTGCGCGGCGGGCCACGGGGAGATCGAGGCCTGGGCGGACGAGCCCGCCGAGCACGAGGAGAACCCGGCCCTCGCGGAACGGGACGCCGACCTGGCCTGGCCGCTCCCGCTCGACGCCGACGCCCTCGCCCGCCGCCGCGCCGCCCGGGACACGGTGCTGGCCCACCTGGAGCGGCTGGCCGTCCACGGGGACGAGCAGGCACCGGAGTACGGGCCCGAGCCCGATGACGTCCCGGTCGACGAGGCGCTGTTCGAGGAGGGGCCGGTCGAGGAGGGTCCGGTCGACGAGGACTGGGACTGGGACGCGCTCCCCACCGAACGCCCGTCGGGCGCACCGGAGACCGCGCAGGAGACCGCAGCGAGGACCGTGCAGGAGACCGCCCCGGGGACCGCACCGAGGACCGCGCAGGAGACCGCACCGGAGACCGCGCAGGGCACCGCACCGCATCCGCCCCCGCACATCCCGGCCGCCCGCCACCCCCAGGAGGCGGGCCCCACGGAACGGCTCACGCCCGAGGAGACCCGCACCCTCGCCTCCTGGGACCGGGACCTGGACTCCCTGGCCGGGGAGCTGCGCCGCGCCCGCGCCACCGTGCGCGAGGTCCTCGTGCCCGCCGCGCTCTCCGCCACCCAGCTGCTGCGCCTGGCCGAGGACCCCGACGCCTTCGCCAAGGAGCTGGCCCGGCCCATGCCCCGCCCGCCCCAGCCCGCCGCCCGCCGGGGCACCCGGTTCCACGCCTGGGTGGAATCGCGGTACGAGGAACTGCCGCTGCCCATGCTCGGACCCGACGAACTGCCCGGGGGCGACGAGAGCGACGCGGAGATCGCCGACGAGCGGGACCTCGCCGAGCTGAAGGAGGCGTTCGAGCGCACCGCCTACGCCCGGCGTACGCCGTACCGCGTGGAGACCCCGTTCCAGATCACCCTGGCGGGCCGCGTGATCCGGGGCCGTATCGACGCCGTCTACCGCACGGGCGACCGGTACGAGATCGTCGACTGGAAGACCACCCGCCACCGCACCGCCGACCCGCTCCAGCTCGCCGTCTACCGGCTGGCCTGGGCCGAGCTGCACGATCTGCCGCTCGAAGAGGTCACCGCCACCTTCCTCTACGTACGCAGCGGGGAGACCGTCCATCCGCAGGACCTCCCGGGCCGGGCCGAACTGGAGCGGATCCTGCTGGACGAGCCGGCCCCCGAGGACGGATAGGCTCAAGAGCATGAGCGAGACCCCGGACAGCGCCGTCCGCACGTACACCGAACAGCACCGCGCAGCCTTCCTCGACGACCTCGCGGAGTGGCTGCGCATCCCGTCCGTGTCCGCGCAGCCGGAGCACGACGGGGACGTACGGCGCAGCGCGGAGTGGCTGAGCGCCAAGCTCGGGGAGACCGGCTTCCCGGGCACCGAGATCTGGGAGACCCCCGGAGCCCCGGCGGTCTTCGCCGAATGGCCCAGCGAGGACCCGGACGCCCCGACGGTTCTGGTCTACGGCCACCACGACGTACAGCCCGCCGCCCGCGAGGACGGCTGGGCGACGGACCCGTTCGAGCCGGTGATCCGGGACGGCCGGATGTACGGACGCGGCGCGGCCGACGACAAGGGCCAGGTGTTCTTCCACACCCTCGGGGTCCGCGCCCACCTCGCCGCGACCGGCCGCACCACCCCCGCCGTGAACCTCAAGCTGCTGATCGAGGGCGAGGAGGAGTCGGGCTCCCCGAACTTCCGCGCCCTGGCGGAGCAGCGGGCGGACCGGCTCGCCGCCGACGCGGTGATCGTCTCGGACACCGGCATGTGGGACGAGGACACCCCGACCGTCTGCACCGGCATGCGCGGCCTCGCCGAGTGCGAGATCGAGCTGTACGGCCCCGCCCAGGACATCCACTCCGGATCGTTCGGCGGAGCCGTCCCCAATCCGGCCACCGAGATCGCCCGCCTCGTCGCCGCCCTCCACGACGGGGACGGCAAGATCGCGATCCCCGGCTTCTACGACGGGGTCACCGACCTCACCGACACCGAGAGGGCCCTCTTCGCCGAGCTGCCCTTCGACGAGGCCACCTGGCTGCGCACCGCGAAGTCGGGGGCCGCGGCCGGCGAGGCCGGATACTCCACGCTGGAGCGCGTCTGGGCCCGCCCCACCGCCGAGGTCAACGGCATCGGCGGCGGCTACCAGGGCGCCGGGAGCAAGACGATCATCCCCTCGTCGGCCCTGGTGAAGATCAGCTTCCGGCTGGTGGACGGCCAGGACCCCGAACACGTACAGCGCGCCGTCCGGGCGTGGGCCGAGGCCCGGATTCCGGCGGGCGTCCGCCACCGGATCGCCTTCCAGCCCGCCACCCGCCCCTGCCTGACCCCGCTGGACCACCCCGCCCTCCAGGCGGTGGCCCGCGCGATGGGCCGGGCCTTCGGGAAGAAGATCCTCTTCACCCGCGAAGGAGGCTCCGGCCCCGCCGCCGACCTCAGGGACGTGCTCGGCGCACCCGTCCTCTTCCTCGGCATCTCCGTACCCTCCGACGGCTGGCACGCCCCCGACGAGAAGGTCGAGCTCGACCTGCTGTTCAAGGGCGTGGAGACGACCGCCCACCTGTGGGGCGAGCTGGCCACGGCACTGCGCTGAATGCCCGGAACTCCTGAACGCCCGGAACCGGAACGCCGCTGAATCCTCTGCACACCCTCCACGTACCTGTGCACACCCGATCCACCCAGGGGGAGTAGGAAGCACCTGTGAGCACCTTCGACAACGCCACCGCAGACCGCCCGATCGGCCTCACCGCGCCGAGCGGCATCGACCGCGCGGCACACCACCGCCTCGACGAGGCGTGGCTGGCCGTGGCGTGGAGCCACCCGACGACCCGCGTCTTCGTCGTCTCCGGCGGCCAGGTGCTGATCGACGACACCCCCGACGGGGGCACGGAGATCGTCATGACCCAGGCGTTCGAGGCCCCGGTCACCGAGACCCACCGGTATTTCCTCGGCACCGACGAGGGCGGCGTCAGCTACTTCGCGCTCCAGAAGGACGCGCTGCCCGGCCGCATGGACCAGTCGGCCCGGCCCGCGGGGCTCCGCGAGGCGGGTCTTCTCCTCGGCCCCCGTGACGCGGGCCTGATGGCGCACGCGGTCGCCCTGGAGAACTGGCAGCGGCTCCACCGCTTCTGCTCCCGCTGCGGCGAGCGCACCGTCATCGCGGCGGCCGGCCACATCCGCCGCTGCCAGGCCTGCGGCGCCGAGCACTACCCGCGTACCGACCCGGCGGTCATCATGCTGGTCACCGACGACCAGGACCGGGCCCTGCTGGGCCGCCAGGTGCACTGGCCGGAGGGCCGCTTCTCCACGCTCGCCGGGTTCGTCGAGCCGGGGGAGTCGATCGAGCAGTCCGTGGCCCGGGAGGTGTACGAGGAGGCCGGGATCACCGTCGGCGAGGTCGAGTACATCGCCAGCCAGCCGTGGCCGTTCCCCTCCAGCCTGATGCTCGGCTTCATGGCGCGGGCCACGTCCTTCGACATCACCGTCGACGGCGAGGAGATCGAGGAGGCCCGCTGGTTCTCCCGCGAGGACCTCACCGCCGCCTTCGAGTCCGGCGAGGTCATGCCCCCGTTCGGCATCTCGATCGCGGCCCGCCTGATCGAGCTCTGGTACGGCAAGCCGCTCCCGAGGCCCGGCAGCGTGCAGCGGAACGGCTGAGCACCCCCGGACACACTCCTGCCCCCGGCGCCGCCGGGGGCAGGAGGGCGCGCGACGGGCGGTGCTTCCCTCGGCCGGATCAGGCGGCGAGCGCCTGCTTCACCTGGGCGAGAGACGGGTTCGTCATGACCGACTCGGTGCCCGAGGGGGCCACGATCAGCAGCGTGGGGACCGTCTGGTTTCCGCCATTCGCCTTCTCGACGAACACGGCCGACTCCGGGTCGTGCTCGATGTTGACCTCGTTGTAGGCGATGCCCTCGCGGTCCATCTGGCTCTTCAGCCGACGGCAGTAGCCGCACCAGGTGGTGCTGTACATCGTCACAGTGCCCGCCATGTCGCTGGCGCTCCTTCGTCTCGTCCGTACGCTGCGCGGCCGGCAGCGTCACTCGTGGTCCGGCCGCTGTCCGCGGCCGTCCCACAACCTTGAGGAACGTACGGGACTCGGCCACCATTCCCATCACGCCCCCGCGCCGTCGCCGCACCGCGCCTCCGCATCCGCCCTCGTACCGGCCACCGCGCCGTACCGGCCACCGCGCCGCACCGGCCACCGCGCCGCACCGGATTCCGTACCGGCCACCGCGCCGCAGGGGCCGGTACGACGAATACCTCACCCCTGTGGACAACCGCCGCATCCGCCCCGTGGGACCTGGCAGCATGGCGGTGTGACAGCAGCAACGCACTCCACCCTCTTCCCGCAGGTCCCCGAGACCCCGGACGCCGTGCTCGACGGGCTCGACCCCGAGCAGCGCGAGGTGGCTCTGGCCCTGCACGGACCGGTGTGCGTGCTGGCCGGAGCCGGCACGGGCAAGACCCGCGCGATCACCCACCGCATCGCGTACGGGGTCCGGGCGGGCATCCTCCAGCCGGCCACCGTGCTCGCCGTCACCTTCACCAACCGGGCCGCCGGAGAGATGCGCGGCCGCCTGCGACAGCTCGGCGCGACCGGCGTCCAGGCACGGACCTTCCACTCCGCCGCCCTCCGGCAGCTCCAGTACTTCTGGCCGAAAGCAGTCGGTGGTGAGCTGCCCCGGCTGCTGGAGCGGAAGGTGCAGCTGGTCGCCGAGGCCGCCGCCCGCTGCCAGCTCCGGCTCGACCGCAACGAGCTCCGGGACGTCACCAGCGAGATCGAGTGGGCCAAGGTCACCCAGACCGTCCCCGCCGACTATCCGGCGGCTGTCGCGAAGACCCAGCGGGACGCACCCCGCGACCCGGCGGAGCTCTCCCAGGTCTACTCGATGTACGAGCAGCTCAAGCGCGACCGGTCGGTGATCGACTTCGAGGACGTGCTGCTGCTCACCGTCGGCATCCTCCAGGACCGCGGCGACATCGCCGAGCACGTGCGCGGCCAGTACCAGCACTTCGTCGTCGACGAGTACCAGGACGTGAGCCCGCTCCAGCAGCGGCTGCTCGATCTCTGGGTCGGCGACCGGGACGATCTGTGCGTCGTCGGCGACGCCAGCCAGACGATCTACTCCTTCACCGGGGCCACCCCCGACCACCTGCTGAACTTCCGCACCCGCCACCCGGGGGCGACCGTGGTGAAGCTGGTGCGGGACTACCGCTCCACCCCGCAGGTCGTCCACCTCGCCAACGGCCTGCTGAGCCAGGCCCACGGGAAGGCCGCCGACCACCGGCTGGAGCTGGTCTCGCAGCGCGACAAGGGGCCCGAGCCCGTCTACACGGAGTATTCCGACGAGCCCACCGAGGCCGAGGGCACTGCCCGGCGCATCCGCGATCTGGTCGCCGCGGGCGTGCCGGCCGGTGAGATCGCCGTGCTCTACCGCGTCAACTCCCAGTCCGAGGTCTATGAGCAGGCCCTCGCGGACGCCGGGGTGCCCTACCAGCTGCGCGGCGCCGAGCGGTTCTTCGAGCGGGCCGAGGTCCGCGAGGCGGGCACCGCCCTGCGCGGCGCGGCCCGCGCCGGGCGCAACGACTCCCTGCTCGACGACGCGGAGGGGCTGCCGTCCCAGGTGCGGGCGGTGCTCTCCACCAAGGGCTGGACCAGCCGGCCGCCCGCCGGATCGGGGGCCGTGCGCGACCGCTGGGAGTCGCTGGCCGCGCTGGTGCGCCTCGCGGAGGACTTCGAGACGGCGAAGCCCGGGGCGACCCTCACCGACCTGGTCCGTGAGCTGGACGAACGGGCGGCCGCCCAGCACGCCCCGACGGTCCAGGGGGTGACCCTGGCGTCGCTGCACTCGGCGAAGGGTCTGGAATGGGACGCCGTGTTCCTGGTCGGCCTGACCGAGGGCATGATGCCGATCGCCTACGCCAAGACCGACGAGCAGGTCGAGGAGGAGCGGCGCCTGATGTACGTCGGGATCACCCGCGCCCGCGTCCACCTCTCGCTCTCCTGGGCGCTGTCCCGGTCGCCGGGCGGCCGGGCGAGCCGCCGGCCGACCCGTTTCCTGAACGGGCTGCGGCCGGGATCGGCGGCCCCGGGCGCGCGGAGCGGGGCCGGGGGCGGTGGGGGCATCGACCGGGGCACCGGCCGGGCCGCGGGGGTGAGCCGGGCCCCGGCGGTCGAGCGGAAGCACCGGGGGCCGGTGCGGTGCCGGGTCTGCGGACGCACGCTCACCGACGCGGGCGAGATGAAGCTGATGCGCTGCGAGGAGTGCCCCTCGGACATGGACGAGGCGCTGTACGGGCGGCTGTACGACTGGCGCGCCGCCCAGGCGGCCCTGCTGGGCCAGCCCGACTTCTGCGTGTTCACCGAGAAGACGCTCATGGCGATCGCCGAGGCCGTGCCGTCCACCGAGGGCGAGCTGGTCGTCATCGCCGGCGTCGGCAACCGGAAGTTGAATCGCTTCGGCACCGACGTTCTGGCTATCTGTGCAGGTGAGGCGGTTGACGGTGAGCCCGAGGAGAGTGCCGACGAGACCTGAGGAAAACTCGTCCAGAAAATAGTTTGCGCCCGCCCCAGTCGTCACCATAGGTTCTTAACCACGGGAACAGCGACTTCTCTGAAGCCCTGATTCCGTGCTGTACTTATCCGAATACGCAGGACCGGTCCCGGCCGGTCCCCCCGAGACGCCGAGAGGAGGCGATTGAAGTGATCAGCATCATCGAAACCCAGAAAATGACCGATCTCTCGGTCGTCTCCGCCTGCTCGCTCGGCCTCGGCCTCACCCGCTCCTCGGTTGCTTCGCTTCGCGCCACCGGTCTGTCCGGCATCTCTGCCGCCCGTCCGCTGTCCCTGGCGAGCCTCCCCGTGATGCGGGAGCGCAATGAGCGACCGATCGAGGCACCGGCGGCAGCAGTAGCGAAGGCAGCGCAGGCTCAGGCCTATGCCTTTGCGGCAGCCGGTGCCGGAGCCAAGAAGCAGACGCAGCAGCACCACACGATGTGGGCCTTCCGTGGGCCTGAACCCTGGAGCGATCCAGCCTGATCCAGCATCAGGCCGGCGCCTTCAGGGCCGCGGAACCCCACTCGGGATCCGCGGCCCTTTTGTTTTGTCCGAACGGACGAGACGGAGCGAAGGAGCCTCGGGACAAGCAGGACCTGGTACCAGCAGCCGCCAACCGGCCAACAGGCCGGCACGACCAGACGAGGACACCACCCACCGTGCACATCGAAACGCACGCCCCGTCAGTACCGCTTTCCGACTCGATCTCGCCGCCCGGCTCCACGGAGGACTCCGCCTTGACCCCGCTCACCACGCTCACCGCGCTCGACGACGCCATCGAGAACCTCGGCGTGCCCGTCCCCTGCCGTTCCTACGACCCGGAGGTCTTCTTCGCCGAGTCGCCGGCCGACGTCGAGTACGCCAAGTCCCTCTGCCGCACCTGCCCGCTCGTCGAGGCCTGCCTCGCCGGGGCGAAGGACCGCCGCGAGCCGTGGGGTGTCTGGGGCGGCGAGCTCTTCGTCCAGGGCGTCGTCGTGGCCCGCAAGCGTCCGCGTGGCCGTCCGCGCAAGAACCCGGTCGCAGCGTGACCGCGACCTGTGGGGTCCCCGCCCCCACACGCAGGCTCCGCCTCGGAACGATCGACCGTCCCCAGACCCATGACCCCCGGAATCAGGCACCGATGATCACCCCCACGAAGGAGCCCGTCGGCTCCGCCACCCCCGACGTCACCATCATCGGCGCGAACGACTCGCGCCAGAACAGGACCCGCGAAATGCAACTCATCCCAGAAGCCATGGCTCGTGCGCATATGCACGACCGCCTGCGGGAGGCTCAGGAGGACCGCCAATCGGCCCGCCTGATCGCCGCCCGCCGGATGCAGCGACGAGCGGAGCGCGCCTCGCTGCGCGCCCGCCGCGCGCTGGCCATGGCGGTCATGCACTGACCGTGCACCCATCACCTCACCGCGGGGCCGTCCGGACACGGGCGGCCCCGCGGTGCGTTGTGCCGCCGGCCGTCCGGTCACGGGGATATCGTCAGGAGGTGGACGAGGAGACCCATTCCCCCGAACAACCCGCCGAGCACAGCGTGGTGTGGGCCCGCTGCGGCACCGTCGCCGAAGGCGACACAGCCCCGCCGACCTGGCTCTGTTCCGTGGAGGACGGACGCCGTCTCCTCTTCTGCGAGGGCTGCGCCCGCCTCCACATCCGCGCGATCGAGAGTCGCCTCGACTCGCTCTGGTGGTGACCGGGCCACCCGGCCCCCCTACGCCTGGACGGGCTCCCCTTCCGGCTCGCCCTCCTCCTCGGTGTACTCCGGGCCCGCCGCCCCCGAGCCGGCCGCCCCCGTGTCCACCGTCTCCGTGTCTTCCGAGAGGAACCCCGGCAGCCACGCTTCGAGCTCGTCGCGCAGCCGGACCGTCGCGCCGAGCTGGCACAGCACCCCGATCGTGCTGAGCGTGACCCGGTGTATGAGGACGTAGGACGGGGGGAGATTCAGCTGCCTGCCGAGCTGATGGGCGGGGGAGCGCGGATCGGCTATCCGGGCCGCCTGTTCACGGATCCAGCCCCGGCTGAAGGTGAACTCCTCCACCTGCGTGGGCTCGATGATCGGGAGCAGGTAGTCGAGCACCGCGTCCGGGTCCAGTTCGATCGACTCCTTCACGAAGCCCTCTTCGCGCAGCAGCCCGTACACCCTTGCCGCGTCGCCCTCCAGCGTCAGCCGCAGGCAGTCGCCGATGTTCCGCGGCAGCCCGCCCGGCAGCCGGTCGACCGTGCCGAAGTCCAGCACTCCCAGCCGCCACGACCCGACCGAACCGCCGTCCCCCTCCGTATGCCCCGCGTCCTCCGCCGCCGGGGGCAGCAGCCGGAAGTTGCCCGGATGCGGGTCGGCGTGCAGCAGCCCGGTGCGTGCCGGACCGGAGAAGAGGAAGCGGGCCAGCAACTGCCCCGCGCGGTCCCGCTGTTCCCTCGTCCCCTCCGCGATGACCTCGGACAGCGGGATCCCGTCGATCCACTCCGTCACCAGCACCTGGTCGGACTGGTGCACCACCTGAGGGATCACCACATCCGGGTCGTCCTCGAACTCCGCCGCGTGCTCCTGTTGGGCCCGCGCCTCCAGCTCGTAGTCCAACTCCTCCGACACCCGGTCCCGCAGCTCCTTGATCAGCGGCTTGACGTCCATCCCCGGGACCAGCGGGCCGAGCAGCCGGGCGAAACGACTGAGTTGGGCGAGGTCCGAGAGCAATGCCTCGCCCGCGCCGGGATACTGCACCTTCACGGCGACCTCGCGGCCGTCGTGCCACACCGCCCGGTGCACCTGCCCGATCGAGGCGGCAGCCGCCGGCGTGTCCTCGAACTCCAGGAAAAGGTCCCGCCAGTCCTCCCCGATCCGCGTCGCGAGAACCCCGTGGACCGTGCGCGCGGGCAGCGGCGGCGCGGCCTCCTGGAGCTTGGTCAGCGCGGCCCGGTAGGGGCCGGCGACCTCCTCGGGCAGAGCCGACTCGAAGACGGAGAGGGCCTGGCCCAGCTTCATGGCCCCGCCCTTCAGCTCGCCCAGGGTCTTGAACAGCTGGTCCGCCGTGCGCTGTTGCACCTCGCGGGCGACCAGCTCGGCCGACTTGCCGCCGATCCGCTTGCCCAGACCCCACGTGGCACGGCCGGCGAAGCCGAGCGGAAGCGCGGCCAGCTTGGCCGTACGCGTAACCGCCTTCCGGGGAAGATCAGACATGTGCCCCTCCAGTTCCCAGACTGCCGTGCCGCTCGTGCCTCCGGTGGCTCTCCGGCTACGGCGGTCACCCCGCCATTGTGTCCTGCGCCGGAAGAGCACCGGAGGGCCGTTCCCTCTTAGCGCCCCCGGCCGCCCCGCAGGAGCAGTCCGGATGCGGGCCGATCGGCTCGGAACGCCAGTCCAGCAACGGTAGAGCGGCCTCCCAGCGAGCTCCGGTACAGGCAGGGAGATCCCCGTCCAGAAACGCCAGGGCATGTGCCGCGGCGAGACCGGCGACCGCCGTCGCGAGCCCCAGATCGCAGGCGGCCACCGCTCCCCGCCGCCCGGAACGCCACTGCGCCAGCATCCGGGGCCACTGCGGATCCCGGTCCGCACGGTGCAGCTCCAGGCATCCCGCGCAGCCGGTGCCCCCGGGCAGCACGAGAGGCCCGACCACCCCTGTGGCCTCGATCACTCCGGCATAGAGATGAGGAGTGCCCGACGCGATCCAGGGGCCGGCCGTCTCCGCGACGGGCGCGTACACCGCGAGGCCGTCCCGGGGAGCGACGACGATCAGGGACAGACCGGGCTGTCCGGCGCTCCCCGGCAGGCCGGCCTCCGCTCCGTCCGCCGTCGCTCGCCGGGGAGTCTGTCTCTTATACACATCTCTGAGCGGGCTGGC
>NZ_NTGZ01000075.1 GCF_002551245.1 Streptomyces sp. rh34
GTCGGTCAGGGCGGGCTGCGGCACCGCGATCCCGCAGCCCGTGCACACCGGGCCCGCCCACGGCGCCTCGCCCCGCTCCTGCCGCCACTCGATGCCGGTGCCCGCGCAGACCGGACAGGCGGAGCCGGGGCCGGCGCCCAGAGCCGCGATCAGACGGCGCAGGACCTCGGCGAGCGGCTCGGTGGGATGGACGCCCGGATCGGAACAGCGAGCGACCCCGTGACCACCCCAGGTGCGGCGGTGCCAGTCGTCGAACGCACCGGGCCGCCGCAGCCCCGCGTGCTTCTCGCGCCGCCGCCGCTCGGCGAAACCCGCCTCGTACGCGAGCCAGACGGCCCGCGCCTCCTCCAGCTCGTCCAGCGCGCCCGTCAGACGGGCCGGATCGGGCGCCCGGTCCTCGGGGTCGATCCCGTGCCGGGCGCACAGATGGTCCCAGGTCGCCCGGTGCCCGTACGGGGCGAACCTCTCCAAACACTTGCGCAGCGAATACCGCCGCAGGGCCAGATCCCCCATCGGATCGCGGACCTGTCTCGCAAGACTCCGGAAACCGGCCATGACATCGCCACCTCCGTCGCTCGTCCTTGGACGTCATGGAATGGACGTACGCCTGCCCGTTCCGGCTCCATCGAAAGGTGGGATCCGTCCATTGGCCGAGACTCTCCATGTGGGAGGGGGTGCCGCTGACGGAAGCGGAGCGGCGCGCGGACGGGTGGTGCGGGGGCGTGCGGCCTCGCCGGCGCGCTCGAAACCCGATGGCGGAGGCACGGTTCCGTGCGGTTGGGTTCGCTCATGACACCAGCTCACCCGCGCCTGGAAAAGGTCACCCCCGACACGGTGCTCGACGCCTGTCGGCTGGAGGTCGCGCCCGCGCAGCGCGCGTTCGTCGCCCCGGTCGCGCGGTCCCTGGCCGAGGCCTATGTGCATCCCGACATCGCCTGGCCCCGGCTCATCTGTGACGGCGAGCGCATCGTCGGCTTCGTAATGGCGTACTTCGACCTGCCGTTCGACTTCGACGCCGGAGTGCCGGACGCCCCGCCCCGCTCCGGGCTCTGGCGGCTCGCCGTCGCCGCCGACGAGCAGGGCCGGGGCTACGGGCGGTTCGCCGTGGGGGCGGTGAACGAGGAGATCCGCCGACGGGGCGGGGCGGTCTCGACCGTGACCTGGAAGCCCGGCGAGGGCGGTCCCGAGGAGTTCTACCTCCGCGTCGGCTACCGCAAGCGGGGCCTCACCGACGACGGCGAATACCTCGGCGACCTGGACCTGACCGACTGAACCGCCCACCGGCCGGCCAGGTCCGGCACGTCCGCGCTATCCGCCGTACCGCAGATACCTCCGCCGCTTCGCCCGGAACGCCGACAGGTCCCGCTGCCACGCCCGTACCACCGTGTCGGTGTCCGCGCCCGCGTCGATCATCGTGCGGACCCGGGTGTTCCCGGTGAGCTTGTCGATCCAGTTGTCCGGCCGCCAGGCGAAGCCGCTCCAGCTCTGCTTCGCCGTCACCAGCAGGGCGATCCCGGTGCGGACCGGGTCGAAGACCTCCCGGTCCTGGACGTGCACCTGCACCCCGCCCACCGTCTTCCCCGCGAACTTGGAGAACACCGGCGCGAAATACGCCTCCCGGAAGGCCACCCCCGGCAGCTCCAGGGCGTTCGCCGCGGCCGCCCAGCGGTGGTCGACGCCCTCCGCGCCCAGCAGCTCGAAGGGGCGCGTGGTGCCGCGGCCCTCGGAGAGGTTCGTGCCCTCGAACAGGCAGGTCCCGGAGTAGACGAGAGCCGTCTCGGGCGTCGGCATGTTCGGGCTCGGCGGCACCCACGGCAGCCCGGTCTCGTCGAAGAAGTCCGAGCGCCGCCACCCCGACATCGTCACGATGTCGAGCCGCGCCGGATTCTCGTGCAGGAACTCCGCGTTGAAGAACAACGCCAGCTCCGCCACCGTCATCCCGTGCGCCTGGGCGATCTCCCGGCGCCCGACGAACGTGCCGAACGCCGGGTCCAGCACCGGCCCGAGCGCCGCCCGCCCGGTCACCGGGTTCGGCCGGTCCAGCACGACGAGGCGCTTGCCCGCGAGCGCCGCCGCCTCCATGCAGTCGTACAGGGTCCAGATGTACGTGTAGAAGCGCGCGCCCGCGTCCTGGATGTCGAACAGGACCGTGTCCACGCCCGAGGCGGTGAAGATGTCCGCGAGCGGCTGCCCGCTCTTGAGGTACGTGTCGTAGACCGGCAGCCCGGTCGCCGGGTCGTCGTAGCGGCCCTCGGAGCCGCCCGCCTGCGCGGTCCCCCGGAACCCGTGCTCGGGGCCGAAGACGGCGGTCAGGTCCACCCGTGCGTCCGAGTGCATCACGTCGACGATGTGCCGGACGTCGGCCGTGACACCGGTCGGGTTGGTGACGATCCCGACCTTCTGGCCCCGCAGCAGCCGGTAGCCGTCGGCCGCCAGCCGGTCGAAACCGGTGAGCACCCGGCCGCGCCCGTGCCCGGAGCCACGCCCGGGGGCGGCCGACGCCGCTGCGGGACCCATGCCGGCCGCTGTCGCCGCGAGCGCGCCCACGGCGCCTCCCGCGGCCAGCACACCACGTCGGGACAGGCTCATTCCGCTACCTCCATGATCGCGCCGACTGTCATGGCCACGCACGCTAGCGCGGGCCGGGGCCGCGCGGAACGACCTGGACCGAGCCGATTCCCCCAGCCGGTCCCCGGGATCCGTACGGGCGCCGTCCGGCCCGCTCCCGACCCTTCCCGGATCACATACCGACCGGTTAGTCTGCCGGTGCAGCCGGAGAGGAAGGGCGGGATGACGATGGGTACGGTGCAGGGCGCCGGCGTAGTGGTCACAGGGGCCGGGGGCGGCATCGGCGCCGCCCTGGCCCGCAGGTTCGCCGCCGGGGGCGCGCGGGTCGTCGTCAACGACCTCGACCTCGCCCGGATCGAACCGCTCGCGAAGGAGATCGGCGGCTTCGCCGTCGCCGGGGACGCCTCGGGCATCGTGGACGCGGCCCGCGCGGCGCTGGACGGCACGGTGGACGTCTACTGCGCCAACGCGGGCCTGGCCTCGCCCGGCGACGCGTTCGCCGACGAGGAGGTGTGGGCCGCCGCCTGGGACGTCAACGTGATGGCCCACGTCCGCGCGGCCAGGGCCCTCCTGCCCCACTGGCTGGAGCGCGGCAGCGGCCGTTTCGTCACCACCGCCTCCGCCGCCGGGCTGCTGACGATGATCGGCGCGGCCCCGTACAGCGTCACCAAGCACGGGGCGGTCGCCTTCGCCGAGTGGCTCTCCCTCACCTACCGCCACCGCGGGATCAAGGTGCACGCGATCTGCCCGCAGGGCGTGCGCACCGACATGCTCACCGCCGCCGGTTCGGCCGGCGAGCTGGTCCTCGCTCCCGGCGCCATCGAGCCGGACGCCGTCGCCGACGCGCTGTTCGAGGCGATGGACGCCGACCGCTTCCTGGTCCTGCCGCACCCGGAGGTCGCCGACTACTACCAGGCCCGGGCCGCCGATCCCGACCGCTGGATGGGCCGTATGAACCGCCTCCAGCAGAAGTGGGAGGCGAGCGGCGCATGAGTGCCCCCACCCCCAGCGGCCCCGGCGGCCCGGCTTTCGACGTACCCGACTCCGGCGGCTCGATCTACGCGGCCCGGCCGTGGCTCGCCCTGCTCAGCGACGCCCAGCGCGCCCCCGTCACCCCGCCCGCGACCGCGCTGCACGCCTTCCGGGCCGCCGCCGGGCGGGCGCCCGACCGCCCGGCCCTGGCCTACTTCGACGGCCGGCTGAGCTACCGCGAGACCGACGAGTTGTCCGACTCGGTGGCCGGACACCTCGCCGCCCGGGGGCTGCGCCGCGGCGACCGGGTCGCGATCATGCTCCAGAACAGCCCGCACTTCGTCCTCGCGCTCCTCGGCGCGTGGAAGGCGGGGGCCGTCGTCGTACCGCTCAACCCGATGTACAAGTCCGGGGAGGTCGGTCATGTCCTCGCGGACGCCCAGGTCACCGCGCTGATCTGCTCGGACCGGGCGTGGGAGGGGTATCTGCGGGACACCGTGGCGGCGGCCCCGCAGCTCACCGTCGCCCTCACCGCCTGCGAGCTGGACCTCCAGACCGTGGACGACCCCCGTGTCCTCGGCTTCGAACGGCTCCCCGCCCCCGGCCCCCACGACCTCGCGGACGACCTGCTCACCGCGGCCCGCGCCGGGAACCCGGCCCCGGAAGGCCGGGAGCTCACCGCCGCCGACACGGCGCTGATCAGCTACACCTCCGGGACGAGCGGCACCCCCAAGGGCGCGATGAACGCCCACGGCAACATCATGGTCAACGCCGAACGCCAGCGCACCGGCCATCCGATCGCCGAGGGCGCCGCCTACTTCGCGCTCGCCCCGCTCTTCCACATCACCGGCATGGTCTGTCAGTTCGCCGCCTGCGTCGCCAACGCGGGCACCCTCGTCCTGGCCTACCGCTTCGAGGCGGGCGTCGTCCTGGAGGCCTTCGCCGCCCACCGACCCGCCTACACCGTCGGCCCGTCCACCGCCTTCATGGCGCTGGCCGCGCATCCGGACGTCACCCCGGACCACTTCGCCTCGTTCCGGGTGATCTCCTCCGGCGGCGCGCCCCTGCCGCCCGCGCTCGTGGAGAAGTTCCGCGCGGGTTTCGGCCCGTACCTCCGCAACGGCTACGGACTCACCGAGTGCACCGCTCCCTGCGCCTCGGTCCCGCCCGAGCACGAGGCCCCCGTCGACCCGGTCTCGGGCACCCTCTCCGTCGGCGTCCCCGGCCCCGACACCTTCGTACGGATCCTCGACGAGACGGGCCGGGAGGTCCCCTTCGGGGAGCAGGGCGAGATCGCGGTGCGCGGCCCCCAGGTCGTCTCCGGCTACTGGAACCTCCCCGAGGCCACGGCCGCCGCCTTCCCGGACGGCGAGCTGCGCACCGGCGACATCGGATTCATGGACGCGGCGGGCTGGCTGTACGTCGTCGACCGCAAGAAGGACATGATCAACGCCTCCGGGTTCAAGGTGTGGCCGCGCGAGGTGGAGGATGTCCTCTACACCCACCCGGCGGTGCGCGAGGCGGCCGTCGTGGGCGTACCCGACGCGTACCGGGGGGAGACGGTCCGGGCGTACGTGAGCCTGCGTCCGGGGGCCTCCGTGGAGTCCGACGAGCTGAGCGCGTACTGCGAGGAACGGCTCGCCGCGTACAAGTATCCGCGCGAGGTGGAGATCCTGGCCGAGCTGCCGAAGACGGCGAGTGGGAAGATCCTCAGGCGGGAACTGCGTTCCCCCCGTTAGAACAGCGTCGAAACAGCGCACGCACGGTACGAAAGGAAGGTGGCGGCTCATGGCCAAGGCGACGGATCAGAACGGCACTCCCGTCCCTCAGAGGCTGCTGGCCGCCGCCACCCGGCTCTTCGCCGAGCGCGGGTACGACCGCACCTCGGTCCAGGAGATCGTCGAGGCGGCGGGTGTCACCAAGGGGGCGCTCTACCACTACTTCGGCTCCAAGGAGGACCTTCTCCAGGAGGTCTACGCCCGGGTGCTGCGGCTCCAGCAGGAGCGGCTGGACGCCTTCGCGGACGCCGAGGCGCCCATCGAGCGGCGGCTGCGCGACGCGGCGGCCGACGTGGTCGTCACGACCATCGACAACCTGGACGACGCGGCGATCTTCTTCCGCTCCATGCACCACCTGAGCCCCGAGAAGAACAAGCAGGTGCGCGTCGAGCGCCGCCGCTACCACGAACGCTTCCGGGCCCTGATCGAGGAGGGCCAGCGCAGCGGCGTGTTCTCCTCGGCCACCCCCGCCGACCTGGTCGTCGACTACCACTTCGGCTCGGTCCACCACCTCTCCACCTGGTACCGCCCGGACGGCCCGCTCAGCCGCCAGGAGGTCGCCGACCACCTCGCGGACCTGCTGCTGCGGGCCCTGCGCCCGTAGTCGGCTCCGGGCCGGAGCAGGGGCCACCACCCACTGGCCGGCTCCGCCGGTCGGGGTGAGTCTGGATATATGTCGTATGTCCTGCCTCCCGATGAGGCGCCAGGGTTCGCGGGCGAACCACTGTTCGTTAATAGAACGGCTATGTCCGGTTTCCGCTCTTGACGGAGCACGGTCACTTCCTTGAGCATCGGTCACGCATTGCGCACCTCTGGGCCGCTTGTCCCGGCCCACGCTCCAGGACCCGGCCGGATCACCACACGGCCGGGGACCCCCCGCACGTTCCGTCAGTCCCCAACGGAATCCGGAGCCCGTGAATGAGACCGAACCGTTTCACCCTGCGCAGATCCCCGGCGGCCGCCCTGGCCGTCGCCCTCGCCGCCGTCCTCGGAGCCGGAGTTCCGGCGGCCCAGGCCGCCGCCGAGCCGGCACCGGCGACGGCCGCCGCGGCGCCCGACATTCCCCTGGCCAACGTCAAGGCCCACCTCACGCAGCTCTCGACGATCGCCGCGAACAACGGCGGCAACCGCGCCCACGGACGCCCCGGCTACAAGGCGTCCGTCGACTACGTGAAGGCCAAGCTCGACGCGGCCGGATACACCACCACGCTCCAGCAGTTCACCTCCAACGGAGCCACCGGCTACAACCTGATAGCCGACTGGCCCGGCGGTGACCCGAACCAGGTCCTGATGGCCGGGGCCCACCTCGACTCGGTCTCCTCCGGCGCCGGGATCAACGACAACGGCTCCGGCTCGGCCGGCGTCCTGGAGACCGCCCTCGCCGTCTCCCGCGCCCAGTACCAGCCCGACAAGCATCTGCGGTTCGCCTGGTGGGGCGCGGAGGAGCTGGGCCTGGTCGGCTCGAAGCACTACGTCAACAACCTGCCGTCCGCCGAGCGTTCCAAGCTCTCCGGCTATCTCAACTTCGACATGATCGGCTCGCCCAACGCCGGTTACTTCGTCTACGACGACGACCCGGTCATCGAGAAGACCTTCAAGGACTACTTCGCCGGTCTGTCGGTCCCGACCGAGATCGAGACCGAGGGCGACGGCCGTTCCGACCACGCCCCGTTCAAGAACGTCGGCGTCCCCGTCGGCGGACTCTTCACCGGCGCGGGCTACACCAAGTCCGCCGCCCAGGCGCAGAAGTGGGGCGGGACCGCGGGGCAGGCGTTCGACCGCTGCTACCACTCGTCCTGCGACACCACGAGCAACATCAACGACACCGCCCTGGACCGCAACAGCGACGCCGCGGCCCACGCCGTCTGGACCCTGTCCTCCGGCAGCGGCGAACCGCCCGCCGGGGACGTGTTCAGCAACACCACCGATGTCGCCGTCCCGGACGCGGGAGCCGCGGTGACCTCGTCGATCGCGGTCACCGGACGGACGGGCAACGCCCCGACCGCCCTCCAGGTCGGCGTCGACATCAAGCACACCTGGCGCGGCGACCTGGTCGTCGACCTGGTGGCCCCGGACGGCACCGCGTACCGGCTGAAGAACTCCAGCAGCGGAGACTCGGCCGACAACGTCATCACCACGTACATGGTCAACGCCTCCGCCGAGGTCGCCAACGGCTCCTGGAAGCTCCGGGTCCAGGACGTCGCCCGTCAGGACACCGGCTACATCGACAGCTGGAAGCTCACCTTCTGAGTCCTGCCGTACGTGTACCGCAGCGGCCCCCTCCCGAAGAGCACCTCGGGAGGGGGCCGCACCGCTGTCCGTCACACGTACCGCTTGATCTCCCGCCGGGCCAGCGACCGCTGGTGCACCTCGTCAGGACCGTCCGCCAGCCGCAGCGTCCGCGCCGAGGCCCACAGCTCCGCCAGCGGGAAGTCCTGGCTCACCCCGCCCGCGCCGTACAGCTGCACCGCCGAGTCGAGAATGTCCACCACCGCGCGCGGGGTGGCGATCTTGATGGCCTGGATCTCGGTGTGCGCGCCCTTGTTGCCCACGGTGTCCATCAGCCAGGCCGTCTTCAGCACCAGCAGCCGCAACTGCTCCACCGTGACCCGGGCGTCCGCGATCCAGTTCTGCACGACGCCCTGCTGGGCGAGCGGCTTGCCGAACGCCGTACGCGCCACCGCCCGCCGGCACATCAGCTCGATGGTGCGCTCCGCCATCCCGATCAGCCGCATGCAGTGGTGGATCCGCCCCGGGCCCAGCCGCGCCTGCGCGATGGCGAAGCCGCCGCCCTCCTCGCCGATCAGGTTCGCCGCGGGCACCCGGACATCGTGGAAGACCACCTCGGCGTGACCGCCGTGCGAGTGGTCCTCGTACCCGTACACCCGCATGGCCCGCCGCACTTCGAGCCCCGGGGTGTCGCGCGGCACCAGGATCATCGACTGCTGGCGGCGGGTGTCCGCGCCGTCCGGGTCGGTCTTGCCCATCACGATGAAGACCGCGCAGTCCGGGTTCATCGCCCCGGAGATGTACCACTTACGCCCGTTGATGACGTAGTCACCGCCGTCGCGGACGATCCGGGTCTCGATGTTCGTCGCGTCCGAGGACGCCACGTCCGGCTCCGTCATCGCGAACGCGGAGCGGATCTCCCCGGCGAGCAGCGGCTCCAGCCACTGCTTCTTCTGCTCGTCGGTGGCGAACTGGAAGAGCACCTCCATGTTCCCGGTGTCCGGGGCCGCGCAGTTCAGCGCGGTCGGCGCGAGGTGCGGGGAGCGTCCGGTGATCTCCGCGAGCGGGGCGTACTGGAGGTTCGTCAGCCCGGCCCCGTACTCCGCGTCCGGCAGGAAGAGGTTCCACAGCCCCTGCCGCTGCGCCTCGGCCTTCAGTTCGCCCACGACCGCCGGGGTGTCCCAGGGCGATGCGAGCCGCGCCCGCTGCTCCTCGGCGACCTCCTCGGCCGGATACACGTGCTCGTCCATGAACGCGAGCAGCTTGCTCCGCAGCTCCTCGGTACGGGCGTCGAATGCGAAGTCCATGGGGTTCAGCCTTCCTGGAGGGTGGTGAGGCCGTGCTCGATGAAGACGGGGACCAGATCTCCGATCCGGTCGAAGCCCGCGCCGACGGTCTGGCCGAGGGTGTAGCGGTAGTGGATGCCCTCCAGGATCACGGCGAGCTTGAACCAAGCGAACGCGGTGTACCAGGAGATGGCTGAGGTGTCCCGGCCCGAGCGGGCCGCGTAGCGCTCGATCAGCTCGGCGGCGGACGGGTGCCCGGCCGCGCCGCTGGTGGTGGAGACGGGCGACTCCGGCAGGTCGAGGTCGGAGCTGTACATCACGAGCAGCCCGAGGTCGGTCAGCGGATCGCCGAGCGTGGACATCTCCCAGTCGAGGACGGCCCTGATCCGGTCGTCGGAGCCGAGCAGCACGTTGTCCAGGCGGTAGTCGCCGTGGACGACGGTGGGCGCGGGGGAGGAGGGCAGCCCGCGGCCGAGGGAGGCGTGCAGCTCGTCGATGCCCGCCAGGTCACGGTTGCGGGAGGCGTCCAACTGCTTGCCCCAGCGCCGCAACTGCCGGTCCAGGAAGCCGTCGGGCCGCCCGAAGTCCCCGAGCCCCACCGCCCCCGGATCCACGGCGTGCAGGTCGACCAGGGTGTCGATGAGCCCGAGGACTGCCGCCCGGGTGCGCTCGGGGCCCAGCGGCGCGAGCTGCTCGGCGGTGCGGTACGGGGTGCCCTCGACGTACTCCATCACGTAGAACGGGGCGCCGATCACGCTGTCGTCCTCGCAGAGCAGCAGCGGCTCCGGCACCGGGACGGCGGTGGGGTACAGGCCGCTGATCACGCGATGCTCGCGCGTCATGTCGTGCGCGGTGGCCAGCACATGGCCGAGCGGAGGCCTGCGCACCACCCACCGGCCCGCCCCGTCGCTGACGGTGTACGTGAGGTTCGAGCGGCCGCCCTCGATCAGCCGGGCTTCGAGGGGCCCGCTCACCATCCCGGGCCGCTCACGGTCGAGGTGGCCGCGCAGCAGCTCGAGGTCGAGACCTGGTGGGGGGACTGAGCTCATGGTGCGTACCTCCGGGCGACGGAACGAGGCGACTGGCGATCGGGAACCATGATGCCGACCAGTCGGTATGTCGTCCAGTGTCCTCCCGTGATCCGAGGTGCGGAAGCCGGCACGGCTCTGGCAGGGAAACGCATCCCTGAATAGAGTTCACGTATGAATACAGACGATCTGGTGATCGAAACCGTCCGGCTCACCCCGATCCTCGTGGCCGATCCGCCCCTGCTGAACACGCAGGGCGTCCACCAGCCGTACACCCCTCGCCTGATCGTGGAGGTCGTCACCCGGAACGGAACGTCCGGCGTGGGGGAGACGTACGGCGACGGCGCCTACCTGGAACCCGCGCGTTCCCTCGCCGAGGCGCTCCCCGGCCGGACGGTCATGGATCTGAACGGACTGTTCGCCCTGGCCGAGGAGGTGTGCGGCGACTCGCGCGCGGCCGACGACCGGGTCGACGCCGGGGGACTCCGCGGAGTCAGGAACGTGGAGAAGATCCGGCTCTCGGCCGTCTCCGCCTTCGAGGTCGCCTGCCTGGACGCCCTCGGCAAGGCACAGGGCCTGCCGGTGCACACCCTGCTCGGCGGCAAGGTCCGCGACACCGTCGAGTACAGCGCGTACCTCTTCTACCGCTGGGCCGCCCACCCCGGAGCGGGCGAGGCCGACGACTGGGGGGCCGCGCTCGACCCGGCCGGCGTCGTCGCCCAGGCCCGGCGCTTCGCCGACACCTACGGCTTCGGCTCCTTCAAGCTCAAGGGCGGCGTCTTCGAGCCCGACCGGGAGATCGCCGCGGTGCGCGCGCTGGCCGAGGCGTTCCCGGGCCGCCCGCTGCGGCTGGACCCGAACGGCGCCTGGTCCGTCCCCACCTCGCTGTACGTCGCCGAGCAGCTGAAGGGCGTCCTCGAATACCTCGAGGACCCCACCAGCGGCACGGACGGCATGGCCGCCGTCTCGGCCGGAACCGACGTCCCACTCGCCACCAACATGTGCGTCACCACCCTGGCCGAGCTCCCCGAGGCCTTCGCCCGCGACGCCGTCCAGATCGTCCTGAGCGACCACCACTACTGGGGCGGGCTGCACCGCACCCGGGAGCTGGCGGGCATCTGCCGCACGTTCGGCGTCGGACTCTCCATGCACTCCAACACCCACCTCGGCATCAGCCTCGCCGCGATGACCCACGTCGCCGCCACCGTGCCGGACCTCGCGTACGCCTGCGACAGCCACTACCCCTGGCAGACCGAGGACGTCATCACCGAGCGCCACACCTTCACCGGAGGGCGGCTGGCCGTCTCCGACGCCCCCGGCCTCGGCGTGGAACTGGACCGCGAGCGCCTGTCCGCCCTGCACCGGCGCTGGATGGAGAACGCGACCTACCGTGAGCGCGACGACGCGGCGGCGATGCGCGCCGCCGACACGACATGGACGGCGCCCACCGTCCCGCGCTGGTGAGAGGGCCCCCGGCCGTACCCCCTGAGTTGCGGCGGCCCCGACCTGCGCGGAAGGTCGAGGGATGAAGGCGATCAGCTACAGCGCGTACGGCTCCGCCGACGTCATGGAATACGGCGAGCGGCCCGACCCCAAGGTCGGCCCCGACTCGGTCCTGGTGAAGGTACGGGCGGCCGCCGTCAACCCGGTCGACTGGAAGGCCCGCGAGGGCTACCTCCAAGGGGGCCTCGAAGCCGTCTTCCCGGTGATCCCCGGCTGGGACGTCTCCGGGGTCGTCGTACAACCGGGCGTCGCGGTGGACGAGTTCGCGGTGGGCGACGAGGTCATCGGCTACGTACGCGAGGACTTCCTCTCCCGGGGCACGTTCGCCGAGTACGTCGCCGCCCCGGTGCGCACTCTCGCCCGCAAGCCCCTGAGCCTGAGCTTCGAGGAGGCCGCGGGCCTGCCGCTGGCCGGCCTGACCGCCTACCAGGTGCTGCACCGCACCCTGAAGATCCGGGACGGCGACACCGTTCTGGTCCACGCGGCGGCGGGAGGCGTCGGATCGCTGGCCGTCCAGATGGCCCGGCACACCGGGTGCCGGGTGATCGGCACCGCCAGCCCCCGCAACCACGAGCACCTCCGCAGCCTCGGCGCGGAGCCCGTGGAGTACGGCGAAGGCCTCGTCGACCGGCTGCGCGAACTGGTCCCCGACGGCTTCGACGCCTCCTTCGACACGGTGGGCGGCGACGCGCTGCGCGCCTCCGCCGACACCCTCGCCCCTGGCGGCCGGCTCGCCTCCATCGCGGACAGCGAGGTCTTCTCCTACGGCGGCCGCTACGCCTTCGTGCGCCCCGACGCGAACGATCTGGCCCAGGTCGCGGAACTGGCCGAACAGGGCATCGTCACCGTCCATGTGGACCGGGTGTTCCCGCTGGAGCAGGCTGCCGACGCGTACCGGCTCAACCAGGAGGGGCGGACCCGCGGCAAGATCGTGGTGACGGTGGACTGGGACGCCTGAGCGACCCGGGCCCGCCCGGACGGACCGTCGGGGCGGGCCCGGAACAGCATCGCCGCTCGGGCCTGGTCCGGCAGCCCGGCTCGGAACAGCATCGGTGCCCGCGCCCGGCCGGGCAGGCCCGGCTCAGAACAGCATCGCCGCGGCGAACACCGCCAGCGCCACCGTGCACAGCGCCGCCGCCAGCGCCCCGCGCGGGGCGAGCGGCGCCGGCCGCGCCGCCTCCATCCGCAGCATCCGGCGGTGGGCCACCCCCAGGAACCCCAGCCAGGCCGCCGCGCTCAGCGCCACCGCGATCAGCGCGGCCGGTGTCGCCCCGCTGAGCAGCGCCTGCCGCACGGCGAGCAGCGCGACGACCGTGGCGGACAGTGTCGTACGCCGCCAGGCCAGCCGTGTCCGCTCGGGCTGCAGCCCGGGATCCCTCTCCGCCGTCGCCGTCACACGCCCTCCCAGCCGAAGAGGACCACCACCACCATCGCCACCGCGACGACGGCGACGACGAGGCTCAGCAGGGTCGGGAACCGGGACACCGGCAGATCCTCGCCCCGCCGCATCGCCCGCTCGCACCGCACCCAGTGGTTGACCGCCCGCAGCGCGCAGAACACCCCGGCGGCCAGCAACCCGAGCGCGAGCCCGGCCCGCACGCCCCACACCAGCTCCGGCAGGAACTGATCGACGGCGAAACCCCCGCCGATCAGGGCCAGAGCCGTCCGGATCCAGGCGAGGAACGTCCGCTCGTTGGCCAGGGAGAACCGGTAGTCGGGGGTGTTCCCCTCCTCCCGGATCCGCTGCGGCGCGAACCACAGCCGCACGCTCTGCACGATCTTGTTCACATCTGGAACCCTAGGGGGTACATGCCGATCGGGCCCGGTCAGCCCGGTCAGCCCGCCCGGAACTCCCGCAGCCGCCGGTACGCCTCCACCCCGTCGGGCACCCACGGCCAGTCGCCGAGCCGCCGCTCCAGCTCCGCGTCGTCGAGGAACGTGTGCCAGGCGACCTCCTCGGCCTGTGGGGACACCGGCAGCTCGCACCGCACCCGGTAGACGGCCGACCACCAGGTGTGTCCGGAGTCGGCGTCGGCATAGAGGAACCGGAACAGCGGCTCGGGGTGCGGCAGCCCCGAGACCCCCAGCTCCTCCTCCGCCTCGCGCAGCGCCGCCTCGTCGTACGACTCGCCCGCACCCACCACCCCGCCGACGAACATGTCGTAGTGCGAGGGGAAGACCAGCTTCGTGGGCGTACGCCGATGGACGAAGACCCGCCCGTCGACGTCGCGCGCCTCGATGAACACACAGCGGTGCCGCAGCCTCCGCGCGGTCGCCTCGCCACGCGGGGCCTGCCCGATGACCTCGTCGTTCTCGTCGACGATGTCCAGAATCTCGTCAGAGGGCGTCATGCGTTCCATCCAACAGCACCCGGACGGTTGACGTGGCCCTGGCTGGTATCCAAGATCTGACGCACGGGTAACTTGAACGTTTCGCCGACCCACGTTTCGCCGACCGGTGGGCTGACCTTCCCCGCCCGCCCCCGAGCCACCCCGACAGGATGGAACCCATGGCGTACGACGCTGATGTGATCGTGATCGGGGCAGGACTCGCCGGGCTCGTGGCCACCGCCGAACTGGTCGACGCCGGCCGTTCCGTGATCCTCCTCGACCAGGAGCCCGAGCAGTCCATCGGCGGCCAGGCGCACTGGTCGTTCGGCGGCCTCTTCCTCGTGGACTCACCCGAACAGCGCCGGCTGCGGATCAAGGACAGCCGGGAGCTGGCCCTCCAGGACTGGTACGGCACGGCGGGCTTCGACCGCGAGCAGGAGGACCGCTGGCCACGGAAGTGGGCCGAGGCGTACGTCGACTTCGCCGCCGGTGAGAAGCGCTCCTGGCTGCATCAGCAGGGGCTGCGCCTCTTCCCGGTCGTCGGCTGGGCCGAACGCGGCGGTTACGACGCGACGGGCCACGGCAACTCCGTACCCCGCTTCCACATCACCTGGGGCACCGGCCCCGGCGTCGTCGCCCCCTTCGAGCGGCGGGTCCGCGCGGGCGTCGCCAAGGGGCTCGTGCAGCTGAGGTTCCGGCACCGTGTCACCGGTCTCGCCCGCACCGCCGGGGCACTCGACACGGTCACCGGCGAGATCCTGGAGCCCAGCCCGGCCGAGCGCGGCACCGCGAGCGGCCGGGAGGTCACCGGCGTCTTCGAGCTGAAGGCCCAGGCGGTGATCGTCACCTCCGGCGGCATCGGCGGCAACCACGACCTGGTCCGCGCCCAGTGGCCCGAGCGCCTGGGCACCCCGCCCGAGAAGATGCTCTCCGGGGTGCCCGCGTACGTCGACGGGCTGATGCTCGGCATCGCCGAGAAGGCGGGCGCGCACCACATCAACCGCGACCGGATGTGGCACTACACCGAGGGCATCGAGAACTGGAACCCGATCTGGGCCCAGCACGGCATCCGGATCCTGCCCGGCCCCTCGTCCCTCTGGCTGGACGCCCGCGGCAGACGGCTGCCGGTCCCGCTCTTCCCCGGCTTCGACACGCTCGGCACCCTCGAACACATCATGGGCTCCGGCCACGGCTACACCTGGTTCGTGCTCAACCAGCGCATCATCGGCAAGGAGTTCGCGCTCTCCGGCTCCGAGCAGAACCCGGACCTCACCGGCAAGTCGGTCCGCGACGTGATCGGCCGGGCCCGCGCGGACGTGCCCGCGCCGGTCAAGGCGTTCATGGACCACGGCGTCGACTTCGTCGTCGAGAAGGACCTCGGCGCGCTGGTCCGGGGCATGAACGCGGTCACCGGCGACGGCCTCATCGACGAGGAGAGCCTGCGCCGCGAGATCACCGCCCGCGACCGTGAGATCGCCAACCCCTTCACCAAGGACCTCCAGGTCACCGCGATCCGCGGGGCCCGCGCCTACCTGGGCGACCGCCTCATCCGCACCGCGAAACCGCACCGCGTCCTGGACCCGGCGGCGGGCCCGCTGATCGCCGTCCGCCTCAACATCCTCACCCGCAAGTCCCTGGGCGGCCTGGAGACGGACCTGTCCTCCCGTGTCCTCAGCGCCGAGGGCGCCCCCCTCCCCGGCCTGTACGCGGCGGGCGAGGCCGCGGGCTTCGGCGGTGGCGGAGTCCATGGCTACCGCTCCCTGGAGGGCACGTTCCTGGGCGGCTGCATCTTCTCGGGCCGTGCGGCGGGCCGGGCGGCGGCGCGGGCCCTGTAGGCGGGCCTGATGTTTCAAGCCCCTCCGGCGAGGGAGAAGCGGGGTTCGGGGCGGGGCCCCGACGTCACCCCAGCCGCTCGACCACCCGGAACCGCTCCGCCACGATCAGCGTCGCGTCGTTCACCGTGAACCCCGGATCCCCCAGTGCCTCCCGCATCTCCTCGCTGTGCCAGAACCGCTCGTGCCCCGCCCGCCACTCGGCCACCGACCGGTATCCCTCGCCCTCGTCGAGCGCGTGCCGCAGATCCACCTCCCCGAGGGGCAGCACCCGTACGCCGGTCAGCTCCAGCACCGCCACCTCCCGCCCCTCCGAGTCGATCAGCGCGGACCGCTCGCCCACGGGGGGAAGCTCCTCCCCCTCCCGTTCGTACTCGGCCAACAGCCCGGAGGTGGACACCTTTTCGCCGGAGAGGACCGCCGCCACCAGCCTGTCGCGCAACGGTCCGGGAAAGGCCAGGAGGAAGGGGCTGAGGGGTTCGCGGGGTTCCATGTCCCCAGTGTGTCAGGCGCCACTCCGCGCCCACCGACCCCGCCGCACGCTGTGCGAACACCCGAGTCGATGGGATGAATTCCAGCCAAGTAGCTGAAAAGTGCATAGAGGTGACATCGGGCGCCCCTTGACGGGGAGCATGGCCTGCCGCTTTGCTGTGCGCGATCATCCGCTCGCACACCGCATCGAAAGAAGCCCGCGGCATGCCCCCGCCTCCGCCGCCCCTGGGCCGCTCCCGTCGTCGGGGCAGCCGCTCGGACCACGTCTTCGACCCTGCCCTCGACGACGATGAACTCATCGCCGCACGCGGCCAGTTCGTCCAGGGCAGATGGTCCGAGGCCCGCACCCTGCTGGTGGGCACCGGGCGGGACTGGGACCGCCGCGGACATCGCTTTCTGGCCCTCGCCGAGACCTCGTCCGCCGTGGACTGGGCCGGTGACTGGCTGCTCGTCGAGCCCGAGAGCGCCGACGCCGCCACCCTTCTCGGCTGCGCACGGGTCGCCCGCGCGCTGCGGCCCAAGGCCAAGGCGAACGACGCCGCCCGCGCCCGGGAAGCCTGCCTCGCCGCCGCCCGCCTCCTCCCCGACGACCCCACCCCCTGGCTCGCGCTGCTCCTCCTGGACCGGGGCCGCGACGACGGGGCGGACGAGACCGGCAGGCTCTTCGAGGAGGTGCGCTCCCGCCATCCCGACCACCATCACGCCCACCACGTGATGGCCGCTCTGCTGGCCGAGAGCAACCCCGCGAGCGGCCACGACCCCCTCCACGAGGTGTACGACTTCGCCGCCTGGGCCGCCGAACTGGCACCCGCCGACTCCCCGTTGGCCGTGCTCCCGGTCATCGCCCACGCCGAGCGCTACCGCGTCCTGGTCGCCGCCGGAATCGAGTCCGACGACCCGACGGCCTCGGGCCACTGGTCCGGCCGCCGGGCCCGGCAGGTGATGAAGACCGCCTTCGACTGGTGGCTGGAATGGGAGCGCGAGGACCACCCGCGCCACCGTCTCGACCTGAACTTCCTGGCGCACGCCAAGGTCTGCGAGGGGCGGCCCGCCGAGGCCGCCGCCCTCTTCCACCGCATCGGCCCGTACGCCACCGCCGCGCCCTGGTCGTACGCGGGCCGGGAGCCGCACGCCGCGTTCGTCGCCGCGCGCGCCTACGCGCTCGGCACCCCGTGAAGCCCGACCCGTGAAGCCCGCCCCGTGAAGCACGGCACGTCAAGCGGTCCGTGAGGCAGGAAAGGCACCACCCCACCACGAAGAAGGGACCCATCCCGCCATGTCGACCGGCAGTTCATTTTCCAGTGAGACCGGCACCACGAGGAGGACGGCCGATACCGGCGGGATCAACACCTACAAGGGCGAGGAACGCGCCCTGCGGGCGAACCGGCTCGGCACCCCCGGCCTCCTGCTGTCGGTCGTCGCGGCCAGCGCCCCCCTGATGGTGGTCGCCGGAGTGATGCCCACGGTCTTCGGCGTGATGGGCATCGTCGGCCAGCCGCTGCTCTTCATCATCCTGGGTGTCGTCCTGATGCTGTTCAGCGTCGGCTACGCGGAGATGAGCCGGCACGTCCACAACGCCGGCGCGTTCTACGCGTACATCGCCCGGGGGCTCGGCCCCACCGCCGGCGCCGGCGCCTCGCTCGTGGCGCTGGTGGCGTACAGCGCGATGCAGGTCGGCATCTACGGGATCCTCGGCTTCGAGGTCTCCGGTATCTTCGCCACCTATCTCGACATCGAGCTGGCGTGGTGGATACCGGCGCTGGTCGCGGCGGCCGTCGTCGGCGTCCTCGGCTGGCTGAAGATCGACCTCAACGCCAAGGTGCTCGGCGTCCTGCTGGTCATCGAGTGCGCCCTCGTGGTGATCTTCGACATCGCCGCCGTGAGCAAGCCCGGCCCTGAGGGCCTGTCGCTGCACGCCTTCAACCCCGAGACCCTCACCGGCGCCGGGCTCGGCACCGCGCTCTGCTTCTGCATCGCCGCGTTCGTCGGCTTCGAGCAGGCCCCGGTGTACGCGGAGGAGACGAGCCGCCCGCAGATCGTGGTGTCCCGGGTGATGTTCCTCGCGGTGGGCTACGCCGCGCTCTTCCTGGCGATCAGCTCCTGGGCCCTCACCGTCGCCGCCGGACCCGGCTCCGTCGCCGACACCTCCCTCAAGGAGGGCCCCGGCCTGCTGTTCGGCCTCACCGAGGCACGACTCGGCTCCACCTTCACCGACATCCTGCACATCCTCTTCGTCACCGGGATGTTCGCCGCGCTCCTCAGCTTCCACAACGTCGTCGCCCGCTACGCGTTCGCGATGGGCCGCGAGGGTCTGCTGCCCGCCCGTTTCGGCCGCACCAACCGGGCGAGCGGCGCTCCCGGCACCGGCTCGCTGCTCCAGACCCTCGTCTCCGTCGTGATCGTGCTCGCCTTCGCCCTCACCGACGACCACCCGGTCGGCGACCCCACCGCCCCCGTCCTGCGGCTGTTCACCTGGATGGGCAACGTCGGGGCGCTCGGCGTCATCCTGCTGATGGCCGCCGCCTCCTTCGCCGTCATCGCCTTCTTCGTCAAGCGCGGCGCGGGCCGCGCGCAGGCCCCGCGCCTGGTCGCCTCCGCCCTCGCCGGACTCGCGCTCCTGTCGATCGCCGTCCTCACCGTCCGCGACTTCGACGTCCTCGTCGGCTCCGGCCCTGGCTCGGCCCTCAACTGGCTGCTTCCGGGCGTGATCATCCTCGCGCTCGTCGGAGGCCTCGTGTACGGGGCGGTGCTGCGCTCGGTCAAGCCCGAGGTGCATGCCCGGATCGGCCTCGGCAACGAGGCGTTCCAGCTGGAGAAGGCGGCCGAGAGCGGGTCCGCCCGCCGCTGACCTCCGTACGCACATGTCCGCGCCCGCCCCCGGACACTCCGGGGGCGGGCGCGGACATGTGTACGAGCACGGGCCCCGCTACAGCAACAGCGACAGCAGCAGGATGAAGGCCATGGCCACCACGGAGATGATCGTCTCCATCACCGACCAGGTCTTCACGGTCTGGCCGACGTCCATGCCGAAGTACTCCTTCACCAGCCAGAACCCGGCGTCGTTCACATGGCTGAAGAAGAGCGAACCGGCGCCGACGGCCAGCACCAGCAGGGCCGCGTGCGAGGCCGACATGTCGGCGGCCAGCGGGGCGACCAGACCGGCTGCCGAGATGGTGGCGACGGTGGCCGAGCCGGTGGCGAGGCGGATCGCGACGGCGATCAGCCAGCCGAGCAGCAGGGCCGGTATCGACCAGTTCTCGGAGAACTCCAGAATCATCTGGCCCACCCCGGCGTCGATCAGCGTCTGCTTGAAGCCGCCGCCCGCGCCGACGATGAGCAGGATTCCGGCGATCGGGGCGAGGGACTTCTCCACGGTGCCGGCGAGCCGGTCCTTGGTGAATCCGGCGGCCCGGCCGAGCGTGAACATCCCGACGAGGACGGCCGCGAGCAGGGCGATCAGCGGCGAGCCGATGACCGCGGTGACCTTCTGGAGACCGTTCTCGGGATTGTCGACCACGATCTCGACGAGCGCGTTCAGCAGCATCAGGACGACCGGCAGCAGGATGGTCGCCAGGGTCGCGCCGAAACCCGGACGGCGGTCCAGGTCCTCGGAGGGGCGCTGCGGGATTATGTTCTCCGGCGGCTTGATGTCCACCCAGCGCGCGGCGTAGCGGGAGAACACCGGACCGGCGATGATCACCGTCGGGATGGCGACCAGCACGCCGAGCGCCAGCGTCACGCCGAGATTGGCGTCCAGGGCGTCGATCGCGACCAGCGGGCCGGGGTGCGGAGGGATCAGCCCGTGCATCACGGAGAGCCCGGCCAGCGCCGGGATGCCGATCCGCATCAGGGAGTAGTTGCCGCGCTTGGCGACGAGCAGCACGACCGGGATCATCAGCACGATCCCGACCTCGAAGAACAGCGGCAGACCGATGATCGAGGCGATCAGGACCATCGCCCAGGGCATGACCCGGCCGCTCGCCTTCGCGAGGATGGTGTCGACGACCTGGTCGGCCCCGCCCGAGTCGGCGAGCAGTTTGCCGAGGATCGCGCCGAGCGCGATCAGGACGCCCACACCCGCGACGGTGGAGCCGAGGCCCGCGGTGAAACTGGCGATCGTGTCGGCCGGGGCGGCTCCCGCGAAGGAGCCGAGCGCCAGCGAACCGATGGTCAGCGCGAGGAACGCGTGCATCTTGAGTTTGGTGATGAGGAGAACGATGACGGCGATGCCCGCCAGGACGGCGATGCCCAACTGAGCGTTGCCTGCCGAGGTGATCGGTTCGGCGGCTTCCGCTGCCAGCATCTCGACGCTGAGACTGGTCACGGTGAAGGTCCTTAACTATCGAGCCGGCGCAGCGCGGCGACGGCTCGCCGGGTGATTTCCTCAGGAGTGCCGGACACGTCGACGCTCACTCCGGCCTCGTCGGCCTGGAGCGGCTGCAGCGTCGCGAACTGCGAGTCGAGCAGCGCGGTGGGCATGAAGTGGCCCTTGCGGTCCGCCATCCGCTCCTCGATCAGCGCCCGGTCACCGGTCAGATGCAGGAAGACGGCGTCCGGCGCCCCGTCCCGCAGCCGGTCCCGGTAGACCCGCTTGAGCGCGGAGCTGGAGACGACCCCGCCGAGCCCCGCCCGCCCGAGCGCCCACGCGCCGATGGCGTCCAGCCACGGCCACCGGTCGTCGTCGTCCAGGGGGGTGCCGGCCGACATCTTGGCGATGTTCGCCGGGGGATGGAAGTCGTCGCCCTCGGCGTACGGAACGCCGAGTTCGGCGGCGAGCAGGGGACCGATCGTGGTCTTGCCGGTTCCTGCTACGCCCATCACCACGACGACGTGGGGGGTGCTCATGGGGGGTGCCGTGTTCATGGAGGTGTCTCGCTGTCTTCTTCGACATCGGTCCGTCGCGCTACTGAAACCTATTAGGTACGACTTATTCAAGAGTCTGTGACATAAACGTCGTACTTATTGTTCCCGGGGGTCGCGCCGTAGGCTTGGACCATGACCACACAGAGCCAGGGGCTGCATACACATGTGCTGGACACCCTGGGTCTGGAGATCTCCTCCGGCCGGTTCCCGCCCGGCAGCGTCCTGCGCACCGACGAGCTCGCCCAGCGCTTCGACGTCTCCCGTACGGTCGTGCGCGAAGTGGTCCGGGTCCTGGAATCGATGCATCTGGTCGAATCCCGCCGCCGGGTCGGCGTGACGGTCCGCCCCACCGAGACCTGGAACGTCTACGACCCCCAGGTCATCCGCTGGCGCCTCGCCGGCGCCGACCGCCCCCGCCAGCTGCGTTCCCTCACCGTGCTGCGCTCCGCGATCGAACCGGTCGCGGCGTCCCTCGCCGCCCGCCACGCCACCGCCGCGCAGTGCGCCGAACTCACCGAACGCGCCCTCGGCATGGTCGCCACCTCACGCGGCCAGCAGCTGGAGGGCTACCTCGAACACGACATCGCCTTCCACCGGATCGTCCTCAACGCCTCCGGCAACGAGATGTTCGCCCGGCTCGGGGACGTCGTCGCCGAGGTGCTCGCGGGCCGCACCCACCACCAGGTGATGTTCGAGGACCCCGACCCGGCCGCCGTCACCCTGCACGTCCGCCTCGCCGAGGCGGTACGCGAGGGCGACCCGGAGGCCGCCGAACGGCTCACCAAGGAGATCGCCGTCGGCGCCCTGCACGAACTGGACGTGCTCGCTCCGTAGCGGGTCCCCCAAGGCGTACGGTTGTCCGCGATCGATCTTCGCGAAAGCTCAGGAGCAGGGAGAACACGGTTATGGCGCAGCAGGTGCAAGGGGTCATCGCACCGGGGAAGAACGAACCGGTCAGGGTCGAGACGATTCAGATCCCGGACCCCGGCCCCGGCGAGGCGGTCGTGAAGATCCAGGCGTGCGGCGTCTGCCACACCGACCTGCACTACAAGCAGGGCGGCATCAACGACGAGTTCCCCTTCCTCCTCGGCCACGAGGCCGCGGGCGTCGTGGAGTCGGTCGGCGAGGGCGTCACGGACGTCGCCCCCGGCGACTTCGTCGTCCTCAACTGGCGTGCCGTGTGCGGCCAGTGCCGCGCCTGTCTGCGCGGCCGCCCCTGGTACTGCTTCGACACCCACAACGCGAAGCAGAAGATGACGCTGCTCGACGGCACGGAGCTGTCGCCCGCACTGGGCATCGGCGCCTTCGCCGAGAAGACCCTCGTCGCCTCCGGCCAGTGCACCAAGGTCGACCCCGAGGTCTCCCCGGCCGTCGCCGGACTGCTCGGCTGCGGGGTCATGGCGGGCATCGGCGCCGCCATCAACACCGGCCAGGTCGGCCGGGGCGACTCGGTCGCCGTCATCGGCTGCGGCGGCGTCGGCGACGCGGCCATCGCCGGAGCCCGCCTCGCCGGCGCGGCGAAGATCATCGCGGTCGACATCGACGACCGCAAGCTGGAGACGGCGAAGAAGATGGGCGCCACCCACACCGTCAACTCCCGCTCCGCCGACCCGGTCGAGGCCATCCGCGCCCTCACCGACGGCAACGGCGCCGACGTCGTCATCGAGGCCGTTGGCCGACCGGAGACCTACCAGCAGGCCTTCTACGCCCGCGACCTCGCGGGAACGGTCGTCCTCGTCGGCGTCCCGACCCCGGAGATGAAGCTCGAACTGCCGCTCCTGGACGTCTTCGGCCGCGGCGGCTCGCTCAAGTCCTCCTGGTACGGCGACTGCCTGCCCTCCCGCGACTTCCCGATGCTCGTCGACCTCCACCAGCAGGGCCGCCTCGACCTCGCCGCCTTCGTCACCGAGACCATCGGCCTGGGCGACATCGAGCAGGCCTTCGCCCGGATGCACGACGGCGACGTCCTCCGCTCGGTGGTGGTCCTCTGATGTCCGCCCGCATCGACCATCTGGTCACCTCCGGCACCTTCGCCCTCGACGGCGGCGAGTGGGACGTCGACAACAACGTCTGGATCGTCGGCGACGACACCGAGGCGATCGTCATCGACGCCGCCCACGACGCCGCCGCCATCGAGGCCGCGCTCGGCGGCCGGACGCTGCGCGCCATCGTCTGCACCCACGCGCACAACGACCACATCGACGCCGCCCCCGCCCTCGCGGCAGCCACCGGCGCCCCGATCCTGCTCCACCCGGACGACCTGCCGCTCTGGCAGCAGACCCACCCGGACCGCGCCCCCGACGGCACCCTCACCGACGGCCAGGAACTGACCGTCGCGGGCACCGCGCTCACGGTCCTGCACACCCCGGGCCACGCCCCCGGCGCGGTCTGCCTGTACGCCCCCGGTCTCGCCACGGTCTTCACCGGCGACACCCTCTTCCAGGGCGGCCCGGGCGCCACCGGCCGGTCCTTCTCGTCGTTCCCGACGATCATCGACTCGATCCGGGACCGGCTCCTCACCCTGCCGGGCGACACGGCCGTCCGCACCGGCCACGGCGACCCCACCACCATCGGCGCGGAGGCCCCGCAGCTCGACGAGTGGATCAAGCGCGGCCACTGAGCGCCGCGCGCCTCACCCCTCCGGCCAGGCGGAGAGCCGCAGCCCGCTCTCGAAGCGGCGCGGCTCCCCGCCGACCGGATCGGTGAACTCCAGAACCCGGGCCAGCAACTGCAACGGCCGCGAGAAGTCGTCGGCGGCCCCTTCCTCCTCCACCACCGGATACAGCGGATCGTGGACGATCGGCAGCCCCAGCGCGTTCATGTGGACCCGCAGCTGATGCGTCCGCCCGGTCGCCGGCAGCAGCCGGTAACGCCCGGTCCCGCCCCGGCGCTCCACCAGCTCCACCCGGCTCTCGCTGTTCGCCTCACCCGGCTCCTCGCGGGCGGCGAGCACCCCGCGCTCCTTCACGATGCGGCTGCGTACGGTACGGGGGAGGGGCAGCTCCGGGTCGTACGGGGCCAGCGCCTCGTACTCCTTGCGCACCAGCCGGTCCCGGAACAGCGTCTGGTACGCGCCCCGGTCCGCGGGCCGCACCACGAACAGCACGAGACCCGCGGTCAGCCGGTCCAGCCGGTGCGCCGGTTGCAGGGCGGGCAGGTCCAGCTCCCGCCGCAGCCGGGCCACCGCGGTCTCGGTGATGTGCCGTCCCCGGGGCACGGTCGCCAGGAAGTGCGGCTTGTCGGCGACGACGAGACGCTCGTCCCGGTACACGACGCCGACCGGGAAGGGCACCGGCTCCTCGGCCGTGAAGTCCCGGTGGAACCAGAGATACCGCCCCGCGGCGTACGGCTCGTCGCCCCGCACGGCGACCCCGTCGGCCCCCACGAACCGCCCGGCGTCGAGCATCTGAGCCACCCGGCCCGCCCCGATCGCCCCGCCGAACCGCCCGGCCAGATGCTCCCCGACGCATCCCCAGAGCCCCTCGGGATCCTCCGGCAACCGCACCCGCACCGCGTCGATCCCGTTCCGCTGGGGGAGCGGCGCGGGAGGCGGCTTCCTGCGACCCCGCATCGTCGCCCCTCTCCGTGGTCGCCCGGTGACGCAAAAGAGCCCCACCGAAGTGGGGCTCCTGCTGGTGTCCGAGGGGGGACTTGAACCCCCACGCCCGATAAAGGGCACTAGCACCTCAAGCTAGCGCGTCTGCCATTCCGCCACCCGGACAAGGTGTCTGTCTCGCGGGCCGTGCCCGTTCCGACGTGGAAAACCATAGCAAACATTCGAGGGTGCTCGATCACGCCCCGATGGCTGTGAACGGTGCGTGACGGGGGGTGCGCGGCCTTGGGCGGGGGCCGTGGGCGCGGGAGGATGAGGAGGAGCACCACAGCGACAGTGGAAGGAACCAGCGTGAGCGAGATCAGCACGGGCAAGGCCGGCACCGGTGGCAACGCCGAGAGGGAGGTCGTCGACCTCTGTCGTGACCTGATCCGGATCGACACCAGCAACTACGGCGACCACTCCGGCCCCGGTGAGCGGCGCGCGGCCGAGTACGTCGCGGAGAAACTCGCGGAGGTCGGCCTGGAGCCGCGGATCTTCGAGTCGCACAAGGGGCGGGCCTCCACGGTCGCCCGGATCGAGGGCGAGGACCCCTCGCGCCCGGCGCTCCTCATCCACGGGCACACCGACGTCGTGCCGGCCAACGCGGCGGACTGGACGCACGACCCGTTCTCCGGGGAGATCGCGGACGGCTGTGTCTGGGGCCGGGGCGCGGTCGACATGAAGGACATGGACGCGATGACCCTCGCGGTCGTCCGTGAGCGCATGCGCACCGGCCGCAAGCCCCCGCGCGACATCGTGCTCGCCTTCCTCGCGGACGAGGAGGCCGGCGGGACGTACGGGGCGCGCTACCTCGTCGACCACCACCCCGGGCTCTTCGAGGGCGTCACCGAGGCGATCAGCGAGGTCGGCGGCTTCTCGTTCACCGTCAACGAGAACCTGCGGCTGTATCTGGTGGAGACGGCCCAGAAGGGCATGCACTGGATGAAGCTGACCGTGGACGGTACCGCCGGACACGGTTCGATGATCCACAAGGACAACGCCATCACGGAGCTGTCCGAGGCGGTCGGGCGGCTGGGCCGGCACAAGTTCCCGGTGCGGGTCACCAAGACGCTGCGGCACTTCCTGGACGAGCTCTCCGACGCGCTGGGCACCGAGCTGGACCCGGAGAACATGGACGAGACCCTCGCCAAGCTGGGCGGCATCGCCAAGCTCATCGGGGCCTCCCTCCAGAACACCGCCAATCCCACGCAGCTCGGCGCCGGCTACAAGGTCAACGTCATCCCGGGGCAGGCGACCGCCCACGTCGACGGCCGGTACCTGCCCGGGTACGAGGAGGAGTTCCTCGCGGACCTGGACCGGATCCTCGGGCCCAACGTCCGGCGCGAGGACGTGCACGCGGACAAGGCCCTGGAGACCACGTTCGACGGCGCGCTGGTCGACGCCATGCAGACCGCGCTGGTCGCCGAGGACCCCATCGCCCGTGCCGTGCCGTACATGCTCTCGGCCGGCACCGACGCCAAGTCCTTCGACGACCTCGGCATCCGGGGCTTCGGCTTCGCCCCGCTGAAGCTGCCGCCGGAGCTGGACTTCGCCGGGATGTTCCACGGCGTCGACGAGCGGGTCCCGGTCGACGGTCTGCAGTTCGGCGTGCGGGTGCTCGACCGGTTCATCGACCACTCCTGACCGCTCGGTGACCGATTCGCCGTCGATTCGTCCATCTGTGCGGACGTGTCCGAACGAGTGAAACGAGCCGTTCACACGTAGCCCCGCCACATCCCCCTCGTTACAAGGTGTGCGGTCCGCGGCTGGGACCGCATTTCCAACTAGGAGGAATCATGATCAAGAAGGTCGTCGCAGTTGCGGCTGCTACGGGTGGCCTCGTTCTCGCGGGTGCGGGCATGGCTTCCGCCGACGCGGGCGCCCAGGGTGCTGCCATCGGCAGCCCCGGCGTGCTCTCCGGCAACGTCGTCCAGGTTCCGGTCCACGTGCCGATCAACGTGTGCGGCAACACGGTCAACGTGATCGGTCTGCTGAACCCCGCCTTCGGCAACACCTGCGTCAACGCCTGACGTTGAACGTCAACCCGTAAGGGTTTGAGCTCGACCGGTCCCGGAGTGCACCCCATGCGCTCCGGGACCGTTCGGCATTCGGCTCCCGCACGGTCATGTCCGGGGGTTTTTCGGAAGCCAGAAGGCAGGAAACGAACCTATGCGACAGGTCACTCGTAAAGGCCTGATCACCATGGCGGCTGCGGGCGGAGTGCTCGCGCTGAGTGGCGGATACGCCCACGCCGACTCCGGGGCGGCCGGTACCGCCTCCGGCTCACCGGGCGTGCTGTCCGGGAACTCGGTGCAGGTCCCGATCGACATCCCGGTCAACGTCTGCGGCAACTCCGTCAGCGTCGGCGGTCTGCTGAACCCCGCCTACGGGAACGACTGCGGAAACGGATCAGCAGAGTCCGACCGCTCGGGGGACCGCTCGGCGGCTCCCCAGGAGCGCTCGGTCCCGGGCGGCTCCGGAAACGGCGCCCGGGCCGGCGACACCACCGCCTCGGACGGGCACTCCGGCGCGTCCAACCGGCACTCCGAGCCCGGCACCGGCCGTCACCGGGCCCCGGGCGGCGGCGCCACGGCCGAAGGGACCGCCCAGGGCTCGCCCGGCATCCTCTCCGGCAACTCGATCCAGGCGCCGATCGACATCCCCGTGAACCTCTGCGGGAACAGCGTCACCATCGGCGGACTGCTGAACCCCGTCTTCGGCAACAGCTGCTCCAACGACGCCGAGGTCCCGCCCCCGCCGCCCGAGCAGCCGGAGAAGCCCCCGGTCACGCCGGAGAAGCCGGTCATCCCGCCGGCCAACCAGCCGCCCGAGCCGAACGCCCCCGAGCCCCAGCACTTCCCCGAGGAGCAGCTCGCGCAGACCGGTGGGGGCGGGCTCGAACTGCTCATCCCGGCCAGTGCCGGACTGCTGCTCGCCGGCGCGGGATCGGTTCTCTACCGCCGCTCGCGCAGCGCCGCCTGATCCGGCAGCGCACTGCACGGCACAGCCCGGACGATGGAGCGGGCCCCGCGACCGCGGGGCCCGCTTCACGTCACCAGCTGGCCCGTAGCTGACGGATGATCCGTCTGCGCAGCCGCACCCTGCGGCTGCCGTCCCTGCGGAGCGTCAGGCGGTCCAGCTCCCAGTGTCCGTACTCGGCGTGGTCGGTCAGGAGTCGGGCCGCTTCCTTGCGGGAGACCCCGCGCGGCACGTACACGTCGACGAATTCGTATTCCGGCATCGCATCTATTGTGCGGGCAGAGCCCCGGTACGGATAGCGTCTGCACTATGTCTGATGCTGCGCAGCCCACCGCTGCCGAGGTACGTGCCGCCGCCGAGGCGGTCAAAGCCGCGATCGACCGTCACCTCGACGCGGTCGAACGCCGTACCGGGGACGACGACCCCGCCGTCTACGACGCGTTCAACGCCCTTGCCGCTGCCGCCGAGGTCTACGACGAACTCCTCTACGAGCGCTACGACGAAGTCACCCCCTTCGAGATCCCCGGCGCGGACGACTCCCTGCCTCCCTACGCCGGCCCCGCCGAGCCCAGCGCACTCAGCGTCCTGATCCGGCGCGACTACGTGGTCGCGGAGCCCCCGCGTCTGCTCGCACAGGCTCAGCGCCTCGCCGACCTCGACGCGGGGCCGGGCGGCGGACAGGACACGGCCCCGGTGGTCGGCACCAGCGTCCACGCCGCGCTCGGCGTGCTCTTCGGCGAGTTCGAACCGGACGAGATCGCCTCCCGGCACAAGGAATTCGGTTTGGAGGAGGGCGACTCCACCCTCTGGGTCTCGGCCGGGGAAGCACCGCCGGAGCCGGGGGAGTGGCTCGGCGCCCCCTTCGAGGACGCCGACCCCGAACTGGTGGTCTGCCGTTTCGACGTCAGCGCGGTCTTCGACGAGGAGGACGAGTCGGACGAGGACTTCGCCGGGCCCTCGGTGGGCGGCCTCTGACCCCCCTTTCCTTCCTCCCGCACCGGACGTGACGGTGGGGCCCCGGCGCGCAGTGCGCCGGGGCCCCACCGCTGTCCGGATCAGCTCAACGCTCAGGACGACGCGTCGGGCGTCGGGAGCGCCTCCAGCAGCGGGCGCAGCCGGGTCGTCCGCTCCTGGGCCGGGACCTGCGCCACCGCGTGCGGGAGCGCCTGGTCCACCCCGTGGACCACGGAGAGATGCCGCTCGCCCCGACTGAACGCGGTGTACACCCACGGCCTGCTCAGCCCCTGCGCCGCGTCGCCCGGCAGCACCACGACCGCGGCGGGCCAGCGCATCCCGGCCGCCTGATGGGCGCTGAGGGCCCAGCCGTGCCGCACCGACGTCTCCACCCGCTCCTGGGGTACGACGACGGGGGCGCCCCCGCAGTCCAGCCGCAGCCCCTCGGCGTCGGCCGAGCGGACCACCCCGGGCACCGCCCGGCCGGGCGCGGGCACATGGACCACGCGGTCGCCCGGATCGAAACCGCCGAACCGGCCGGGGCCCGGGTTGAGCCGCTGCTTCAGCGCCTCGTTCAGCGCCCTGGTCCCGGCGGCCCCGCCGTGGCCCACGGTGATCACCTGGGTCTCCTCGGCGGGGATGCCGAACGCCCGGGGCACCGAGTCCGCGACCAGCTGCACGGTGCGGTGGACTGCCTCGCCCGCATCGCGGACCGGGACGATCACCACCTCCTTGCCCGGGGCGTCGACCTGGTTCAGCTCGCCGATGCCGATACCGGAGACCAGCTCGCCGATCGGCCCGGGATCCGGGGTGCGGGAGACGACCTGCGGACAGGCGCGGGATGCCAGCACATCGGCGAAGACCCGCCCGGCGCCCGCGGAGCCCAGCACGCCGGGGTCGCCGCTCAGCACCAGCCGGGCGCCGTCGGCCAGCGCCTCGACCAGGACCGCCGCACCCTCCACGTCCAGCTGCGGGGCGTCCAGCACGACCAGCAGGTCCAGGGCCAGCGCCCCGTCCTCGTCCCGGCCGGGGCCCTGCGCACCGGACAGCAGGCCGGCCAGCGTGACCGCCGTGTCCGGATCGCCGGTGGCCGCCGCGAGCCGCCGACGGCCGTCCTCGCTGTGGGTGGCGCCCATGGCCCGCAGCCCCAGGCCGCGCGCCGCCGCGATCAGCGCGGCGGGCTCGGCCCGGGCCGCCTCGCCGCCGCTGCTGTCTCTTATACACATCTCTGATGGCGCGAGGGCG
>NZ_NTGZ01000076.1 GCF_002551245.1 Streptomyces sp. rh34
CGCGTGCCCGGCGCGGCTCGGGGCCCGGCACCCGGCGCGGCCGGTCCGCGCGGCCCGTACGTCCGGTGCGCGCACCCCGTACGTTCCTCCGAGATCTCCCGCACCTGCGATGGATCATCGTCCAGAGAATGGCAGATGCCAGCCTGATGGGTCTAGCGTGTCGCACATGCAGTCCTACACAATCGGCCAGGCAGCACGACTTCTCGGGGTCAGCCCCGACACCGCACGCCGCTGGGCGGATGCCGGCCGGGTCGCGACCCATCGCGACGAGGCCGGCCGGCGTCTGATCGACGGCCGCGCGCTGGCCGCCTTCTCGATCGAGGTCGGCCAGGGCACGGGCGGCGAGGACGAGGCCGTGTACACCTCGGCCCGCAACGCGTTCCCGGGCATCGTCACCGCGGTGAAACTCGGCGACATCGCGGCCCAGGTCGAGATCCAGGCCGGGCCGCACCGGCTCGTCTCGCTCCTGACCCGGGAGGCGGTGGAGGAGCTGGGTCTTGAGGTCGGCATGCGGGCGACCGCCCGGGTGAAGTCGACCAGCGTGCACATCGACCGCGTCTGAAGACCGGCCGACGACGAGACCCAAGGAGCCCGGCCCTCATGCCCCCGCTGATCAGCCACCGCCGCGTGATCGACCACCGCCGCGTGATCAATCGCCGTCGTGCGGCCGCCACCGCCCTGACCTGCGCCCTCCTGATCCCGCTCGCCGCCTGCGGCGACGGCTCCGGCTCGGCCGAGGACACGGGCGGGGGCAGCGGTTCGGGGGCCGCGACGGGCGCCCCCGCGGCCGACCTGACCGTGCTGGCCGCCTCCTCCCTGACGGACGTCTTCAAGGCGGCGGGGGCCGCTTACGAGAAGGAGAACCCCGGCACCGAGGTGACGTTCTCCTTCGCCGGCTCCCAGGAACTGGCCGCACAGGTCAAGCAGGGCGCCCCCGCCGACGCGCTGGTCACCGCCGACACCAGGACGATGGCCGGTCTCTCCGACGACACCGGGGAGCCGGCCGTCATCGCCAGGAACCGGCTGGTCATCGCCACCGGCAAGGGCAACCCGCAGAAGGTCGGGAGTCTGGAGGACCTCGCCGACCCGAAGCTGAAGGTGGTCCTGGCCGCCCCCGAGGTGCCGGTGGGCCGCTACGGCGAGCAGATCCTCCGAGCGTGGAAGATCGACGTGAAGCCGGTCTCCCAGGAGCCCAACGTCCGTGCGGTCCTGTCCAAGGTCTCGCTCGGCGAGGCGGACGCCGGGCTCGTCTACCGGACCGACGCCGCGACCGCCACCGGCAAGGTCGACGCGGTCGAGATCCCGGACGAGCAGAACGCCATCGCCTCCTACCCGGCCGCCACGCTGAAGACGTCGCAGCACCGCGAGGCCGCCGCCGCGTTCGTCGCCTGGCTCTCCACGCCCGCCGCGCAGAAGATCCTCCGGGGCGCGGGCTTCCAGCAGCCGTGACCGCACCACGCCCCGGCGGGCCCGCGGCGAACGACCCGACAGGCCTGCCGGGCACCGCACCCCGGGCACCGCACTCCGAGCCCGCACTCCGAGCCCGCACTCCGAGCCCGACGAGGTCACCGATGAAACGTCCCGGCCGCCGCGCCCCCGGGGCCGGCGCTCCCCTGCTGCTGACGGTGCCCGCCCTGCTGGCCGTGGTGTTCCTGATGCTGCCGCTCGCCGGGATCCTGGTCCGCACCTCCTGGGGAGAGCTCGGCGCCCATCTCACCGCCGAGGCCACCACCGAGGCGCTGCGGCTCTCACTGCTGGTCTCCCTGTGGGCGCTCGGGCTCTCCCTGCTGCTCGGGGTGCCGCTGGCCTGGCTGCTGGCCCGGGTGCCGTTCCCCGGCAAGGCGTCTCTCCGCTCGCTGGTCCTGCTGCCGATGGTCCTGCCGCCCACGGTCGGCGGCGTCGCCCTCCTGCTGGCGTTCGGGCGGCGCGGGCTCCTCGGCCCCTGGCTGGAGGACACCTTCGGCGTCACCCTCCCCTTCCACACCTCGGGGGCCGTCCTCGCGGCGACGTTCGTCGCCATGCCGTTCCTGGTCATCTCGCTGGAGGGCGCGCTCGGCGGGCTGCGCCCCCGGTACGAGGAGACCGCGGCCTCCCTCGGGGCCTCGCCGGTCCGGGTGTTCCTCACCGTGACGCTGCCGATGGTCGCCCCCGGGCTGATCGCCGGGGCCGCCCTGACCTGGGCGCGGGCGCTCGGCGAGTTCGGCGCGACCATCACCTTCGCCGGGAACCTCCCCGGCACCACACAGACCCTGCCGCTCCAGGTCTATCTGCTGCTCCAGGACTCGCCGGAGGCCGCCACCTCGGTGTCGCTGCTGCTCCTGGCCATCGCGATGACCGTCCTGATCGCGCTGCGGGGCCGCTGGACCGGCACCCCGGGCGACCACCGGGACTCCGGCCGCCGGTCCGTTCCCGACCGCTCCGACGGTACGGACGGGGCGACCGGCACGTACGGGACCGGGGCGTACGAGACCGGCGGGACCGAGGAGGCCTCCCGTACGACGACGACGTCCGCGCCGTCCGAACCCTGGCCGCTGCACGCCGACGTCACCGGCTTCACGCACCTCACCCTGGACGCCCCGGGCTCCACCACCATCGCGGTGGTCGGCCCCAACGGCGCGGGCAAGACGACGCTCCTGCGGGCCCTCCTCGGCCTCACGCCCCGCGCGCACGCCGTCCTGCGCCTCGGCGACAGCGACGTCACCGCACTCCCCCCGCACCGCCGGGGCGTCGCCTGGGTGCCCCAGGACGGGGCGCTCTTCCCGCACCTGAGCGCCCTGGCCAACACGGCGTACGGGCTCCGCGCCCGCGGCGTGCCCCGCGCCGAGGCCCGGCGCGAGGCCCAGCGCTGGCTGGACCGGCTCGGGGTGGGCCACCTCGCCCACCGGAAGCCCGGCCGGCTCTCCGGCGGCCAGGCCCAGCGGGTCGCCCTGGCCCGCGCGCTGGCGGCCCGCCCCCGCCTCCTGCTGCTGGACGAACCGCTCGCCGCCCTCGACCAGACCACCCGGGCCCGGGTGCGGCACACCCTGCGCGGGCACCTCGCGGACTTCGGCGGGGTCTGCCTGATCGTCACCCACGACCCGGTCGAGGCCGTCTCGCTGGCCGACCGGGTCCTGGTGCTGGAGGACGGCCGGGTCATCCAGGACGAGCCGCCCGCCGAGGTCACCCGGCACCCGCGCTCGCCCTGGGTGGCCCGGATGCTGGGCCGCAACGCCTGGCCCGGCACCGCCACCGCGGACGGCCTGGCCCTGGAGGGCGGCGGCCACCTCGTGGTCGCCGAACCCCTCCCGGCGGGCACGGACGCCCTCGCGGTCATCGCGCCCGAAGCCGTCTCCGTACACCGGGAACGGCCCACCGGCAGCCCCCGCAACGTCTGGCCCGGCACGGTCCGTGAGATCACCTCGGGCGGCAGCCGGCTGCGGCTGCTGATCACCTCCGCCGAGGCCCCGGACCTCGTCGCGGAGATCACCCCGGGGGCCGCCGTCGACCTGGGCATCGCCGACGGGAGCACCGTCTGGACCAGTGTGAAGGCCACCGAGGCGACGGTCGTCCCGCTGTAGGGGCGGCGGCCGGTCCGCCACCGGCTCCCGGGGGCGGGGGAACCAAAGGGAACCAAGATCCCGCCCCGCACGTACTTCTGTACGTACGTCCGGCTTCCGCACGCACCTCTCGCACGACACCACGACACCACGAGACCACCAGAGACGGGGACCCATGTCGCTGTTCGGCAACGCCCACACGATCGACCCGGCCACCGCCCAGCAGGACTACGCACGGCTGCTGGGGCAGGGCGAGCAGATCCACGCCGCGTATCTGCTGGTCCGCGACAGCATCCTGTTCACGGACCGGCGGCTGATCCTCGTCGACAAGCAGGGCATCACCGGCAAGAAGGTGGAGTACCGCTCCGTCCCGTACCGCAGCATCACGCAGTTCTCCGTGGAGACGGCCGGGACGTTCGACCTCGACGCCGAACTGAGCATCTGGGTCTCGGGCAACCCGGTGCCGCTCCAGAAGACGTTCACCAAGGGCGTCGACATCTACGAGGTCCAGGCGATACTCGCTCAGTTCGTCTCCCGGTAGCCCCCGCACCCCACGCCCCGCGGGAGTCAGACGTACGGGCGCAGCCGGGCCGCCGCCGAGTGCCCCGGGGCGGCGGCGCGCAGCTTCGCGGCGCGCTCCCGCAGTTCGGGCAGCAGGCCGTAGAGCGCGTCACCCGGGCAGCGGGTCTCGAAGCTGTCGCGGTGGCCGGAGATGACGTGCAGCCGGGCCACCTGGCCCCGGTCGAAGCGGCTCTCGTCGTTCGTCGAGACCAGGTCGACCGCGCCCAGCGGGTCCGCCCCGGGCCGCAGTTTCCAGGCGGCCAGCTTCACCAGTGCGTCCATCATCGGCCCGGGCACCTCGGCCCCCGCGCCGAAGTTCCCGATCGCCGCGATGCCGACCGTGTCGGTGTTGAACCCCTTGGTGTGCGCGCCGAGCACCGAGCGGCCGACCCCGCCGGCGCGGCCCTCGTAGATGGTGCCGCAGCGGTCGACGAGGAAGTTGTAGCCGATGTCGTCCCAGCCGTCCTGCCGGATGTGGTCGCTCTGGACGGCCCGGATCAGGTCGGGGGCGTCCGCGCAGTCGTAGTCGTTGGGGTTGCCGGTGTGGTGGACGAACACCGCCCGCGCCGCTCCGGTGTAGTGCGGCCCCTCCCGGACCAGGTCCTCGTCCGCGTGCCATTCCCGGCGGCTGACGACGGCCGGCTGCGGCAGTCCCCGCGGCGGGCGGGGCCCGGAGGCCAGCTCCGTCCCCGGCGCGTGGAGCGCCGGGCCGTCCCCGAACACCAGGAGGGCCAGGGGCAGGAGCAGAGCGCCCAGAACGAGTCGGCGGGACCACATGCACTCCACCCTGCGGTCTGGCCTCCGGCTCCGCAGAGGAGCGGGCCGTTCGAGTGACACTCCCCTCGCCGGCCGCCCTCATCGGCCCGATCGTCACCCTGCCACCGCCCACCGGGAAGCGACCGGAGCCACCGCCCGCCAGGACGCGACCGCAGCACTCCCGGGCCACCGCCCGCCGGTCCTCACCACGCCTCACCACGCCTCACCACGCCTCACCGGTCTCCGCCTCCCGGCCCGGGACGGTTCTGCCCCCGCCACCCTCCTCCCCGCGCAGCAGCCGGAACGCCAGCAGGGGGAACACCAGCACCGACAGCATCGCGGCGGCGACCAGGGCGGCGGCCTCGCCCGCCCCGATCACCTTCTCGTCCAGGCCGATCGCGGTGATCGCGACCACCAGGGGCAGACAGGTGGACGAGAACAGCCCGAGCGCGGTCCGTGAGCCGCGCCCGGTCAGGTCACGCGGGGCCAGCAGATACGCCGGAACCCCGCGCACCAGCAGGAACAGCAGCAGGAAGACCGGCAGGAGCAGCAGCGGACGCCCGCCGTCCAGGAGCGCCGCGAGGTCGAAGTCGATGCCCGTGACGATGTAGAAGAACGGTACGAGGAAGCCGAAGCCGATCGCCTCGATCCGCTCCAGGACCTGCCCGCTGCTCTCGGGCACCGCCCCCTGGAGGACGAGCCGGGTCAGCATCCCCGCGGCGAACGCGCCGAGCAGGGTGTCCAGGCCGAACACGTGGGCGAGGCCCAGCATCCCGGCGAGCAGCAGCATCACGAAGCGGACCGCGAACTGGCCGCTGGAGTGCAGGGTCACGGCGATGAGCCGGGCGAACCACGGCGGCCGGGGCCGCACCGCCCACACCACCGCGCCCGCCGTCACGACGGCGAACGCGGCCAGCACCACGCTCGCCGCACCGGGGCTCCGGCCGCTGAACAGCAGGGCCATGGCGATGATCGGGCCGAACTCCCCGACCGACCCGAACGCCATCACCACCGACCCGAACCGCCCCTCCAGCCGCCCGGAGTCCCGCAGGATCGGCAGCACCGCGCCCAGCGCCGTGCTGGTGAGCGCGGTGCCGATGACCAGGCTCTTCGCCAGGTCCGCCCCGCTGATCAGCAGCGCGACGCCGAGGCCCGCGGCGAACGAGAGGACCCACGCCCCGCCGGCCCGGCGCAGGGTGGGGCCGCGGACCTCGGCGAACCGGATCTCGTAACCCGCCAGGAAGATCAGCATCGAGAGTCCGAGGTCGGACAGGGTGTCGATGACCTGGTCGTGGTGGGCCCAGCCGAGCACATCCGGCCCGGCCAGGACGCCCAGCACGATCTCGAAGATGACGACGGGGACCGGCAGCCACCGCCCGGTCGCGTAACCGAGCAGCGGGGCGAGAACCGCCAGGGCCATGATCAGGACGAGGGTCCCGGGGTGCTCCATCGCTCGTGTATAGCAAGGAAAACCACGGAATCAGCCGCTATGACACCCTCTGTGCCCCTCGGGCGCCGGTTCGGTTCGGGCAGTGGGCATCCCCGGCGGGGCGCTTCCCGGTCACCAGGAAGTCGCTGACCACCCGGTCGCCGCAGGCGTTGCCGTTGCCCAGGTACATCCCGTGCCCGCCCCGCTCGACCGTGACCATCCTGGCCCGCTCGCCGAGCGCCGCCCGCATCTTCAGGGCCCCGGCCAACGGGGTGGCCGGGTCGCGCAGGCTCTGGATCATCAGGACGTTCGAGGGGCCCTCGTCGGTCATCCGGGTGGGCCTCGGCTCCTCCTCGTACTTCCAGTAGGCGCACGGGGAGATGTTCACGGGCATCCCGGCCGTCAGCGGATACCGCGCCCGGTCGGCGGCGACCCGGCGGGCGTACCCGGAATCCGGCCCCGGCCAGCGCACGTCGTTGCAGACCACGGCCATCGTCAGCGTCGCGTCCTCGTCCGGCATCGCGCCCGCGAGCTCCGGCGGCAGCACCGGACGGGCCTCCGGGTCCTGCGCCGACCGGATCAGCCGGGCCAGCGGGGCGAACGTCCTGTCGCTCATCAAGGCGTTCTGGAGCGCCTGCCGCAGCCGGTTCCCGGTCAGCGGGACGCCGGGGGCCTCCGACTCCTTCGGGTGGCGGTCCAGCTCCCGGGCCAGGGCGAGGAACAGCGGCTCCACGTCCTCGGCGCGCCGGGCCAGTCGGAGCCCCTCGGCCTCGCGGGCGGGGTCCGCCGCCCAGGCCGCGAAGTCGGGGAAGCGGAGGGCGACGGCCGGTCCCACGTTCGCCATCCAGCCGTACGCCACCCGCGTCGGGTCCGGGTCGCCGACGCTGTCCAGGACCAGCCGGTCGACGCGGTGCGGGTGCTCCTGCGCGTACACGGCCCCGGCGTAACTGCCGTACGAGTGCGCCCAGACCGACAGCTTCCGCTCGCCCAGCGCGGCGCGCAGCCGGTCCATGTCGCGGGCCTGGTTCCGCGTGGTGAAGGACCGCACCTCCGGGCCGCCGTCGCGGGCGCACAACGTGGCGGTGCGGCGGGCGCGTTCGGCGTTCTCCGCGATCGACCCGTCCGCCGCGGGCCAGGCGCGCAGCGTCACCAGGTGCCGGTCGGCCTCGGGGATCCCGCAGCCGGCCCGGGTGGAGCCGCCGACGCCGCGCGGGTCCAGGCTGACCAGGTCGTAGGCCCCCTCGGTGGCGGCCCGCAGCGCCTCGCCCTTCTGTGCGAGGCGCTGCACCCCCGAGCCGCCGGGGCCGCCGGCGAGCACCAGCAGGGCCCCGCGCCGCGCCTCGGGCCGGTCGGTGCGCAGCCGGGTGACCGCCACGTCGACGGTGCGCCCGCCGGGAACGCTGTAGTCGAGGGGAACGCGGAGCGTCGCGCACTGCTGCCCGTCGGGGACGGGCGTCCCCGGGACCGGGTCGCAGGCCCCCCAGCTGAGCCGGGGTACGGCGGGGCCCGCCGGGCGGCTGTGCGCCACGGGCGCGCCGACAGCGGTCAGCGTGCCGGCCGCCGCAGCGGCGGAGACGGTGAGAAGTAAGGCCTTTCGGCTCCAAGTCGTCATGGGGACAGCCTTGTTGAGCCGGAGCGCGCTGCCCATACGGGAGCCCGGTGGACCGGGGTGGGGACACCCCCCGGGTCACTCCCGGATCACCCCTCGGGCGCCCCACCGACCCTGACTGAAGTGACGAAGGACACAGCGGGCGGAGGGAACGCCTCCGCGTTCTAGGGTGTCAGGATGTCTTCCCCCCTCACCTCCGAGCAGCCGCGCCCCACCGCCGCTGCCGGCGCCCCGACGACCGGAAAGCCACCGTCCGGCGGCCGCGACCCTTTCTTCGACAACGCGAAGTACCTGGCGATCGTGCTGGTGGCGATCGGGCACGCGTGGGAGCCCCTGCCCCCCGGCCGCCTCGTGGAAGCCGCGTACACCTTCGTCTACACGTTCCACATGCCGGTGTTCATCCTGATAGCGGGCTACTTCTCGCGGAACTTCGAGCTGCGGCCGGACCGGGTGTGGAAGCTGGTCACCAGCCTGTTGGTGCCCTACGTCCTGCTCGAGATCCTGTACACGCTCTTCGAGCGGGCGGCACGCGAACCGGACTACCCCCTCTCGCTGCTGGAGCCCTACTGGCTGCTGTGGTTCCTGCCCGCCCTGTTCCTCTGGCGGCTGTCCACCCCGCTGTGGCAGACCGTGCGCTTCCCGGTGCTGGTCTCCCTCGCCATCGCCGCCCTGGCGACGGTGTCACCGGCCGCCGACGGAAGTCTCCAGATCCAGCGCATCCTGCAGTTCCTGCCGTTCTACGTCCTCGGCCTGCGGCTGCGCCCGGAGCACTTCGCGGCTCTCCGCTCCACCTGGGTGCGGGTCGCCTCGGTGCCGGTGTTCGTGGCCGGGATGCTGGTGGCGTACTGGCTGGTGCCCCGGACCTCGACGTCGTGGTTCTTCCGGAAGAACAGCACCGAGGTGCTGAGCGTCTCCGAGTGGACGGGCCCGACCGCCACGGTCCTGCTGTTCGTGGCCGCGATCGTGCTGGGCGGGTGCTTCCTCGCCTGGGTGCCCCGGGGCCGCAGCTGGATGACCACGCTCGGCACCTGCACGCTGTACGGGTATCTGCTCCACGGCTTCGTCGTCCGGGGCCTGAAGTACGGCGGCTTCTACGACGGCCCGTTCTTCGACACCACGATGGGCACGGTCGCCGTCACCCTGGGCGCGGTCGTCATCATGACCCTCCTGTGCACGCCCCCGGTCCGGTGGCTGCTGCGTCCGCTGCTGGAGCCGCGCATGGAGTGGGCCCGGCAGAAACCACCGGCCGCCCGCGCGTCCTGAGACGCCGAACGGCCGGGAGAGCGGGGGAGGTTCCCAGGGAGGTTCCGGGGGAGGTTCCGGGGGAGGTTCAGTCCACGATGATGTTGTGGCCGAGGACCGCGACGTGCTCCAGCACGTCCTCCAGCGGATCGTCGATCTGGCCCGTCGAGATCAGGGCCACCTGCGGGCCGTTGTGAGCGTCGGTGTGCGTCTCGTCGGCGTACGCGGCGGTGGCGGGCGACATGAACGCCACCACTGTCACGCCCAGCACGGTCAGCTTCCTCATCATGGCGGGGATCATCGCACGCCCCGCGACGCCCGAAGACGGCGTCGCGGGGCCGGTAAGCAGGTCTCAGACCCCGTCGGCCCGGGGTGCGGACACCGCTCCGGGAGCCTCGCTCCGCGCCTCCGCCGGAGTCCCCAGGAGGGCGGAGGCCGTCTCCAGCGGGGTACGGGCGGGGGCCGGCGCGGGCACGGCCGACTCCGCGGTACGGCAGGTGAAGCCCAGCTTGGACAGCGCCCGGACCACCTCGGCGGAGCTGAAGTCCCGGCGGTCCTGTCGGGTGATGACCTCACCCACCTGCTTGACGGGGTAGACCCGGCGGCTGATGACCACCGCGTCGCCCGTGACGGGTTCGGGCTTGATGCCCTTCATCGAGTCCTCCACCTCGTTCTTGAACAGATCGAACGGGAAGCGGGCGATGACACAGCGCATGGTTCCTCAACAGGGGTCGAGTGCACGGAGGACGTGTCGAGTGCACGGAGGGGACGTAACAGAGCCCGGACACGGGGCCCGGTGCACGCGCCGGGAGGGATCGCCGGGCGTGCGGTGAGGCCGGCGGCGAACCGCCGGCCTCACCGATCGATCACGCGGCGCGGTTGTTCCGGCGCTGCGTGGCGGCCGCGCGGGCCTCGGGCGTCGGCACGCCGGGACGACGGCCCCGGGCCGGAGCCCCGCCGCCGCGCTTGGTGCCGCGGCCCATGAACGCGCCGCCGCGGCTGCTGCCGCGCTCCTTGGCCGGGGCGGAGATGACGACCGGGACGCCGGAGGGGGTCTGCGCACCGGTGATCCGGCTCAGCTCGGCCTCGCCGGAGCGGACCTGGGCGACCTGCGGGGTGATCCCGGCGTCCGCCATCAACCGGGTCATCTCGCGGCGCTGGTTCGGCAGTACCAGCGTGACGACGCTGCCGGACTCACCGGCGCGGGCGGTACGGCCGCCGCGGTGCAGGTAGTCCTTGTGGTCGCTCGGCGGGTCCACGTTGACGACCAGGTCGAGGTTGTCGACGTGGATGCCGCGCGCCGCGACGTTGGTGGCGACCAGCACCGTGACGTGCCCGGTCTTGAAGCGCTCCAGGGTGCGGGTGCGCTGCGGCTGGGACTTGCCTCCGTGCAGCGCCGCCGCCCGGACCCCGCTGTGCAGCAGGTGGTCGGTGAGCTTGTCCACCGCGTGCTTGGTGTCCAGGAACATGATCACGCGGCCGTCGCGGGCCGCGATCTCCGTCGTGGTGGCGTACTTGTCCGCGCCCTGGACGTACAGGACGTGGTGCTCCATCGTCGTGACGGCGCCGGCGGACGGGTCGACGGAGTGCACGACCGGGTCCTTCAGGTAGGTCCGCACCAGCAGGTCGACGTTGCGGTCCAGGGTGGCCGAGAAGAGCATCCGCTGCCCGTCCGGGGTCACCTGGTCCAGCAGCTCGGTGACCTGCGGCATGAAGCCCATGTCGGCCATCTGGTCGGCCTCGTCGAGGACGGTGATGGTGACGCGGTCCAGCCGGCAGTCGCCGCGCTCGATCAGGTCCTTGAGACGGCCCGGCGTCGCGACGACGACCTCGGAGCCGCCACGCAGCGCGCTGGCCTGGCGGCCGATGGACATGCCGCCGACCACGGTGGCGATGCGCAGCTTCAGCGACCGGGCGTACGGGGTGAGCGCGTCGGTGACCTGCTGGGCCAGCTCCCGGGTGGGGACGAGGACCAGGGCGAGCGGGCGCTTGGCGTCGGCGCGGCGGCCGGCGGTGCGGGCCAGCAGCGCGAGGCCGAAGGCGAGCGTCTTGCCCGAGCCGGTGCGGCCCCGGCCCAGGACGTCCCGGCCGGCCAGCGAGTTCGGCAGGGTGGCCGCCTGGATCGGGAAGGGCACGGTCATGCCCTCGGCGACCAGCGCCGCCTTCAGCGGTGCGGGCATCTCCAGCTCGCCGAAGGTCTCGGCGGCGGGGAGGGCGGGGGTGACGGTCACCGGCAGGGCGAACTCGCCCTTGACGCCGGAGGCGGAGCGGCGGCCGTATCCACCGGACCGGCCGGAGCCGCCGGAGCCGCCGGAGCGCTTGGGGCCGCCGCCGAAGCCCGCGGCGCGGCGCTCGCCGCCGCCACCGGAGTAGCGGGGGGCACCGCCGCCGGAGCGGGTGCGGGAAAAACGGTCGTTCGAGCGGGGCGTGCGTTCGCGGTTCATCTAGAACCTTTCCTCGATGGGGCACGTATCGAGGGATTCTTTTTCGGGAAGCGACCGTGAACGGCACCCAGAATCGCAAGAACGAGCCGATGAAATGACAAAAGAAAACGAAGCCCGGCCGCCGGGAAACAGTGCACCGGACGCGGCTTCGTCGGGGGGCGCGCAGAGCGGGCCCCGGAAACGACAACGAGCCGGGGCCCGCACCCCAAGGTGCGGGCCCCAGCTGCGCAGTACTACCTGAGTGATCAGGCGGGGGTGATGTTCTCGGCCTGCGGGCCCTTCTGGCCCTGCGTGACGTCGAAGTTCACCTTCTGGCCCTCCTGCAGCTCACGGAAGCCGGAGGCGGCGATGTTGGAGTAGTGGGCGAAGACGTCAGCGCCGCCGCCGTCCTGCTCGATGAAGCCGAAGCCCTTTTCCGCGTTGAACCACTTCACGGTGCCAGTAGCCATGTCATATCTCCTTAGGGGCAGAGCCCGCGGGCCCACACTGTGCGGACCCCACGTCGCCGCGATGATTACCCCGTCCGGAAGAACACCGGAAATACAAAAGTGTGCCCGCCGACATCCGACCGGCAAGAACACTTGAAGTTTTTGGGAACCACAACTGCAACTGAGATCAACACTAGCACGATGGGACCGGAAGAGGCAGGTGCCTAATATCACCGGCCGTGTCGGAACAGACCGGGAAGAGAAAAGCCTCATCGCGCATTGCGCGAAATTCTGTGCTGACGAATGCAGATATTTTTCCGGGGCCGCGCGGAGCCCGCGCACCCCACGGCCCGGCGGCCGTCAACGCCCGGCGGGACCGCCGGTGCGGGCGGACCGGTCGCGCAGCTCCTCGTTGAGGCGCAGCGCCTCCTCCAGCTGGTCCTCCAGGATGACGATGCGGCAGGCGGCCTCGATGGGCGTGCCGGCGTCGACCAGGTCGCGGGCGCGGGCGGCGATGCGCAACTGGTAGCGGGAGTAACGGCGGTGTCCGCCCTCGGACCGCAGCGGGGTGATCAGCCGGGCCTCGCCGATGGCCCGGAGGAACCCCGGCGTCGCACCGATCATCTCCGCGGCTCGCCCCATCGTGTAGGCGGGGTAATCGTCGTCGTCGAGCCGGTCGATGGCGTGCGAGGGGGTCTCCGGGGGCATCTGCACCTCTTCCGTCACGCGCGACCGGAGGAGCCGGGCGCCGTACGCCTGCGGGGTGCGCCTCCGCTGCGTACCACTGGTTCACGTGACTGCACAAGAAACCCTAAACGCCCGGGCAGGCCATGTCTATCGCGGCCGCAACAGATTTGGGCCGCCGGGAAGGGCGCGGCGGACCCGCCGCCGCAGATCACTGACCGACCGGTCAGTTGTCGTCGGGAGGACCGCGGGGCCATAATGCACGCGTAGCCCTTCACGCATCCCCCGTCGTGAAGGGCTACACCCCTGTCCGGAGGCCGCTCCGGACGTCGCGGGGCCCAGGATCATTCACGGGCAAGGGACTCCCCTCGTGGTCCCCTGCCCGTGTTTTTTCGAGTTAACAGTGACGTAGAGTGTTTACGCAAGCTCAGTTCCGACTCCGAGGTGATCGTGGAGGCCCGGATGGCCATGGACGACGGCGGCGAACGCGGTCCCGAAACCGTCGAACCCCCCGGTCCGGACGAGCTTCCCCGCTTCGACTCGCTGCGGGAAAAGGTCGAGTACATGGTCGAGAAGACCTTCCCCGGACAGAGGATCTCGGGCCGGGTCTTCGCCGAGCTGGTCCGCGACCGCGGCGGCTCGCTGTCGCACAGCTACTTCTCCAACATCCTGGCCGGCAAGGTCACCCAGCCGTCCGAGGACATCCTCAAAGCCCTCGGCCTGGGGTTCGGCGTCGACTGGCGCTTCTTCAAGGAGGAGTCCGAGGTCGTCGACGACGTCGTCGCCGGACTCCAGTTCCTGGCCAAGCGGCGCACCGGGGAGATCAGCGGCCTGGCCGGCCGGGGCCTGGACGACGACGGGCTCCCACCGGAGCTGCTGCGGTTCGCCCTGTCCCTGCTGGAGGACGCGGCCCGGGAGAAGGAGGGCCCGGAGGGGGAAAGCGGCGGCACCGATTCCGCCGTGAACCAGCACCCGGCGGGCCCGGCAGCGTAGCGTCTTGGTCATGTCCCTGCGGAAACTGCGGAAAGAGTGCGAGGCCGGGCTCGCCGACCTGCCCATCCCGGTTCCCTTCACGCTGGACAAGCTCGTCGCGAACATGGAGGAGGCGAGCGGGCGCACGATCCGGCTGCACGAGATGCCGGACCGCCTCGCCCGCGTCAACGCCGCCTGCGGGCTGCGCCTGAAGTCGGGCGGCACCAGCCTCGTCCTCTACCGCCGCAGGCCGACCGCGTACCAGACCCAGCACGTGATCCTGCACGAGCTGTGCCACGAGTGGTTCGACCACGGGACGACGCTCGACGCGGAACAACTCCGCGCGCTCCTCCCGGCCTTCGACACCTCGCTGATCGCCCGGATGATCTCCCCGGCCGCCGCCGCGTCCTTCGCCTCCGGCGGCGGCACCGTCCAGGCCCGTGCGCAGTACGCGACCCACGACGAACGCATGGCCGAATTCGGTGCCTCCCTGATCCCCCGGATGGCGCGGGACCTCACCACCGATGACATGGTGGGGCGGCTGGACAACTCCCTGTCCCGCCCGGTGGCCCACCGACGGCGCGGTCTCTTCCCCGGAAGACGGTCCGGCGACGCCTGACACGTGCCACCGGCCCACCCGCGGGCCCCCGCCCCGCGCTCCCGACCCCGAGGACGAACACCGCCGTGACCCCCCTCGATCTCGCCGGCTACCTGATAGCCGGCCTGATGACGGCCGTTGCCCTGTGGCGTATGCCCGCTGCCCTGTGGGGCGACGAGGAGGACCGCAGACGGCGCGCCCTGTGGGGCTGCTACGCCGGATTCGCCGTCGCGCTGTGGACGAAGACCGAGGCGGTGCGCATCGGCCTCAACAACAGCGCCGTCACCGATCTCGCCGTCCTCATCAAGCACTACACCGCCACGGTGGCAATTCTGGCCATCCTCAGCTACATCGTGGCCATCTACGGCAGCTACCCCGAAGCGGGCTCCGTCCCCCGCCACGTGCGGTTCGCCCGGCTCGTGCAGAAGCTGGCGGCCAAGGCCTCCGTCGCCACGCTGATCCTGCTGACCGTCCTGTTCTTCACCGTCGTCGACCGCTCCGAGCCCTCGGACCGCTTCGTCTCCGACCACGCCGGGGAGGGGGGCGCCACGCTCTACATGAGCGTCTTCTACCTCTACCTCGGGGCCGCGTCCGCCGTCTGCGCCTTCCAGTGGGCGCTGGCCACCCTCGACACCCGGCGGCGGCATCTGCGCATCGGGCTCGGGATGATGACGTTCGCGATGATCATCGGCGTCGGCTACACCGTCAGCCGCACCCTGTTCCTCTGGATCAGTGTGGTGGACGAGCCGAGCGAGGCGTTCGCCCTGCGGTTCGACCAGGTCACCGAGGCCGCGCAGTTGGTGCTGTTCGCCTTCTTCGCCCTCGGCGCGTCCGTCCCCGCCTTCGCGGCCGGCGCCCGCCGGGCCCGGCTGTGGCGGGCCCAGGTCCGGCTGCACGCCCTCTGGTACGAGCTGATGGCCGCGTTCCCGGACCAGCCGTTCGACCCGCCCGCCTCCCTGGCCCGCGAGCTGACCCGGTTCAACGTCCCGGCCGACCTGCGGGTGGACCGCTGGGCCGCCGACATCGCGGACGCGGCCGAGAAGCTGCGCCACTACGTGCCCGACGCGCTGCTCGCCGCCGCCGGACGGGCCGCCGCCCGCGACACGGACGACCCGCGCCGGGCCGAGTCCCTCACGGACGCCTACTGGATCCGCGCCGCCCTGCTCGCGAAGGAATCCGGCGCGCCCGCCGGGGGAGCCGCGACGGTCGCCGCCCAGCACGCGGCGGACCAGGACGGCGAGGTGGCCCGGCTGGTCCGGGTCGCCGCCGCGTACCGGACGGTCGGCGAGGAGCGCGCCCGCTCGGTCCTCGCGGCCGCGACGGCCGAAACCACCCGCACGACGGAGACGAGCGCATGACCGCCACCACGACCGGCGAGGGGATCCCCACCGCCTCCGTCCGCACGGCGTCCGCGGCGCGCACCGTCACCGACGTCCTCCAGCCGCGCAACGTCCTGCTGGCGGGCATGCTCGGCATCGGCCTGGCGGCGGCGGGCGACTGGACGGGGCTGCTATGGGGCTTCCTCGGGGCGCTCTGCGCCGGGCTGATACCGGCGGGCTACATCGAGTGGGAGCGCGGGCGCGGCACCTGGGGCGACCGCCATGTGGTGGACCGCACCAAGCGGGCCCCGATCTTCTTCGTGATCCTGGGCTCGATCGGCGCCGGATCGCTGGTGATGGTACTGGGCGACGCGCCCCGCGGCATTCTCGTCGCGATGCTCGCGCTGTGGGTGATGACGATCGGCCTGCTGGCCGTCAACACGGTGTGGAAGATCTCGGTCGACTCGGCGGTGGCCTCGGCGTCCGTCTCCCTCCTCGCCGTCACGCACTCCCCCTGGTGGCTCGCCGCGTACGCGCTGACCTGCGCGGTCTGCTGGTCCCGGGTCGCCCTCGGCTACCACACCGTCGCCCAGACCGTGGCGGGCGCGGGCCTGGGCGCGGCGACGACGGTGGCGTACGCGTTCGTCTGAGGGCGACCGGCCGGCGTCACCGGGTCGGAGCGCGGCGTACGGCCCGTGCGCGGTCCGCCCACCGGGCCGTGCGCCGCGGGCCGTCCCGTTTGCGGGGGCGGCGGACACCCGGTTACGTGTACGGGGAGGGCGCCCCGAGCACGGGGCCGCCCGCAGGCTGGAGGTACCTCCGATGGCGAAGAACCGGTCCGCGCCCGCCAAGGGCCTGCGCGGCAGCAAGGCCGGGCTCGTGCTGAGCCTGGGCAGCAGCGCGCTCGCGGTCATCAGGGCGTCCAAGCAGGTCCGCCGGGCCAAGGGCGCGCACGACAAGCTGAACACCGCGGACGCGGTGGCGGGGCTGCTGCCGCTGATCACCTCGGCCGCCCTCGTACTGCGGCAGCTGCGCGGCCGGCGGCAGGAGAAACCGGAAGCGGCCTGAGCACCGGCCCCACCCCGGCTCCGCCCGAAAGGCCGACAAGGCCGACAAGGCCGACAGGCCGACAGGCCGAAACCCGCCCCCGGTCACTGAGCGGCCACCCGCCGGGGTACGACCGTGCCGTCGCCGCCCTTCCGGGATCACCGCGGCCCCGGGCGGGGGGCCGGACAGCCTCTCCGTCACTCCGGCGGGGTCGGCCGCACCACCGGCGGGCCCTCGCGGATCCGGGAGGCCAGTACGGCGATGTCGTCCTCCGCGTCCTCGCCGAACCGGTCCAGCACCTGGTCCAGCAGGTCCTCCAGATGCCCGCCGCGCGGGAGGGTCAGCGAGGCCAGCCGCCCCACGGACACGTCGATGTCCTCACCCCGGCGCTCCACCAGGCCGTCGGTGTACATGAACAGCACGGTCCCGGGGCCGCAGGGCACGGACGCGGTCCGGTAGCCGCCGAACCCGGTGCCGAGCGGCGGCCCCACCGGCACCGGCACGACCCGGGCCCCATCTGCCCCCGGGTCGATGAAGACCGGGGGCAGATGGCCCGCGCTGGCCACCTCGCACACCCCGCCGAACCGGTCGACGACGGCGAGCAGACAGGTCGCCGCCCGGTCCACGCCCGACCGCTCCACCATGGTGTCGAGCTGCTCCAGGATCTGGTGGGGCGGCAGGTCCTCCCCCGCCAGCAGCCGCAGGAGGGAGCGGTACTGGCTCATCGCGACGGCCGCCTCCACTCCGTGGCCCATCACGTCGCCCATCGCCTTGAGGTGCCGGCCGTCCTGGAGCGGCACGACGTCGAACCAGTCGCCGCCGACGAGGACGCCTTCGTCGGCGGGGCGGTACCGGGTGGCGATCTCGACGTGCGGGTGGGGTCCCCGGGGCTCGGAGAGCAGGGAGCGCTGGAGTTCGCGGGCGATGCTGTGCTCGTGGTCGTAGCGACGGGCGTGGTCGAGGTCGACGCCGGCGCGGACGGCGAGTTCGCGGGCGACCGCCACGTCCTGGTCGCTGAAGCGGGGTGAGCCGTCCGCCCGGACGAGGGTGAGGGTGCCGAGCGGCCGGCTGCGGGCGGTGAGCGGGACGACGAGCGCCTCGCGCAGCCCGAGCGCCCGGGAGGCGGTGATCCGGTCGGCGGTGGCGGCGCTGCGCCCGCTGCCGCGGTCCTCCCAGTAGTCGAGGACCGGCTCGCTCTCCGCCAGGCAGCGGGTCACCGCGGAGTCCGCCGCGAAGTCGACGTACTCCCCGGGGTGACCGAACCGCTGCACCTGTTCGTCGAGGTCGCCGTCGCCCCGCAGCGCTGCCCGCCGGAGCCGTACGACTCCGGGCTCCGGGCGGCGTACGGAGTGCCCCACCTCGGCCGGGAACACGTCGACCGCCGCGACGTCGGCGAAGTCGGGCACCACGAACGCGGTGAGTTCGCGGCAGGTGGTGTCCATGTCGAGCGTCGTGCCGATCCGGACGGCGGCGGTGCTCAGCAGGGTGACGTGGCCGCGCGCCTCCTCCAGCTCCTCGCGCTGACGGGTGACGTCGGTGATCTCGACGACGATCGCCATCAGGCCGCAGGCCGCCCCGTCCAGGTCCAGACGGCTGTACGTGGCGCGCCAGAACCGCTGGTCCGCCGTCTCGTCCGCCGCCCAGGTCTGCCCCTGAATCGTCTCCTCGCGGGGCTTCCCGTCGGCCAGGACGGCGCGCAGGGCAGAGGCCTGACCGCGCAGCTCGGGCAGCGCCTGGGAGAACGTCCGCCCGATGTGGGAGTCGGCGGGGAGTCCGTTGATCCGTTCGAGGGCCGGGTTGACGTAGGTGTAGCGGAGATCGTGGTCGAGGATGGCGACGGCGGCCGGAGCTCCGTCGAACAGGGCCGCGACGGTCCTCGGGTCGAAGAACGACGGCATTCCGTCGTCGCACGTGTCGGCCTGCAAGAGCATGCCTCCCGCCGTCGTCGGCTCCCGGTTCTCCATCGTCGGCCGCCCGCTCCCGCACCGCATCCGCAGCGCGGCCGGTCAGCGCGGGGCGCCCGTCCGGTCCGGATACGGGCCGGGCTCGGGACCGAGGCCGAGATCGGCGTCCAGGTCGAGGGTGCCCTCGGTGGCCTCGGCGGTGGGCCGCAGGTCGAGGGCCTCGCCGACCGGGCCCGGCAGACTGCCGGAACCGAGAAGTCCGGTGACCAGCGCGGTGGTGAGCCGGTGCCAGGCGGCCGCCCGGCGGATCATGGCGTGGTCGCCGCCCCGGACGGTGACCATGCAGGTACGGGCTCCGGCGCGACGGGCCCGGGCGGTGAGGGACTGGGTGGCCTGGGGGCTGGTCATCCGGTCCCGGTTGCTGTGGACGAGGACGACGTCACGGCCCGAGAGCTGGGTGACCGGGTCCCCCGGGGGACACCAGGGGGCGAGCCCGACGACGCCCCGCACCAGGGGGTGCCCGGCGGCGCGGAGGGCGGCGCGCGCGCCCATGGAGTGGCCCAGGAGCACCACCGGCAGCTCATCGCCGGCTTCCTCCCGCAGCGCGTCGAGGGCGTCCACGGCGTCGTGGAAGGGGTCCGCGCGGGTGCCGTTCCAGCCCCGGTGTGCGTACCGCACCTGGGTCACGAGAACGTCCTCGCCGGCCGCGCGGGTGGCCCGCGCGACGGCCCGGACGAAGGGGCGCATCCGGGTGCCGGGCAGATTCAGCAGACCCGACGGCGGGGGTTCCGTCCCGGTCTCGCGGCCCCCGTGCAGGACGAGAACCGCTGCCGACGGCGGTCGTTGGGCCACGCGTACCTCCAGGTCCGGGTGCGGGGCGCGCTGCCCCCTCGCCCCGTATTCGGTGCCGAGGCCGCTCCGGATGGGCGTACGGGTCGCCGGGCCGACGGCGCGACGGGGGCGGAGTGCCGTCCACTGTACGGTCACGGTCGCGGAACCAACCGTGCCCTCAGCGCCATCCCCGTATACGACAGCGAAGGAGCCTCCCATGGCATCTGGCCCTCAACTCGGCATCGCCGCACCGGACTTCACCCTCCCGGGCGGAATCCTGTCGGGCGACGCCTTCGAGCGCGCCGACTACCGGCTGTCGTCCGCCCGCGGCCGGTCCGTGGTGCTGGCGTTCTACCCCGGGGACAACACCAGCGTCTGCACGAAGCAGCTGTGCTCGTACTCCTCGGGCATGGAGGCCTTCGAGGGTCTCGACGCCGATGTCTGGGGAATCAGTCCACAGGGTGTGGACAGCCATGAGTCGTTCGCCCGCTCCTTCGGTCTGCGCATGCCGCTGCTGGCCGACGAGGGCCGGGAGGCCGCCCGGGCGTACGGGGTCTCCGCGCCGGGTATCGGGGTGCGGCGGGCGGTCTTTCTCATCGGCCCGGACGGGGTCCTGCGCTGGAAGCACGTGGCTCTGCTCGGTGCGACGTTCCAGTCGCTCAGCACGCTCACGGACCGGTTGTCCGGCATCAAAGACGCATAAAGATTGCCGGAACCCGGCAGTGACCGAAGGAGGTGCTGTATGGGATCATCCAGCCAGATCGACGGAAAACGCTCGGGGGAAGTCGACACCAGGGGCCACAGGGGCAGCAGCGGCAGGGGAGTGATCGCGTGACCATTTTTCTCGGTCTCGGCATTGCGGGGATCGTGCTGCTCGCGCTCTCCCTGATCTTCGGCGGGGTCCTCGAAGGGCTCCTCGACGGTGTTCTCGACGGCCTCTTCGACGGGCTGCTCTCGCTTCCGGTGATCGCCGGCTTCGTCTCGATGCTCGGCTTCGGCGGGGCGATCGTGCTCGGCTCGACAGGCGCGGGAACGTTCCTGGCCACCGTCGTCGGCGTCGCCGCCGGCCTCGTGGCGGGGTGGCTCACCTGGAAGCTCAGTAAGGCCCTGATGCGCGACCAGACGCACACCACCCCGCGCGGAACCGACCTGATCGGCACCTCGGGGTCCGTCGTGACGGCCATCCCGGCCGACGGTTACGGCGAGGTGCTGCTGCGACTGGGAGGCCAGCCCGTGAAGTACGCGGCCAAGTCGGCCACGTCCGTCGCACGCGGAACCGAGATCTGGGTGGAAGAGGCGCTGTCGACCACGTCGGTCGCGGTCCGCCCGGTGGAGCGCTGACCACGCGGCCACCGAGCCTCTCCCCCGTACCCACCCTCACGCACCCGCCCGCCACACACCCACCGCAACCATCAACTCCACCGCACCGCCCAGTTCCACAACAATCTGCCGTCCCCCACGGGAGGCAGGGGGGACACATCCCATGAGTCCAGTAGTCATCGCCGTCATCGGCATCGTCGTACTCCTCGTTCTGCTCGGCCTCGTCGTCATCACGCGCTACAAGGTGGCCGGGCCCAGCGAGGCGTTCATCATCACCGGCCGCCGCGGCAAGAAGTCGACGGATCCGGTCACCGGACAGACCAGCATCGACAACAGCGGCCAGAAGGTCGTCGTGGGCGGCGGCGTCTTCGTCGTGCCGTTCGTCCAGCAGAAGTTCACTCTGGACCTGTCCAGCCGGCACATCCCGATCGCCGTGCGCGGCGCGGTGACGCTGCGCGGCGTCAAGTCGAACCTCGAAGGCGTCGCGATCGTCAAGGTCGGTGGCAGCGAGGACGCGATCCGCGCCGCGGCCCAGCGCTTCCTCCAGCAGCAGGACGGCATCGTCGGCTTCACCCAGGAGGTGCTCTCCGGCGCGCTCCGCGCGATCGTCGGCCGTATGTCGGTCGAGGACATCATCCGGGACCGGGCCGCGTTCGCCGGGCAGGTCGCGGAGGAGGCCGAGGCCAGCCTCTCCGGCCAGGGCCTGATCCTGGACGCCTTCCAGATCCAGGACATCACCACCGAGGGCTCCTACCTGGAGGACCTCGGCCGCCCGGAGGCCGCCCGCGCCAAGCAGGAGGCGGACATCGCCGAGGCCATCGCGAAGCGGGCCTCGGAGCAGGCGCGGCTGAAGGCGGCCGAGGAGATCGCCATCGCCGAGCGGACGTACTACCTGAAGCAGGCCGAGATCAAGGCCGAGACGGAAGCGGCGGCCGCCAAGGCCAACGCCGCGGGTCCGCTCGCCGAGGCCGCACGCCAGCAGGAAGTCCTCCAGGAGCAGGAGAAGGTCGCCGAGCGCCAGGCCGCACTGACCGACCGCGAGCTGGACACGAAGGTCCGTAAGCCCGCGGACGCCGCCCGGTACCAGGCAGAGCAGGAGGCGGAGGCCCGCCGCATCGCCCAGGTCAAGGAGGCCGAGGCCGACGCGGAGCGCTCGCGCCTGACCGGTCAGGGCGAGAAGCTGCACCGTTCGGCGCTGGCCGACGCGGTCCGCATCGAGGGTGAGGCGGACGCCGCGGCGATCGCCGCCAAGGGCGCGGCCGAGGCGGAGGCCATGCAGAAGAAGGCCGACGCGTTCGCGCAGTACGGCGACGCGGCCGTCCTCCAGATGCTGGTCGAGGTCCTCCCGAGCGTCGTGGCGAAGGCCTCCGAGCCGCTGAGCGCCATCGACAAGATGACGGTCATCTCCACGGACGGCGCGAGCCAGCTGGCCCGCACGGTCACCGACAACGTCGCGCAGGGCATGGAGCTGCTGACCTCGACGACGGGCGTGGACATGACGTCCCTCCTCCAGAACCTGAAGGGCCGCGTCGGTAGCACGGTGCCCGCTCCCGCCACGTCGGACGCCCAGGAGACGGACTCCTCGACCTCGGAGAACGGCGAGATCGAGATCAAGGGCTGACGCGCGAGGCCTCTGCCCGAGGCCGCATCTGTGCCTGCTATCCGTGCCCGGCAGCGACTGGTTCGCCGCCGGGCACGGTCACGTCCGCGTCCGCATCGGCGTCCCCGTCTGCCTGCGCCCCCGCCTGCCGGGCGGCGGCAGCGGCGGTGGCCGCGGCCAACCGCCCGCGCCACCCACCGAGTTGCTCCTGCGCCTGCGCCTGCCAGTCATCGGCGTCGCCCCCGAGGTCGGCGATACGGTGCTCGGCCCAGCGGGCCCAGGCGGCGGCCTGCTGGCACTCCGGGCACTCGGTCTCCCCGGCCATGGCCCGGAAGACGTGCTCGGGCCCGGGCCCGGCGCAGGTGACAAGGGGGGCAACGTACCGAGGGGCGGCAGACGGGGACGGCAGAGAGGACGGGGACGAGGACGAAGGCGCGGGCGGGGACACCGACTCCGGCTCAACGCCCCGCGCGGGCAGAACGGCTGCGGGCATCATCAGCTCCAGCCGGTACCGCAGGAACCCCACGGCGGACCGCACCCCGCCCTCCGGCAGGTTGCGGCGCGATAGCATGCCAAAGCATCCCGGTGGACCTCTTTCCACTAGTTGGGTGTAGGCCCTCGGCTCGGTGCTGTGAACACCACCGGGGGCCGCCCCATGTGTGCGGGTACACACAGAGCGTGATAGCGCAATCACGGTACGGCAGGGCGTAGTTCGCGGTGGACCATCGGCTCAAGATCCACCCGAACGGGATACGGTCGCCCGTCGAAGCCGGCAGAAAACCTGGTGGCCGATGCCGCAGTCCCTACGGGATGCTGACCGGGTGATCGAGCGAGATGCCGCGGTTCGGACCGTTGAGGAAGAGCTGGAACGCGACTACCAACGGCAGTTGTCGGCTGGGCTGGACCCGATGCGCATGGCCGTGTCGGACGTGGAGCGGCACGAGCTGGTGTGGATCGTTTTCTGGACCTCCGAGGAGTATCTGCGCACTCTGGATCCGAACCTCATGCTGGCCGGGAACGGGCCGTACCTTGTCGACCGCGTCGACGGCAGCCTGCACTGGATCAATGTCGTCTCCGCAGTGACCGACGCGTGGGAGACGGATTACCGCTCCCGGATTCGCGGGCAGGCCACGCGGACCGCGGTGGACGAACTGCACGATGAGGTCCGGGCGGTGGCAGAGGCGCGGGGAAGGATTCACGCCATGCACATCCTGCGCCGCAGCGTGCCGGCACTCTCCCACGCTCAGACCATCGAGTACGTGACCGCCTTGCAACGCGGAGACGCTCCGGCGCACCTGACAGAAGTCGCCACCGGAGAACTGGTGCCGCCGACCGACCCGTTCCTGTCCGTCACGACTGTCCGCGGAGCACCCTGACCACCCCAGCCGTCATGGCGCGAGGAACCAGAACCACCACTGGTGGAGAAGATCACCCATGAGCCTGCCGCTCCACCTGGCGTTGCAAAGCCCGAACACGTCCAACCTGGATCAGCCGCAGCTGCTCAGCGCCCGTCCTCGCCGGGACGGCACGGAGTGTACTGGGAGGAATCGGCGGCCCACAGCGGGCCGTCGACGTCAGCACTCCCCCCGGTCCCGCCCCACCGCATACAGGTGGCTGTCCCGGAACTGCTCCGCGCCGAGCGTCCGGCCCACCATGATGACCGCCGTCCGGATCACCCCCGCCGCCTTCACCTGCTCGGCGATCGAGTCCAGCGGGCCGCGCAGGATGATCTCGTCCGGGCGGGACGCCATCGCCACCACCGCCGTCGGGCAGTCCGCCCCGTAGTGCGGGAGCAGTTCTGCCACCACCCGGTCCACGTACCGCGCCGCCAGATGCAGCACGATCAGTGCGCCGCTGCGGCCCAGCGTCGCCAGGTCCTCACCCTCCGGCATCGCCGTGGCGCGCTGCGCGATACGGGTCAGGATCACCGTCTGGCCGACCGTCGGGACCGTCAGCTCACGCTTCAACGCCGCTGCCGCCGCCGCGAACGCGGGGACGCCAGGCACCACTTCGTACGGGACCCCCGCCTCGTCCAGGCGCTTCATCTGTTCGTTCACCGCGCTGAACACCGACGGGTCGCCCGAGTGCAGCCTCGCCACGTCGTGGCCGTCCGTGTGGGCCCGGACCAGCTCGGCGGTGATCTGCTCGATGTCGAGGTTCGCCGTGTCGACCAGGCGGGCGCCCTCCGGGCACTCGGCCAGCAGCTCGACCGGGACCAGGCTGCCCGCGTACAGGCAGACCGGGCTGGCGGCGAGGATCCGGGCGCCGCGCACCGTGATCAGGTCGGCCGCGCCGGGGCCCGCGCCGATGAAGTACACCGTCATGATCGATCTCCCTTGTACGAACGTGCCCCGGAACCCGAGGGCTTGACTGCCGACCACTGCGTTACGGGCATGGCCTGACGCCAGCCGGTGAAGCCGCCGACCGGGACGGCGTGGGCCACCGCGAGGCGCACCAGCTCGCCGCCGTGCGCCTTGTGCCGCCCGGCCAGCAGCGCCTCCGACTCCAGCGTCACCGTGTTCGCGACCAGCCGGCCCCCCGGGCGCAGCGCCTCCCAGCACGCGTCGAGCAGGCCCGGCGCGGTCAGGCCGCCGCCGATGAACACCGCGTCCGGCGCCTCCAGTTCGGCCAGGGCCGCCGGTGCGGGGCCGGTGACGACCTCCAGGGCCGGGACTCCCAGGCGTTCCGCGTTGCGGGCGATCCGCTCGGCCCGTACCGGGTCCCGCTCCACGCTCACCGCCCGGCAGGACGGGTGCGCCCGCAGCCACTCGATCGCGATCGAGCCGGAGCCGCCGCCCACGTCCCAGAGCAGTTCTCCCGGCGCGGGCGCCAGCGCTCCCAGCGTGGCGGCCCGGACGTGGCGCTTGGTGAGCTGGCCGTCGTGCTCGTACGCCTCGTCCGGGAGGCCCGGGACCGTGCCGAGCCGCAGCGCGTCCGCCGTCGCCCGGCAGTCGATCGCGATGACGTTCAGGCGGTCCCCCGGGGGCTGCTCCCACGTCTCCGCGAGGCCGTCCACGTACGCCTCGTCCTCGGCGCCCAGTCGCTCCAGCACCCGCAGCCGGCTCGGGCCGAAGCCGTGCGCCGTGAGCAGCGCGGCGACCGTGGCGGGCGTGCTCGCGTCCGCGCTCAGGACCAGCAGCCGGCGGCCCTCGTACAGCGACGCCGCCAGGCGTGCCGCCGGACGGCCCACCAGCGTCACGACCTCGGTGTCCTCCAGCGGCCAGCCGAGGCGTGCGCAGGCGTACGAGACGGACGACGGGTGCGGCAGCACGTGCAGCCCCTCCGGGCCCAGCTCCTCCGCCAGCGCGCGCCCGATCCCGTAGAACATCGGGTCCCCGCTGGCCAGCACCGCGATCCGGCGCTCCCGGTGCTCCGCGAGCAGCCGGGGGACGGCCGGCCTCAGCGGGGACGGCCAGCTCACCCGGGCGCCGGCGCACTCCGGTGGCAGCAGGTCCAGCTGGCGCGCCCCGCCGATCAGCACCTCCGCCGCGCACAGCGCCTCCCGTGCCGTACGGGACAGGCCGGGCCAGCCGTCCGCGCCGATCCCCACGACGGAGACGGGGTGCGGGGGAGCGGCAGGGGCAGGAACGGCAGACACGGTCGGGACCTCGTTCGGAGGAGGAGGGAGGAGGAGGGAGGAGGAGGGGAGGGGGAGGGGATGAGGAGGGCGGAGGGGACGGAGGGTGAGGCGTGGGGCAACGCTGCCGAACTTTACTGAACCTCGCCTTCCACCCCCTCCAGCGGGTGAATCCGGAAGAAAGTTCGCGCGTGGTGTCGAGAACCCCGCACCGGCCCCGACGTCCCCTGTGTAAGAGGAAAACCGAACCACGAGCGAACGAGCGACCAGGAGGCGACGGTCATGAAGTATCTGGTGATGGTCCAGGGCAGCCAGGCGGACTACGACGCGCAGACCGGCAAGGGGAACGCGGACAGTCCGGCCTGGGACGAGAAGGCCATGCAGGAGATGTTCGCCTACATGGGCAGCATCAACGACGACCTCGCCGAGTCGGGCGAGCTGGTCACCGGCTACGGGCTGCGGGAGCCCGCCTCGGGCCGGGCCGTCAGCCTCGACGCCGAGGGCCGTCCGGTGATCTCGGACGGGCCGTACAGCGAGACGAAGGAGCTGCTCGCCGGGTTCTGGGTGCTCGACTGCGAGAGCCTGGAACGGGTGACCGAGATCGCGGCCCGCGTGGCACGCTGTCCGCAGCCGGCCGGGGCGCCCGACTACCCGGTGCTCATCCGGCCCGTCGACGGCGGGATCGACGACTGACACGACACCCTGGGACGCGGATGGACCGTACGGCCGACGTCATCATCGAGGACCTGCTGCGCCGCCACGCGCCGCAGGTCCTCGGCGCGCTCGTGCGCCGGTACGGGCACTTCGACCCGGCCGAGGACTCCGTACAGGAGGCCCTCATCGCGGCCGCCGAGCAGTGGCCGCGGGACGGGGTCCCCGACAACCCGCGCGGCTGGCTGATCCGGGTCGCCTCCCGCCGCCTCACCGACCGGCTCCGCAGCGACGAGGCCCGTCGCAGGCGGGAGGAGACATCGGCGGCCCTCACCCCCGCGGACGCGTTCGTCGCGCCGCCACCCGGGGAAGACCCCTGCGGCCTGGGCCGGGCCCCCTCCGAGGACGACACCCTCACCCTGCTCTTCCTCTGCTGCCACCCCGCGCTCTCCCCCGCCGCCCAGATCGCGCTCACCCTCCGCGCGGTCGGCGGTCTCACCACGGCGGAGATCGCCCGCGCCCATCTGGTGCCGGAGGCGACGATGGCGCAGCGGATCAGCCGGGCCAAGCGGACGGTGCGCGGTACGCGGTTCCGGCGGCCGGACGCCCAGGACCTCGACCAGCGGCTCGGCGCCGCGCTCCAGGTCCTCTACCTGATCTTCAACGAGGGCTACACCGCCACCGCCGGCCCGAACCTCCACCGCACGGACCTGGCGCGCGAGGCGATCCGGCTGACCCGGGCCGTCCGCAGGCTGCTGCCCCACGAGGGGCGCGTGACCGGGCTGCTGGCGCTGATGGTCCTCACCGAGGCGCGCACCCCGGCGCGCACCGGGCCCGACGGCGGCCTGATCCCGCTCGACGCACAGGACCGGGCGCTCTGGGACCGTACGGCCATCGCGGAAGGCACCGCACTGGCCGAGGAGGCGCTCGCCCAGGGCCCGGCCGGGGACTACCAGCTCCAGGCCGCCATCGCCGCCCTCCACGACGAGGCGGAGCGCGCGGAGGACACCGACTGGCCGCAGATCCTCGCCCTCTACGACCTCCTCGTGCGGCGCACTCCCGACCCCGCCGCCGCGTTGGGCCGGGCGGTCGCCGTGGCCATGGTGCACGGGCCCCGGGCGGGGCTGGCGGAGGTCGACGCCCTGACGGGGACGGTGGAGCCGCACTTCCGCCTCGACGCCGTACGCGGGCATCTCCTGGAGCGGGCCGGGGAACCGGACGCCGCCCGCGCCGCCTACCGCGCGGCCGCCGACGGCACGCTCAGCGAACCCGAGGCCCGCTACCTGCGCATGCGCGCGGACCGGCTGAAGCCGTAACGAGCCTCCCCCGTACGACCGTTCACTCCCGCCGCCCGAAGAACTCGATCTCCGCGACCGCCGTCCGCCGGCCCTCCCCCGAGCCGTACGCCGACTCGACGGTGAGCCGGGCCTTGACCGTGTCCGAACCCCGTACGTCGAAGGTCTGCTGGCCCGCCTGGTCGCGCAGCCGGATCGTCCGGTCGGTCTTCTCCCCGTCCTTCGACGTCAGCTCCACCGTGAGCCGCGCCGGGCGGCCCTGCGTCAGGAACTCGTTCTGGCGCGCCGACGTCCCGGAGAACACCACGATCTTCATCATCCGCACCGGCTGCGCGAAGTCGCACTCCAGGTGCTCCCCGACGCCTTCGCCGGTCTTCTCCGGTGCCCAGTAACGGTTGTTGAACCCGTCGAACGCCGCAGCGGCCGGGTGCCCGCCCGCCTCGCTGGAGCCCCGGCAGACAGCGGGCGGCACGGACTCCGGGGTTCCGGTCTCCTCCTTGGCGAAGCCGAACAGGCCCGAGAGATGCGGCAGCGCGAACCACACGCCCACCGCCAGCAGGATCAGCACGATGGGCAGCCCGACCCTCGGCCGCCGCCACCCGCGCCGGGGACGCGCCCCCGCCACGCGCGTCTGCCGGGGCCGGCGGCGCAGGATCCGCCGCCACCACGGCAGCCGGCCCTCAGGAGCGGGCCCGGGGTCCAGCAGCAGGGCGCAGCGGATGCACAGGGTGCGGCCCGGGGCGTTCTCCGTACGGCAGTTGGGGCAGACGACCGGCGCGCCGACGGGTTCCGGGCGGGCCGGCTCGGTGGCGGTCCCCGGCCCGCTGTCCGGCCACGCGTCAGGACCGGGAGCCGGACCGGGCGGTCTTTCGCCCGGGCGCCGGGGGGCCGCTGCCTCCGGTGGCGCCGGCGGCCCGGGGCGCGTCGCGGACGCCGGAGGCAGCGGTGCTGTTAAGGGCATGGGCGCGGGCGCCGCCACGGGGGCAGGCGCCGGCGGCGTCACGAAGGGAGGCGCGGACGGTGCGGACGGTGCGGTGTGAGGGGGAGCGGGTGGTGTCCTCGGAGCCGGTGGCGTCCCCGGGGCGGGCTGGGGCGGCGTCGCGGGAAGGGGGCCGGAGGCGGGCCGTGCCCCTTGAACAGGCGGCGTTACGGGAGGGGGTGCGGGCGTGGGCCGTGCTCCGGACGCGGGCGCAGGCGCGGGCGAGCCGGACCCGGCAGACCCGGCGGAACCCGCAGACCCGGCAGGCGCGTTCGGCGCGGGCGGGTCCTCCCCCGCCTCCCACCCCAGAAACGCCTCGCACGCCACGCAGAACTCCCGCCCCGGTGGGTTCCGGTGCCCGCACTCGTCGCAGATCACAGCAGCTCCAGGGTGAATCCGACGTGCGCCGGGACCTCCGCGCCGATCAGCTCCTCCAGCCGCACCCGGTCCGGCTGCCGGACGCCGGCCCGCTCCCCGTCCCCGCCGCCATCGGCCACCGTCCGGATCCGGATGGTCACCCAGGGGCGGTCCTGGCCCGGCAGCGGGGTGCCGGGGCCGGTCGACCAGGCGGTGCCGCCGCTCTCGACGATCTCCGGTTCCGTACCGGTCTCCAGCCGGAGCGCCTCCGCCAGGCCGCCCACCGTGCCGCGCCGGGCGTGCCGGGCGACCGCGCCGCGCACCTGTCTCTTATACACATCT
>NZ_NTGZ01000077.1 GCF_002551245.1 Streptomyces sp. rh34
TCCGCCAGCCGCTCCCGCAGCCCGCCCGCCCCGCGCCGGGCGTCCCGTACCGACAGCGGCAGCGGGTCCCAGCCCGCGAGCAGGCCCAGCTCGGCCACCGGCGGCCGTACCGGCGACACCTTCATGATCTCGGCGGGCGGCCCCATCACGGGGGCGGCGCCCGGGGCGGGCAACAGGATGACCTGGTCCGCGTACTGCACCACGCGCTCCAGCCGGTGCTCGGCCATCAGCACGGTCGTGCCCAGGTCGTGCACCAGCCGCTGGAGCACCGCGAGGACCTCCTCGGCCGCCGCCGGGTCCAGCGCGGAGGTCGGCTCGTCCAGCACCAGCACCCTCGGGTGCGGGGTGAGCACCGAACCGATCGCCACCCGCTGCTGCTGGCCGCCCGACAGGGTCGCGATCGGCCGGTCGCGCAGCTCGGCCAGGCCCAGCAGGTCGAGCGTCTCCTCGACCCGGCGGCGCATCACGTCCGGGGCCAGACCCAGCGACTCCATGCCGTACGCGAGCTCGTCCTCGACGGTGTCCGTGACGAAGTGCGCGAGCGGGTCCTGTCCCACCGTGCCGACCAGATCGGCCAGTTCGCGGGGCTTGTGCGTACGCGTGTCGCGGCCGCCCACCGTGACCCGGCCCGACAGCAGCCCGCCCGTGAAGTGCGGCACGAGCCCGGAGACCGTACCCAGCAGAGTCGACTTGCCGACACCGGAGGGTCCGACGAGCAGGACGAGTTCGCCTTCGGGGACCGTGAGGTCGACACCGGACAGCGTGGGGTGCTCCGTACCCTCGTACCGCACGGAGACCCGCTCGAACCTGATCACACCTGCTCCTTGCCGATACGAGCCTGATTCCCGGCCCCGTGCGAGGACGGTTTCCCGGCCCCGTGCGAGGACGGCTTCCCCGTTCCGTGCGAGGACGGTTTCCCGGCCCGGTGCGCGGATGGCGGTACGGGGGCGACGAGCGCGGGCAGCAGCCCGACCAGCACCGCCGCCGCGGGCCACAGCGGCAGCACCGGCGCGGCCAGCGGTACGACACCGGGGCGCAGCGCCTCAGGAGCCACCGCGCCCGCCCAGATCATCGCCGCCGCGACCACCCCACCCGAGCACGCCACCAGCCAGGCGCGGGCGCCCCACCGGTCCGGCCGGTAGCGGGTGCGCACCGAGCGCCGCCCACCGAGCCGCAGCCCGGCCATCGCCGCGACCAGACCGGCCAGCAGCAACGGCAGCCCGTACACCGCCCCCTGCGCGGCCAGCAGCCCGTACGTGCCGGCGCACACCCCGAGCAGCCCGCCCAGGGTGAGGACGTTCGTGGTGTGCCGGACGGCGGCCGGGACCCGGGCGGTGCGCCCGTATCCGCGCGCGTCCATCGACGCGGCCACCGCCACCGACCGCTCCAGCGCCCCCTCCAGCACCGGCAGACCGATCTGCGCCACGGCCCGTACGCCTCCGGTCGGCCGCCCCCGCAGCCGGCGCGCGGTGCGCAGCCGGACCACGTCGGCCACCATGTTCGGCGCGAACGTCATGGCGACCACGACGGCGACGCCCGCCTCGTACAGCGCACCGGGCAGCGACTTCAGCAGCCGCGCCGGGTTGGCCAGCGCGTTCGCCGCGCCGACGCAGATCAGCAGCGCGGCCAGCTTGAGCCCCTCGTACAGCGAGAAGACGAGTTGCTCGGCGGTGACCCGGCCACCGATCCGCACGCCCTGCGCCCAGTCGGGCAGCGGCAGTTCGGGGAGCGTCAGCACGGTGTGCGAGCCGGGGATCGACGAACCGAGGAAGACGGAGAACAGCAGACGCAGCGCCACGACGAACAGCCCGAGCTTGACGAACGCGCCGTACGAACGGGCCCACGGCGCGTCCGTGCGGCGCGCCGCCACCACATAGCCCGCGACACCGACCAGCAGCCCGAGCAGCAGCGGGTTCGTCGTCCGGGACGCGGCGGTGGCAAGACCCAGCGCCCACAGCCACCACGCCCCGGCGGGCAGCGCGTTGCCGCGGTCCGCCTCGGGGGCGTGCAGGGCACGGCGTGGCAGCCGGGCCGGCGCCGGGGCGGGGGAGGCGGTCACCGGCGGCGGCGGGCCTGGATCACTGCGGCGATGCCCAGCAGCAGAACGGCGCAGCCGCCGACGAGGAGCCCGACGGACGGACCGCCGCCACCGTCTCCGTCATCCTGGGCCGTCTCCGAGGCGGAACCCGTTTCCGAAGAGGGGGACGTCTCCGAAGAAGAGGGTGTCTCCGAAGGCGAGGACGGCTTCGTGCTGCCGTCCTCGCCGGACACCTGCTCGCCGCAGCCCGCCTTCGGGTAGCCGGAGATCGCGCAGAGCATGGCGCTGCTGTCGTACCGCAGTGGCTTCGCCACCGCGGCGAGCGCCTCCGCGCTGCTGGCGTCCGGCGCGACCCGCGCGCACGCGGTGCGCGGGGCGGGCGGCTTCTCCCCGTCCGGGGCGTCCGCCGCCGTACCGGGGTCGATCACCAGAGCCACCCGCTTCTGGCCGTCCTTCGCCGGGGTGCCCGCGCAGATCGCCCCGAAGTCCGGGGCGCGGCGCGGCTGCGCGGCATCGCCCGAGTCCTCGCTCACGGCGAACCGGAAGCCCTGGACCGCACCGTCGTCCGGGCGCAGCAGCGACGGCCCCTGGGTGGCGTACTCCCAGTTCTTGCCGTTGCCCTCCCAGAAGGACCAGTAGCGGTACCCGGCGGCCTCCGCGCTTCCCGCGCCGAGCAGGACGGCCGAGGCGGCGACCAGGGCGGCCAGCAGGGCGACGAAGGGATTCCGCAACCGCGCGACGAGGGGGTTCCGCAGCCGCGCGACGGCGGGGTTCCGCAGCCGCGCCGGGACCGGCGTACGCCTCATGGCTGCTGCTTCTTCCGGCGCATGCTGAGCAGGAAGCCGATGCCCGCGCCGAAGACGAGGCCGATGCCGATCAGCCACCCGAGACCCAGCCCGCCGTCGTCGCTGCTGGTGCCGCTGGAGGGCTGCGGACCGGTCGGCGTGGGCGAGGGGAGGGCGGTGGCGGCCGGGGCGGGGCCCATCGTGTTGAGCTGCTTGACGAGGTCGACCCCGCCGAAGCTGCGGGCGTCCGCGCCGGTGGCGTGCGCCGCGAGGATCAGCTGAGCGGTGGCGGCCGGGCCGCCCTGCTTCGCCCAGTCCGTGGCGTTCTTCTGGAGCCAGGTGACGGAGGCCTCGGCCTTGTCCGTGTGCCCGGAGGCGGCGAGCGCGACGACCGCGTCGGCGGTGTTGCCGTAGTCGGGCTGCGGCTCGGTCTCCTCGGCGCCCGGCATCGGGGCCTGCTCCAGGTACGGCGACTTCTTCAAGGTGTCCGCGAGGAAGAAGGAGCCGTTCTGGGCGGTCTGTTCCGGGCTGAGGTCACCGCCCTTCGTGCAGGAGGGGTCCTTGACCGCGTTGGACGTGCCGGAGGCGATGCCCTTGCCCATCAGACCGAGTACCGAGGCCGCGGTGGCGTCCAGGTTGGCGGTCAGCTCGCCCTTCTTGCCCGGCTGATAGGCGAACGCGCCGCCGTCCTTGTCCCCGCAGGGGATGGCCAGGGACTGGAGCGCGGTGTACGGGGTCCTTCCTTCGGCGGTGGTGACCTCGTTGATCGGGATCCCGGTCCGGGCGAGGGCGCCGACCACGATGGACGTGGAGTTCGCGTCGCTCGGGCTGCCGGGGTTGTAGCCCCAGCCGCCGTCCTCGTTCTGCACGGACTTCAGCCAGTCCGCGCCGTTGTTCGCGGCGTCGCGGTGCTGGTTGATCTCGACGAGGGCCTGTACGGCGACGGCGGTGGCGTTGGTGTCCATGACCGTGGAGGCGTCACAGGGCTTGGCGGCGTCCCGGTACGAGGTGAACGCCCCGCTGTCGCACTGCTGCCCCACCAGCCAGTCGACGGCGGCGGTGGCCGGAGTGACGTACTCGATCTTCTGCGCGAGGAAGGCCACCGACTGCCGCCACACCCCGTCGTACGTGGGGTCCGTGGTGCCGTAGAGCCCGGCCGGCAGGTCCGCCGACGGGGAGGGACCCGGCGCGGCGACCGCTACAGGTGCGGCCGCGCCCAGGAGCACGGCGGTGGTCGCGAGCGCGGCTGCGCTGCGGCGTACGGTCATGGCTGGCTGGGCCTCTCCTGCGAGGGCCGGACTCCCCGGGTGCACGAAGGCCCCGGGCTCCGGCCCCGTATGCCTCGACGGTGCCGGCCACCGGGGTTCCGGTGGCCCGAGCCGGTCACGCTCCGCGGAGGGCGGTCCGGCTGCCGTCGGACGGACGGGTCACGGCTGGGGCACTGCGCCGGATTCGCACCGGCTTCCCCCTGTACGGGCATGATGACGACCTGCCCACTCTACCGGTCCGTGGCCGAGGGGCCGGGGGTCTGCGTCACGGCGGTGATCAGACGGCGGTGTACGTCACCGGGGCCGACGGGTTCCGGGGCTCGCGAGCGCTTCCGACGGGTTCCGAGGGCTCGCTCACACCGCGATGTACGCCACCGGGGGCCCGCCCGGCACGGCCTCCGCGCGGCCGAGCTTCACGAGCCGCCGCAGATGGGCCTCGGCCTCGGAGACGGCGATGGACCGCGAGCCGTGCGGAATCTGTTCCCAGGGCCGGTTCCACTCCATCCGTTCCGCGAGCTGCCACGGGGTGAGGGGCGTGGCGAGCAGCGCGAGGAGCCCGGTCAGGCGTACCTCGTGGTGGTCCAGCAGTTCCCGCACCCGCCCGCCCGCGTCGGTGAACGCGTACTGGTGCGCGGGCAGCACCTCGGCGACCCCGAGCCCGCCGATCCGCTCCAGCGAGGCGAGGTAGTCGCCGAGGGGATCGGTGACGGCGGTGTCGTCGGGGTCCTCGTACAGCCCGATGTGCGGACTGATCCCCGGCAGCAGATGGTCCCCGGAGAACAGCCGCCCGTGCCCCGCCAGCCCGGCGGGGTGCCGCTCCTCCAGGTGGAGGCAGACATGGCCCGGGGTGTGCCCGGGGGTCCAGACGGCACGCAGCCGCCGCCCGGCGAGGTCGAGCAGCTCGCCGGGCACGATCTCGCGGTCGGGCAGCGCGGCGCGCAGACCCGGCAGGGTCCCCAGCCGCCCTCCGCCGCGGGCGGCGCGCAGGGGGGCGAGGTGTTCCTCCGGCGCGCCGACGGCGGCGAGCTTGCGGGTGAGGTAGTCGAGCCAGGTGCCGGGCTCGGATTCCCGGGTGCGCCGGACGACCGCGGTGTCGGCCTCGTGCATCGCGATCCAGGCCCCGGACGCTTCGCGGACCTGACCGGAGAGCCCGTGGTGGTCGGGGTGGTGGTGGGTGATGACGACGCCGTGGATGTCGCCGACGGCGGTGCCGAGGGCCGTCAGCCCCGCGACCAGGGTGTCCCAGGAGGCCGGGTCGTCCCAGCCGGTGTCGATGAGGACCGGCCCCCGGTCGGTGTCGAGGAGGTGGACCAGGGTGTGGCCCAGCGGGTTGTCGGGGATGGGGACCTTGATGCTGTGGACGCCTCCGCCGTGGTCGGTCATGTGCGTCAGCTGCGTCATGGGCGTCCCGTCTCTGCCGGTGGTCCGGGTGTGCACGGCGGCGCACCGTGCCGTACGGCGCCGCACCGTGCCCACTCTAACGAGAACTTGTTCCAGTGGTAGCCCGGGTCTACCAAATCCTTCGCGTGCGGGACGGTCCGCACCGTGGACTCCTGGAACAGGAACTGGTATCAGTTCTGACGACTAGTCAGTAGGTGGGGCCGGGCCGCGGGAGGCAACAGCCATGACGGAACTTACGGAGCTCGTGGAACACGGACACCTGTTCATCGGCGGGGAGTTCACCGATCCGCTCGGCACCGAGGTCATCGAGGTGATCTCCCCGCACACCGAACAGGTCATCGGCCGCGTGCCGCACGCCTCCGAGGGCGACGTGGACCGGGCGGTCGCCGCCGCCCGCCGCGCCTTCGACGAGGGCCCCTGGCCGAGGATGGGCCTGGACGAGCGGATCGCGGTGATCACCCGCATCAAGGACGCCTTCGCCGTACGCCACGAGGAGTTCGCGCGTCTGATCAGCGCCCAGAACGGCACTCCGTACAGTGCGAGCGTCATGGTGCAGGCGCTGGCCGCGATGATGGTCTGGGACTCGGCGATCACGGTGGCCCGCGACTTCCCGTACGAGGAACGACGCGACGGAGTCCTCGGCCCCCTTCTGGTCCGCCGCGAACCGGTCGGAGTGGTGGCGGCTGTCGTCCCGTGGAACGTCCCCCAGTTCACGGCCGCCGCGAAGCTGGCCCCGGCGCTGCTCGCGGGCTGCACGGCGGTCCTGAAGGTCTCACCGGAAACCCCCCTGGACGCCTACCTTTTGGCGGAGATCGCGACGGAGGCGGGCCTGCCGCCCGGGGTCCTCTCCATCCTCCCGGCCGACCGGGAGGTCAGCGAATACCTGGTGGGCCACCGGGACGTGGACAAGGTCTCCTTCACCGGCTCGGTGGCGGCCGGCCGCCGCGTGATGGAGGTGGCCTCCCGCAACCTGACCCGCGTCACCCTGGAGCTGGGCGGAAAGTCGGCAGCGGTCATCCTCCCCGACGCCGACCTGGAGGCGGCGGTGGCGGGCATCGTCCCGTTCGCCTGGATGATCAACGGCCAGGCGTGCGTGGCCCAGACGCGCATCCTGGCCCCGAGCTCCCGCTACGACGAGATGGCGGAAGCCTTCGCGGCAGCGGCCGGAGCCCTGCGCGTAGGAGACCCCCTCGACCCGACAACCGAACTGGGTCCGCTGGTAGCCCGCCGCCAGCAACAACGTTCGCTCGACTACATCCGTCTGGGCCAGGAGGAGGGCGCCAAGATCCTCACCGGCGGCAACCGCCCCCCTTCCCAGGAACGAGGCTGGTACGTCGAACCCACCCTCTTCGGCTCGGTGGACAACTCCATGCGCATCGCCCGCGAGGAGATCTTCGGCCCGGTGATCTGCCTGATCCCGTACGAGGACGAGGACGAGGCGGTCCGCATCGCCGACGACTCCCCGTACGGCCTCAGCGGCAGCGTCTGGACGGCGGACACGGAACGCGGCATCGACGTGGCCCGCCGGGTCCGGACGGGCACGTACAGCGTGAACACCTTCAGCCTCGACATGCTCGGCCCGTTCGGCGGCTACAAGAACTCCGGCCTGGGCCGTGAGTTCGGCCCCGAGGGCTTTGGCGAGTTCTTCGAGCACAAGATGATCCACCTGCCCGCCGGCTACCGGGAGGCGTGATGGGCGACCGCTGGCACGTGGAGGTCGACCGCTCCGTCTGCATCGGCTCCGGCATGTGCGTCAACCACGCCCCGGACGGCTTCCACCTGGACTCCGCCCGCCAGTCCCACCCGTCGGCCGAGGACTGCGACCCGGGCGAACAACTCCTCGCGGCGGCGGAGGGCTGCCCGGTGGAGGCGATCACGCTGACGCTGGCCGGGTCGGGGGAGGTGGTGTTCCCGCCGGAGGAGTGAGCGTGCGCGGAGCGCCGCCCGGCTCCGGCAAGCCGGTGCTCGAGGTCTCTCCGCCGGTGCCTGGCCGGTACGACTGCGCCGCCCCCGCGGGTCAGACCGCCGGTTCGGCCTCCGGCTTGCTCAGCAGCCCCTCCGGGGCCCTGCGCAGCGCCCGGATCGCCGGAACGCTGAGCATCACGGCCAGCAGGACGAACGACATGACCGACGAGAAGATCAGCACCTCGTTCGCGCCGAACGCGTCCGCCGCCGGGCCCGCCAGCGCGCGGCCGAGCGGGATGACCATGATGGAGCCGGCGACGTCGTACGCGGAGACGCGGCTCAGGACCGTCAGCGGGATGTGCGACTGGACGCTGGTCGCCCACATCACGCCCCAGAACGCGAAGCCGTAACCCGCGATGACATGGGCGACGGCCGTGGCCGCGAAGGACCATTCGAGGGCCGGCGCCAGGGGGTTGAGCGCGAAGCAGAGCATGGCCAGGGCGCCGGCCACCAGCGGGCGTCTCGGGCGGACCCGCATGCCGATCAGGCCGCCGATGATCGTCCCGGCGCCGTCCGCCGAGGCGATCCAGCCGTATCCGCTCGCCCCGTGCTGCTCGATCATCAGCGCCGCGCCGAGCGGCAGAGCGGGGCCGAACACGAACAGGCCGTAGACGGACCAGACCGCGATGACGCCCCACAGCCACTGGCGGGACCGGAACTCCTGCCAGCCCGTCGCCAGCCTGCGCCACATCGGGGCGTCGCCCTCGTCGCGGACCGTGTGGAGTTTCCGCAGGGGCAGCAGGACCGCCGCGCTGAGCGCGTACGCCGCCGCGATGACCAGGTACGAGCCCGAGACCTGCCAGTACGCGACGAGGATGCCCGCCAGGCCGGGGCCGAGCAGCGTGCTCAGGGCCTCGGATATGCGCAGCAGCGCGTTGGCCTTCTGGATGTCCTCGGCGACCCGGGGGACCATGCTCGCCATACCGGGCTGGAACATCGCGGTCGCGGCGCCGCTGAGCGCCATCAGCGCCATGATCTGCCACAGCGGGACGCGGTCGGAGGAGAAGAGCAGCGCGGCCAGCGTGATCATGGCCAGCATCCGCACCAGGTCGGCGCAGATCATCATCAGCTGCGGGGTGAACCGGTCGGCCAGCACCCCGCCGAACAGCACCAGCAGGACGATCGGGGTCATCCACGCGGCCAGCGCGTAGCCGACACCGCTCGCCCCGTGGCCCGCTCCCAGCACGGCTGTGGTGAGGGAGACCATCAGCATGCCGTCGGCCAGCAGCGACGCGCTGCGGGCCGTGAAGAAGAGCCGGAACCGGCCCGACCGCCAGGGGCTGGGCAGCGAGGGGGGCTTCTGCTGGAGGGTCGTGTCGTCAACGCTCATGTCGTACCTGCCGGCTCCTGCCGGTCCCTTCCTCGATGATGTGCAGCCGACGCCAGGCGTCGCTCCGGTCCGCTTCGGCCGGCGGGCTCTCGACGAGCACGTAGCGGTGGGGTGCGAGGACGCCGGTGCCGCCGTGGGCGGGGCCCACCTCGGCCATCAGCGCCGCGTGGGCCCCGGCCGGGGTCAGTGACGTGTCGCCGCCACGCGCCATGTACGCCGTGAGGCCCGCTTCCTGGTCCGTGTCGATGTGCACCGGCAGGCCGCCCAAGGCCCCGGACAGCGCCTCCCGTACGGCCGACGGTGATACCCAACAGCCGTCCACGCGAACCCAGTCGGGGCCGCGCTCGGCCGGCCGGACACCCGTCACGCCGGTGAGCGAGTCCAGCGGTACGTCCCGCTCGGCGGCGGCCTCCAGCAGCAGGACCAGGCCGGAGAGGAAGCCCTCCGCCTCGTTCGCTGTGAACAGGGCGGGGTCGGCCCACAGGGAGATGTGGAGCCGGGGTGTCGTCTCGTACGTGAACGCCAGCATCCGCGTCGGCAGCGCCTGGAACGGGCCCCAGGCCAGCTCCGGTTCGTCGGCGCCGTCGGCGGCGGCGGGCGCGGTGGACAGGAGGGTGGCGGGAAGCACACTGACGTCGTTGAAGACCACGTCCCGCGCGAAGTGGCTGCCGCGTTCCCCGGTGACCCGGTCGATCATCTCCCACAGGCGTACGGAGTCGAACTGGCTGTGCTTGTACGCGTTGAGCGCCGCCCCCCAGGTCTTGCGGACCAGGGTGTCGAAGGACGGGACCCGGACGTCCAGGCAGAGCAGCGCGTCCTGGGACAGGGTGTTCACCGACCGGGCGCTCCTGGCGTGGAACCGGTTGGAGGTCGGCACGGCGGTGACGCAGGAGTCCTGGCCCGCCCGGTGGGCCACCAGCGCGCACCAGGCCGCGAGCAGCACGGTGGCCTCCGGGTTCCCGGTGCGCCCGGCCGCTCGGGCGAGGGCCCGTGCGCCCCGCCGGGAGCGGAGCGTGAGCTGCCGGGCCCGGCCGTCCGCACCCGCCGCACGCGGCTCGGCGAACATCTCCTGCGGTTCGGTGCGGATGATCCGCTCCCAGTACCGCAGCGACGCCTCCGACTTCCGCTTCCCGGTGGGGGAGGCCTCCTCGGCGGCCAGGTCGAGCGGGGCGAAGGAGGCCGGGGCGGGGAGTTCCTCCCCGGCCAGCAGGGCGAGGAACTCCTCCCGCAGGACGGCCAGCGCGCTGCCGTCCGTCACCGCGTGACTGGACGCCAGGGCGACGTGGACCGGCACGCCCCGGAGCGTGAGCAGGGAGATCCGCAGGGGGAACTCCCGGCCCAGGGCGAAGCGGCCGGCGCGGGCCGCACGGGCCACCGACTCGGCGTACCGCGCGGGCTCCCCGGGGAACTCCGCGTGGTCGAGGACCGTCATCGCGAACGTGCCCTCGGCCGCCACGACCTGCTCGACGGGTGCGGACCCGGGGGCGTGCGGAAACGTGGTGCGCAGCCCTTCGTGGCGCAGGGCCAGGGTGCGCAGGGCGTCGGTGACGTCGTCCGGGCCGACGCCCGGCGGGATCGCCCACACGTCGTGGTTGTTGATGTGCTCGGGGTCGTCCCGCAGGATGCAGCGGATCATGTTGGCCTGGCCCATGGTGAGGGGGCCGCGGCGCTCGTCACCGCCCGCGTAGGCGACGGTGACGGTACGCGGAGTGGGCGGGGTACGAGGGGTGTCCAGGTGCATGGTGTCCTTGCCGGCTGCGGAGTTCATCGGTTCACGGCCCGGACGCCCTCGGGGCCCGTCTCCGCGCTCGCACGGGTCAACGCCTCCCAGTGGTCCATCAGGAGGGCGAAGTCGGCCATGTCGTCGCGGGCCTCGTCCAGGAGCTGGGAGCGGCGTTCGACGAGGACGTCGGCGACCGTCTTGTAGCGGTCTCCGAGCCGCCGGTAGGCGTCGTCGAGGACGTCGAGGCGGTGGGCGCTCGAAGCCGGGTCGAGGCCGGTGCTGTCCCGGACGAACCCGGCGACCTCGGAGGCCCGGATGTGGCCGTCGGCGTCGAGCAGGGCGTCACCCGCCGCCGCCGTCCTCGCGTACACGGCGTTGAGATACGCCTTGGACAGCAGGAACTTCACGAAGCGCAGCTGGTACGCGAGGAACCCGTCGTCCGTACGCCGTTCGGCCGTATGGAAGTTGACGATGTGCCGGTTGTGCTGGACGCCGGGCATCTTGGCGTCGTGGAGGAGGTGGATCAGGAAGTAGTCGCTGCCGATGGTGTCGGTGGCGGGCGGCAGCGGGACGCGGCGGTAGACCTCGTGGTCGAGGGCGATGTTGCACATGTCCACGCGCATCGGGCTGACGGGAGCGAGGGTGGTGCGGTCGCCGTCGAACGCGGTGTCCCCGGCGCCCCGGAAGGACTCGTCGATCAGGTGCCCGCGCCAGATCTCCGGGTATCCCCCGGGTATCGACAGGCCGATCAGTTCGCGGTACGTGTCCGGGTCGAGGTCGCGGATCTCCGCGACGTCCACCGACATCTCTCCCACGAAGGAGCCGCCGGCCATCGTCACCCGCCGGTCCCCGGCCCCCGGCGGCAGCTTGCTCCGGGTCGCCGACTCGCGCACGTCGTCGGCACGTTGACCCAGAAAGCTGAGCTCCTGGTGGAGAGGGAAGACCGGTTCGCCGTCGAGGTGCTGGTAGCGGCTGTCGGAGTCCCGGCGGTGGACGGACGTGCAGCCGAGGGCCTGGGCGACGAGGAACGCCCGATTGGTGCAGGCGCCGTAGGAGACGCGGGACGGCAGCATCAGTTCCAGCAGCCGGTCCCGCGGAGCCCCGCCGGACCGGCCGATCACCTCACGCAGGAAGGCCCGTTGCTCGTCCTCGTCGAGGTGGTGGACGGTCACACCGGGGGACGGAGGCAGCGCGGCCACCGCCTTCCGGTGCTCGGCGAGCACCGGCGCGGGAGAGGAGTCCAGAACCAGGAGGTGCACCTCGACGCCGAACTGCCGTGCCCCGTAGGCCGCTTCCGCGCCGACCGCCGCGATGGTGCCGGCGCAGGCCCGGTGGGTGGGCAGGGTCAGGCAGACGCGGTGCACGAAGGCTCCCCGCTCTGCGCGGCGGGTGCGACGTCCTCGACCGGGTCCTGCCACGAGGCGAGCCCCAGCAGCCGGCTGCCCAGCGGGTTCAGCTCGGCCGTCGGGTAGCGCTGGGACTCGGGCCGCACCGGGTCGCCGACCAGGGTGCGGTTCCAGCGCGGGGTGCGCAGGTGGCGCCAGGATTCCACGCGGGACTTGCGCAGCCGCTCGTGCTCCTCCAGCGCGGGCATCATCGACAGGTACTGCACGGCCCGCACCCCGTTCTCGGAGAGGTTGCGCGCCACTCCGTGGGCCAGCAGACCGTTCCAGATGAGGAGGTCGCCGGGGCGCAGATCCGGCCGTACGACGGGGAGTTCGTCCCGGTCGATGGTGGGGCGCAGGGGGTCCCGGTCCCCGGGCTGGCCGGTCTTCCAGGTGTCGAACTGCCGGAACAGCTCCGGGCAGCACTGGAAGCCGCCCGTCTCCGGACTGGTGTCGTTGAGGGCGATGATGCCCTGCACCCGCTGCGGCGGGACGGCGAGCGTGGTGTCGATGTCCCAGTGGAGCTCGATGTCGAAGCCCCGGTCCGTCGGCTCGATCAGGGCCCGGTCACGGTTGCCCCGGTTGGGCGGATTGAGGTTGAGCCGGTCCAGGGTGACCCACAGCTCCTCGCAGTCCCATACGTCGACGAAGGCGTCGTACACCCGCTGCGACTGCCGGTTGTCCCAGAGGAGCTGGTGGTGGTACGCCTCCACGAAGCCGTAGATGTGCAGTTGCTGGTCCAGCTCGGAGCGCAGCGGCCGGTCCTCGTACCAGCTCTCCGGCCGCTCGGGGTCCAGGCCCTGGAACTCCCACGTGAAGTCCAGCAGTTGGCGCGCCACCGGGGCCGGGACCGCTTCCCGGACGATGACGTAGCCGTACGTCTGCCAGTGGGTGAAGTCCTCCTCGGACAGCACCCGCAGCGGGCGCGACTTGTCGAGCTCCCGCAGGGCGGTCTGTGCGAGGTAGGCCTCGCCGTCCGCGCTGAAGTACGGGATGTCCGACGCGGCACGGTGCAGGCGGGGCCGACGGCGGGGGGCGGGTGTCGTCATGGGGTTGATGGCAGGTCCTTCTCCTCGGCCGGCCGTGCGGCGACCCCGGGGGAGCGGGGCCGCCGCGGACGGCGGGACGGATGGCAGTGCCGTGGTGGGAGGAGCCGTGAACCACGTCGGTCAGCAGGATTGGTCCAGACCGCCCGGACTGTCAAGTGCCATCCACATATGGGGATATGAGATGCCCTCTCGCGCGTGATGGCCACGGAATCTATACCTGGCGTTCGGTATTTTTGGTCTAGACAACAGGTGAGCGGCAGGCCTAATGTCCAGGGGTGCGGTCAGTTTCGTGACGGGGCGTCACCCCGTCTCGCTGCCCGTGCTCCGGTCGGTCACGGGCCCGTTCGGGACCGCCGACGCCACGGCGATGTGGTCGCTACGCCCGAGGGGTGTCCCGATTGCCGGCCCACACCGAGAAAGACGCGGTTTCATGAACACATCCAGCATCACGGCCCTGCCGGGTATCACGCTGAAGAGTCCCGGTGCCGGGCTGATCACGCTGGACCCGGTCCGCACCGCACTGCTGCGGGGCCTGGACGATCTGCTGACCGGCCTCGCCGAGCGGCTCGCCGCCCCCGAGGTCGTGGGGCCGCCCCTGCTGTCCGTCGACGGACTGGCGCGGCTCGACTTCTTCCGCAACTTTCCCCATCTCGGCGTCTCCGCAGGACGGTTCGGCCCCGAGGTGCTCGACGGCCTGGCCTCCGGCGGCTCGCCCCAGGACCTGTCGCTGCACCCGACCGGGCATGTGCTGCCGTCCGCTACCTGCTACGGGCTGCTGCTCTCCCTGGAGGGCGAGGACGTCGGCGAGGACGGGCTGCGACTCTCGGCGGTCGGCCGCTGCTTCCGCAACGAGACCCACTACGACGGGCTGCGCCGCCTGTGGGGGTTCCACATGCGTGAGGTGATCTACCTCGGCACCAAAGACGGGGCCACCGAACACCAGGAGCGCGGCGGGGAGTTCGTCCAGGAGGTGGCCGGAAGGCTCGGCCTGACCCTGACCCGGGCGGCGGCCGACGACCCGTTCTACGACAACGGGGGTTCGCGGGCCCGCCTGATGGCACTCGACCCGGTGAAGTACGAGTACAGCGCCCCCGACGGCACGGCCATCGCCTCCGTCAACCGGCACCGCAACTTCTTCGGTCAGCGGCTGGGCATCCGGGCCGGCTCCCACGGGTCCGCCTACAGCTCCTGCGTCGCCTTCGGCATGGAGCGCTGGGTGCACGCGATGATCCTCGCCCACGGCACCGCCGAGCAGGCCCTGGAGCGGCTGCGCGCCGCCGGCTCCTGATCCGACCTTCACGTCTGGCCTTCACCCGAACAGAGACAAGAGGAGCGCCTTCTCCCATGGAACGTGTCGTAGCGTGGCTCAACGAGAAGAATCCCGGCCTCGACGGCCCGATCGGCGTCGAGGAGGACCTCATCGAGGCCCGCCTCATCGACTCGATGGACTTCCTGGAGTTCATCGACCTCCTGGAGGAGATCTCGGGCAGCGGCATCGATCTGCAGGAGGTCACCATCGACGACTTCCGCACCCTCGCCCGCGTCAAGGAGCGCTTCCTCGCCTCCGCCGACCTGGCGGAGACGTCGGCCGGGTGAGCCCGGGCCGGTGACCTCTCTCCCGCCGGCCCCCGGGCAGGGCGCGGCCACCGTGGCACTGGTCGCCACCACCGCGGAGGTGCTGGCGCACCCGGAGCTCGATGAGCGCCTGCTCGCCCCGTGGGAGCGGCGGCGGCTCGCGGGAATCCGGGTGCCGGGCCGCCGCGACGACGTCGTGGCGGCCCGTCTGCTGCTGCGGCTGTGCGCCTCCCGGGCCACCGGGCTGCCGCCGGAGGAGGTGGAGCCGGCCCAGCGCTGCCCCGGGTGCGGGCGGGACGGGCACGGCCGGCCGTATCTCCCGGACCACCCGGAGCTGGGCGTCAGCTACAGCCACGCCGACGGCCTCGCCGCGGCGGCGGCCGGGCCGGGCGAGGTCGGCATCGACGTGGAGCCCCTGGCGCGCCGGCCGGGCCCCCTGCCCGTACTGCGGCGGATGCTGCCGACGGCCGAGGTGGACGCCGCCTGCGCCGAGCCGGACCCCGGCCCGGCGCTGCTGCGGTTGTGGGTCCGGAAGGAGGCCCTGTTCAAGGCCGGGCGGGAGGACGCCCGGCTGACCGAGTGGACGGATCACCGCCGTGCGGCCGTGGTGGCACTCGCGGGCGCCGACGTGTCCGCGGCCCGCCCCGCCGACGGGCCGCTCCTCAGCCCCGGCCCGGCTCCGCCGTCAGGTCGATGAGACGGCAGACCGTTTCGATGTCGATCTTCACCTGGGCGATCGAGGCCCGGCCCGACAGCCAGGTGATCAGCGCCGAGTGCCAGGTGTGCTCGATGACCCGGACCGCGGAGAGTTGCTCCGGGGTCGGGTGCTCCAGGCCCATCGCGTCCAGGATGATCGCGGTGGTGAGCCGGGAGACGGTGTCCACCTCGGGGCTCACGCCGCGGTCCGCGAAGGTGAGGGCGCGGACCATGGCGTCCGCGAGGTGGGGTTCGCGCTGCAGGGCGCGGAAGGCGCGCATCAGCGTCTCGGCCACCCGCTGGGCCGCGTCGTCGCCGGCCGGCGGACGTTTGCGGAGCGTGGTGTGCAGGTGCTGCAGCTGGTCCTGCATGGTGGCGACCAGCAGATGGATCTTGGACGGGAAGTAGCGGTAGAGGGTGCCCAGCGCGACCCCGGCGGCCTCGGCCACCTCCCGCATCTGCACCGCCTCGAATCCGCCCCGGCTGGCCAGCTGGGCGCTGGCGTGCAGGATGCGGCGGCGACGGGCCTCCTGGCGTTCGGTCAGCGGAGGCGCTGCCGGTCTGGCGTCCGCGGTCATGCTGTCCCCATCCACGATCCATGATCCATGGCCTTGATCCACCCGGACGGGCGAAGCGAGCCGTCCGGGCGCGCACAGCATGCCAGGGCGTCCGTCGTGGCGCGAATCACCTGATCCGGCCGTCACGCCGACGCTACCTGCCGGTAGATTCGGTGCACACCGAACGATCAAGTCTGGAACTTGTTCTAGCAAGTCTGAAACTTGTTCTAGATTAGCGCGACCGGTTACGCTCCGGCGAACACGCAGTCAGAAGGGGGCCGAGTGTGACCGCTGAGGCCATAGAGACAGGCCCCCGCACGGGCGACGGCAGCTCCGCCGGGACCGGCGGCAGGCCGTTGCGCATCGCACTCCTCACGTACAAGGGCAATCCGTTCTGCGGTGGCCAGGGCGTGTACGTCCGCCACCTCGGCCGGGAGCTCGCACGCCTCGGCCACAGCGTCGAGGTGATCGGCGCGCAGCCCTACCCGGTGCTCGACGAGGGCGTCCCGCTCACCGAGCTGCCCAGCCTCGACCTCTACCGTCAGCCCGACCCCTTCCGCACCCCGAAGCGCGGCGAGTACCGCGACTGGATCGACCTGGCCGAGGTCGCCACCATGTGGACCGGCGGATTCCCCGAGCCGCTCACCTTCAGCCTGCGCGCCCGTCGCCATCTGCTGGCCCGGCGCGGCGAGTTCGACGTCGTCCACGACAACCAGACCCTCGGATACGGGCTCCTCGGCGACCTCGGGGCCCCGCTCGTGACGACGATCCACCACCCCATCACCGTGGACCGCAGGCTCGATCTGGCGGCCGCCGCCGACCGCCGCCGCCGCGCCTCCGTACGCCGCTGGTACGCCTTCACCCGGATGCAGAAGCGGGTCGCCCGCAAGCTGGACACCGTTCTCACCGTCTCCGGCTCCTCCCGCGACGAGATCGTCGAGGACCTCGGCGTACGGGCGGACCGGATCAGCGTCGTCCACATCGGCGCCGACACCGACCTGTGGTCCCCCGACCCCTCGGTCCCCGAGGTGCCCGGCCGCATCGTCACCACCTCCAGCGCCGACGTCCCGCTCAAGGGCCTCGTCCACCTCGTCGACGCGCTCGCCAAGCTCCGCACCGAGAACCCCGCCGCCCACCTCGTCGTCGTCGGCAAGCGCGCCGAGAACGGTCCCGTCGCCCGCGCGATCGAGCGGCACGGACTCGCGGACGCCGTCGAGTTCGTCAAGGGCATAAGCGACGCCGAGCTGGTCGACCTCGTGCGCAGCGCCCAGGTCTCCTGCGTGCCCTCGCTGTACGAGGGGTTCTCGCTGCCCGCCGCCGAGGCCATGGCCACCGGCACCCCGCTGGTCGCGACCACCGGCGGCGCGATCCCCGAGGTCTCCGGCCGCGACGGGGAGACCTGCCTGGCCGTGGCGCCCGGCGACGCGGACGCGCTGGCCGGGGCGCTGGCCCGGCTGCTGGACAGCCCGGAGCTGCGCGCCCGGCTCGGCGCGGCCGGCCGCGAGCGGGTGCTGGCCAACTTCACCTGGGCCCGGGCGGCGGCCGGAACGGCCGAGCTGTACCGTCAGGCGATCATCGCCCGCGGAGTCCGCAGGTGACCGCGCGCCCCCGGGCGGCCGCGGACCCGATCGTCGCAACCCGTACCTCCGACCTCGAAGGCAGGCCCCCGTGCTGACCGTCGACTTCACCCGCTTCCCGCTCGCCGCCGGCGACCGAGTGCTCGATCTGGGCTGCGGTGCCGGCCGGCATGCCTTCGAGTGCTACCGGCGCGGCGCGCAGGTCGTCGCGCTCGACCGGAACGGCGAGGAGATCCGCGAGGTCGCCAAGTGGTTCGCCGCGATGAAGGAGGCCGGGGAGGCCCCCGAGGGCGCCACCGCCACCGCGATGGAGGGCGACGCCCTCAACCTGCCCTTCCCCGACGACTCCTTCGACGTCGTGATCATCTCCGAGGTCATGGAGCACATCCCGGACGACAAGGGCGTCCTCGCCGAGATGGTCCGGGTGCTCAGGCCGGGCGGCCGGATAGCCATCACCGTCCCGCGCTACGGCCCCGAGAAGGTCTGCTGGACCCTCTCCGACGCCTACCACGAGGTCGAGGGCGGCCACATCCGCATCTACAAGGCCGACCAGCTCCTCGCCCGGATCCGCGAGGCCGGACTCAAGCCGTACGGCACCCACCACGCCCATGCCCTGCACTCGCCGTACTGGTGGCTCAAGTGCGCCTTCGGCGTGGACAACGACCGGGCGCTGCCGGTGCGGGCGTACCACAAGCTGCTGGTCTGGGACATCATGAAGAAGCCGCTCGCCACCCGGGTCGCCGAGCAGCTCCTGAATCCGGTCGTCGGCAAGAGTTTCGTCGCCTACGCCACCAAGCCGCATCTTCCGAAGGCCGAGGCGTGAGCACCCCCGAACGGACCGAACACCTCGTTCTGCCAGGCGTCCTGACGGCGGCTCAGGCCGTCGAGACGGTCACCGCGCTCGCCGCCGTACAGCGGGAGGACGGGGCGCTGCCCTGGTTCCGCGGCCACCACCTCGACCCGTGGGACCACACCGAGGCCGCGATGGCCCTGGACGCGGCCGGCGAGCACGAGGCCGCGGCCCGCGCCTACGACTGGCTCGCCCGCAACCAGAACGACGACGGCTCCTGGTACGCCGCCTACCACGACGGCGACGCGCAGCAGCCGACCGACCGCGGTCGGGAGAGCAACTTCTGCGCGTACGTGGCCGTCGGCGTCTGGCACCACTACCTGGCCACCGGCGACGACGCGTTCGTCGACCGGATGTGGCCGACGGTCTTCGCCGCCGTCGAGTTCGTCCTCGGGCTCCAGCAGCCCGGCGGGCAGATCGGCTGGAAGCGGGAGAGCGACGGCACGCCCGTCAACGACGCGCTGCTGACCGGCTCCTCCTCCATCCACCAGGCGCTGCGCTGTGCGCTGGCCATCGCCGAGCGCCGTGAGGAGCCGCAGCCCGACTGGGAGTTGGCGACCGGAGCGCTGGCCCACGCGATCCGCAGCCACCCCGAGCGCTTCCTCGACAAGAACCGCTACTCCATGGACTGGTACTACCCGGTCCTCGGCGGCGCGGTCACCGGGGCCGAGGCCACCGCCCGCATCCAGGAGGGCTGGGACCGCTTCGTCGTCCCCGGTCTCGGGGTGCGCTGCGTGCTGCCCAACCCCTGGGTGACCGGCGGCGAGAGCTGCGAACTCGCCCTGGCCCTCTGGATGACGGGGGAGTCCGACCGGGCGCTGGAGATCCTCCAGTCCATCCAGCACCTGCGCACCGAGGGCGGGCTGTACTGGACGGGATACGTCTTCGAGGGCAACCGGGCCTTCTGGCCCGAGGAGCTCACCACCTGGACGGCGGGCTCGCTGCTGCTCGCGGTGGCCGCGCTCGGAGGGGACGAGGCGACCACCGCGGTCTTCGGGGGCGAGCGGCTGCCCGTCGGCCTGGAGCCGGACTGCTGCCGCTGAGAACCGCTCTGCCACGGGTCTTGTTCAGCCGCGGCGGAGCCGGCCCGCCACCGCGTGCCCGATGAACAGGTAGACGGCGGCAGCGAGGCCGTATCCGGCGACGACACGCGCCCACGCCTTGTCGAACGTGAACAGGTCGTACGACCAGCCCGCCAGCCAGCGGGCCGCGTCGTGCACCCACTGCACGAAGTCGTTGCCGCGGTTGGCGTCCAGCAGGTACATCAGGATCCAGAGGATGATGACGAAGGCCAGAATGTCGGCCACGACGGCGATGACACGAGCCGCTGAACTGCTTCCTGAACTGCTTCCTGAACGGGTTCTGGGAGACATGGCACTCGGGTTGCCGCTTTACGCAGGGTGAAACCGGCCGGCGACGGGCGTTCCGACCGATGGTGCGGATCCTCCGCACGGCAGGACCGTCGCGAGCCCGGCCGGGGCCCGGATACCCAGGTGATCAACGCGGGTTCCGCCGGTTAGGGTGCGCGGCATGACCCTTCTCTCCCACCGCCGTTACTGCGACGAGATCCTGGCCCAGACCGACGCCCTGCGCGCGGTGCTGACCGGCGCCGACCTCGCCGCGACCGTCCCCACCTGCCCGGACTGGACCCTGCGGGAGCTCGCCGTGCACGTCGGCGGCGCGCACCGCTGGGTCGGCGAGATCGTCCGCACCCGCGCCGCCGAGGACGTCCCCGAGGAGAGGGTGCCCGGCTTCGAGGGCCCGGACGGCGACGACCCGGCCGCGCTGGACTCGTGGCTCGCCGAGGGGGCCGCGGCCACCGTCGCCGCGCTGCGGGAGGCGGGGCCGGACGCCGAGGTGTGGAGTTGGTCCCGGGAGCGGAGTACGGCCTTCTGGGCGCGGCGCATGACGCACGAGACGGCTGTGCACCGGGCGGACGCGGCGCTCGCCGCCGGCGCCCCGTACACGGTGGACGCCGATGTGGCCGCCGACACCATCGAGGAATGGCTGCGCATCGTCTCCTTCGCCCAGGAGGGCGGCGACCCGGAGGCGGCCGAACTGAGCGGAGGCGGGCGCTCGTTGCATCTGCACGCCACCGACGTGCCCGGTGCGGAGTGGCTGATCGAGTTCGGCGACGACCGCTTCACCTGGCGGCACGCGCACGAGAGGGCCACGGTCGCGCTGCGCGGACCGCTCACCGACCTGATGCTCGTCTTCAACCGCCGGCTGGAGCCGACGAGCCCGCGGGTCGAGGTGCTCGGTGACGCCGCGCTGCTGGACTTCTGGCTGGACCGGTCGTCGTTCGGCTGAGCGCGGACAGCCCTGAGGGCTGTCGGGTCAGCTGTTCAGCTCCGCCAGGACCCGCAGCGTGTGCGGGTCCGGCGCGGTGACCAGCAGATCCGTCACCGGGCCCCGGCGCCACAGCTCCAGCCGCTCCGCGATGCGGGAGCGCGGCCCGATCAGGGAGATCTCGTCGGCGAACGCGTCGGGCACCGCCCGTACCGCCTCCTCCTTGCGGCCCTGGAGGAACAGCTCCTGGATCCGACGGGCCTCCTCCTCGAACCCCATGCGGGCCATCAGATCGGCGTGGAAGTTGCGGGCCGCGTGTCCCATCCCACCGATGTAGAAGCCGAGCATCGCCTTCACCGGCCACAGCCCCTCCGCCACGTCGTCGCAGACATGCGCGCGGGCCATCGGCGCGATCATGAAGCCGTCCCTGAGTCCGGCGAGCGAGGCCCCGTAGACGTCCGTGCGCAGCGGCGACCAGTACAGCGGCAGCCAGCCGTCCGCGATCTCCACCGTCTGCGCGATGTTCCTCGGGCCCTCCGCGCCCAGCAGGACGGGGAGCGAGGCCCGCAGCGGATGCGTGATCGGCTTCAGCGGCTTGCCGAGCCCGGTGGCGTCCGGACCGTCGTACGGGTGCGCGTGGAAGCGGCCCGCCAGCTCGACCGGAGCCTGCCGCGCCAGCACCTGCCGGATCACCTCCACGTACTCACGGGTCGCGGTCAGCGGGCTCCTGGGGAACGGCCGGCCGTACCACCCCTCCACCACCTGGGGCCCGGACAGGCCGAGGCCGAGCAGCATCCGGCCGCCGGAGAGATGGTCCAGGGTCAGTGCGTGCATGGCCGTCGCGGTGGGGGTGCGGGCCGCCATCTGGACGATGCCGGTGCCCAGCCGGATCCGGGAGGTGTGGGCGGCGATCCACGTCAGCGGTGTGAAGGCGTCCGACCCCCAGGCCTCCGCCGTCCACACCGAGTCGTAGCCGAGCCGCTCGGCCTCCTGGACCAGGGCGAGTTGACCGGGGTCCGGGCCGCGGCCCCAGTATCCGAGCGCGAGTCCGAGCCTCATGCCGTTCCCTCCAGCCGTAACTGACGAAGCGTCAGGTAGGGGTGACCGGGTTGGACTGTACGACAACGGCCCCCCGCCCGGAAGGGCGAGGGGCCGCGGTGTGTGCGTACGGGATCAGCCGCGCTGGATGCCCGTGGTGTCCTGCAGGACGCCACGACGGCCGTCCTGCGTCTGGGCGATGAGGCTCTGGCCGCGCTGCTCCACCGCGAGGTACCAGGTGCCCGGCGCCAGCTCGGCGATCGGGTTCGGCGAACCGTCCTCGCCGTACAGCGGGCGGGCCACCGGAACGGCGAACCAGAACGGGGTGAAGTCGCCCGCCGGGGCCGCGCCGCCCTGCGAAGGCTGCTGGGCCTGGGCCTGCTGCGCCTGCGCCGGGTCGGCCTGGGCGGGCTGACCCTGCTGCGGAGCGCCGGGGTAGCCGTAACCCTGGCTCGGCTGGGCGCCGTAGGGCTGCTGCTGCTGCTGCTGGCCGGCCGGGAAGCCGTAGCCCTGGCCGGGGCCCGCGCCGTACGGGGCCTGCCCGGCCCCTACGCCCTGCGCCGGGGGGGCCGGGCTGAGGAGCGGGGCCTTGAACGCGGGGATCAGCGGACCGGCGACCGCGCCGGCGGCGAGCACGATGGCCGCCAGCAGGCCGAGGATCAGGCCGGCGCCCGCGTTGTTGACGTCGAGGATCGTCCAGAAGGCGGTCCACAGCGCGAAGACGGTGAGCGCGGTTCCGAACTGGCCGAGGTCCAGCCCGACGACCTTGCGGCCCGGCATGGCCCGGCTGACGATCACCAACGCCGCGCCGATGACGCCGGCGAGGAAGAGGCTCATCAGCAGTCCGAGCGAGTCCCAGGCGTTCGGGCTGTCGAACCGGGAGCAGTCGACACCCTGCGGGCAGTCGTAGCTGGAGTAGTCGAGGAAAGAGGCGATGAACAGCACGACCGCTGCTCCGATCACCACGCCGTCGCCTCGAGTGAGGGATCGGATATTCACGTGAAGGTCCTTAGTCGGTCGTCTCGTCGGGGCGGTCGTCGCTGCCGCCGGTGCGGCTCGAAGCTCGGGAGCGGCTCCCCATCGTACGGATGAATCTATCGTCTGCTCGGGCGGGTTGCGTCCGGTCCCGGATCGTGAGTGGCTATCCCCCCAATATCACCGCAGAACTACCCCTTCAGGTAGTCGGTAATGCCGTCGGCCAGTCCCTGGGCCGCCTTCTGCCGCCAACTCGCGCTGGTGAGCAGGGCCGCGTCCTTCGGGTCGCGCATATTGCCGCATTCGACGAACACCTTGGGCACGGTCGACAGATTCAGTCCGCCGAGATCATTACGCGTGTCCAGGCCGGTATTTCCGCCGATGTAATTGGAAGGTGCGCTTCCGGTCGTGCGGACGAAGTGTCCGGCGATCCTCGCGCCGAGGTCGGCCGAACTCTTCACGATCTTCGAGGTGTCGGCCCCGCCGCCTTTCACCCCGGCGGGCAGGATCACGTGGAAGCCCCGGTTGCCCACGGCCGACCCGTCGGCGTGCACCGAGACCACCGCGTCGGCCTTCGCCTCGTTCCCGATCCGGGCCCGCTCGTCGATGCACGGCCCGAACGGCCGGTCGTCGTCGTGCGTCAGCCGGACCCGGGCGCCCTCGGTCTCCAGCAACTCGCGCAGCCGGTGGGACACGTCGAGGGTGAACCGGGCCTCCGCGTAGCCGTCGTCGGTGGACGTACCGGTCGTGTCGCACTCCTTGCGGCCGGTGCCGATGTCGACCTGCTCGTTGATCTCCCGGGTGTGGTCGCGGTTGCGCGGATTGTGTCCCGGGTCGATCACCACGGTCCGGCCGGTCAGCGGGCCCTTCGGCAGCGGCTTCGCGGAGCCGGAGGGGGAAGCGGAACCGGACGGCTCCGGCTGCTTCCCGGCCGGTGGCGGAGCCGACGAGGAGGCGGCGTCCGCGCCGGGCCGCGGCGAGGCCGCACCGGCCCCGTCGGCTTGTGGACCGCCGCCGCAGCCGGCGGCGGTCAGGCATACGGCGGCCAGCGCGGCGGCCACGGAGAGGAGCCGGGCGCGGCGGGCGGGGGGAGGGCTGTCGTCGTACGGCACGCGGCGATGCTACCCACCCGGCCGTCCCGGCGGCTCAGATCCCGGCCCCCGTGCGGCGCAGCACGCGCAGCGAGTCCGTCGCCGCCACCTCGGTGAACGCCCCGGAGGCCAGTGCCCGCTGATGGATCCGGTACGGGGCCTGCCCGCCGTCGGCCGGGTCGGGGAACACGTCGTGGATCACCAGCAGCCCGCCCTCGGTGACGTGCGGGGCCCAGCCCTCGTAGTCGGCGTTCGCGTGCTCGTCGGTGTGTCCGCCGTCGATGAAGACGAGCCCGAGCGGTCCGGCCCACACGGCGGCGACCTGCGGGGAGCGCCCGACGAGCGCCACCACGTGGTCCTCCAGGCCGGCCCGGCGCAGGGTGCGGCGGAACGTCGGCAGGGTGTCCATCAGTCCGACCTCCGGGTCCACCACGCTCGGGTCGTGGTACTCCCAGCCGGGCTGCTGCTCCTCGCTCCCCCGGTGGTGGTCGACGGTGAGCGCGCTCACCCCGGCTCCCCGCGCCGCGTCCGCGAGCAGGATGGCGGACCGCCCGCAGTACGTGCCCACCTCCAGCAGCGGCAGCCCGAGCGCACCGGCATCGGTGGCGGCGGCGTACAGGGCGAGGCCCTCGTGGACCGGCATGAAGCCCTTGGCGGCCTCGAACGCGGCGAGGATCTCCGGCCCGGGTCCGGCGGGTCCGGCGGGCGAGGACGCGGAAGCGGCGGCGGACTCGGCGGTCACGGGGTTCCTCCAGGTGGGGCGGGGTGCGTGCGGAACGGCGCCCCATCGTGCCGTACGCCCCCGCCGAAGGGATCGGCGGGGGCGTACGCGGGGTGAGCCCGGGTCCGGGCGGCCACCGGCCCTCGGGGTCAGCAGCTGTGCCAGAGTCGGGTCATGACGCGGACGCCGAAGCGCAGGCCCTCCAGCGGGACGCGCTCGTCCACGCCGTGGAAGAGGCGGCCGTAGTCCAGGTCGTGCGGGAGCTTCAGGCCCTTGAAGCCGAAGCAGCGGATGCCCAGGTGGGTGAAGGCCTTGGCGTCGGTGCCACCCGGGTTGCAGTACGGGACGGGGTGGCCTTCCGGGTCCTCGGCGCGGACGGCGTCGCACATCGCGTCGACCAGCGGGCCGTCGAACGTCGTCTCCATCGCGATGTCGTGGTTGACCCACTCGCGGCTGACGGAGGGGAGCAGGAGCCGGTCGATCGTGTCGATCAGTTCCTGCTCGTGACCGGGGAGGAAACGGCCGTCGACGCGGGCGGTGGCCTTCCCGGGGATGACGTTGGTCTGGTAGCCGGCGGTGAACATGGTGGGGTTCGCCGAGTTGCGGAGCACCACCTGCATGAAGTCCCCGACCGGGCCCAGCCGGGCGAGGCTCGCCTCGATGTCGTTCTCGTCGAACGCGACGCCGTAGAGCCGGGCGGCCTCCTCCAGCAGGGCGCGGACCGGCTCGATCAGCCGGATCGGGAAGGTCTCGCGGCCGATGCGGGTGAGGGACTCGGCGAGGTCGGTGACCGCGTTCTCGTCGTTGGGCGACGAGCCGTGTCCGGCCCGGCCGTTCGCGGTGAGCTCCATCCAGGCCATGCCGCGCTGGGCGTTCTCGATCGGGTACAGCCGGCGCGTGTCGTCGATGGCGAAGGAGAAGCCGCCGCCCTCGCCGATCGCCTCGGTGACCCCCGAGAAGAGGTCCGGCCGGTGCTCGACGAGCCAGTGGGCGCCGAACGTGCCGCCCGCCTCCTCGTCGGCGAGGAAGGCGAGCACCACGTCGCGGGCCGGCTGCGTGCCGGTGCGGGCGAAGTGCCGGGCGGTGGCGAGCATGACCGCCACCGTGTCCTTCATGTCGATCGCGCCCCGGCCCCAGAGGTAGCCGTCGCGGATCTCGCCCGAGAACGGCGGGACCTGCCACTCGGAGGCGTCGGCGGGGACGACGTCCAGGTGGCCGTGGACCAGCAGGGCGCCGCGGGTGGGGTCGCCCCCGGAGATCCGGGCGATGACGCTGGCCCGGCCCGGGGCGGACTCGACCAGTTCGGACGCGATGCCCACCTCGGCGAGGCGGTCCACCACCCAGTCGGCGGCGGCGCGCTCGTCGCTGGTCGGGTTGGAGGTGTCGAACCGGATCAGTTCGGCGCAGAGGTCCACGACCTCGGTCTGGGCCTGCTCGGAGGCGGGGGTGAGGGTCATGCTGCTCCTGCCGGAGTGGTCGCGCGGGCGGCGGGGGCGGGGCTGCCGCCGTTCTCGTCGTCCAGGGTGGAGGTGCCGTACGGCTTGACCCAGCCCAGCAGGCCGAGGGCGCAGTACAGCAGGAAGGCGGTGGCCAGCGAGTTGAGGGCCGGTATGCCGCCGTCGTAAAACTTGCCGACGCAGAACGCCACGACCCAGATGACCAGGGACATCGGCACCCAGGTGGGCGAGGTCGGCGGCAGGGTCTCCGCCTCCCGGGTGTCGTCCAGCGGCTTGCGCATCCGTTTCACGACCCAGTACTCGGCGACGATGATGCCGCCGATCGGCGGGATCATCACGCCCAGCAGGGAGAGGAACTCCGTGAAGTGGGTCATGATGCCGACCGCGGACAGGAGCGTTCCGGCGATGCCGAGGACGACGGTGACCACGCCGCGGTGCAGCCGCTTGCGGAAGACGACCTGGAAGAAGTTGACGACGCCGAGCGAGGAGCCGTACAGGTTCCAGTCGTTGATCTTCGCGGTGGACATCAGGACCACCATCACACCGAAGGCGCCCGAGGTGGAGAGCACGATGTGGGAGACGTCGCTCGACTTCACCAGGTGGCCGAGCAGCACACCGACCATGCCGACGATGTACTCGGAGAGGATCATCGAGGAGGCGCTCTGCACGAAGACGTGCGAGCCCTTCCTGTTGTAGCGGGTCATCTCCGGGGAGACGATCGCGCCGGTCATGTAACCGCCCGCGATGGCGGTGGCGGCGACGGCCAGCGGGATCGCCTCGCCGGGCGGCGGCGAGCTGATCAGCTCACTGATCGAGTGGTCGTTGAGCGTCGTGATGATCGACCAGGCGACCATGCCGAAGAACAACGGGGTGACGATCTTGGCGAACAGGGCCATGTACGTGAAGCCGAAGATCACCAGGGCGGTGATGGCGATGCCCGCGATCACGCACCACATCCAGGACGGTCCGCCGACCAGCGCCGAGACGCTGTTGCCGAAGATCGTGTTCTGGACGCCGAACCAGCCGACCAGGCTGACCGCGATGACGAAGCTGACCAGGGCCGAACCGTTGCGGCCGAAGCCCGTCCAGCGGGTGAGCATCGGGGTCGCCAGACCCTCGCGCATACCGGCCAGGCCGATCGCGAAGATCACGATCTCCAGGATCACCGCGCCGAGCGTGAAGGCGAGGAAGGCGTCCCCGAAGGTCATGCCGACGCCGATGGTGGCGCCCAGCGTGAACTGGGAGATCGAGCCGGACTGGGCCAGCCACTGCAGGAGCATGGACCAGAAGCCGAAGCGCTTGTCGCGCGGGACCCGCGAGAGGGAGTAGTCGTCGCTGCCGATGCTCTTGGCTTCGGGGGCCGTGGCGCCGGCCCGGTGGGCGGATGCCATCAGGACTCCTGGGTGGTGCGGCCGGGGGTCTGGAGGTGAGCCAGCGACCCGTAGCGGTTGACGAGGTTGTCGAACTCCACCGCGTCGTGGAAGTCCAGGCCCCCGGCGCCGAAGGCCTTGGCGACCTCCACGGCGTAGCGGGCGGCGGACGCGATGTCGCTCTCGTGACTCGCGCCCGTCTGGCAGCCCGGTACCGCGGCGGCCGAGGTGACCGCGAGACCGACGACCGGAGCGGCGGTCGCGGTGGCGGGCTGGAGGATCGAATTGATGTGGTGTACACCGTTACCGTACGGCGTGATGTCCTGGGTGGTCACCGGGTATGTGACCAACGGCTCACCGGTCACCACGGCCAGCAGCTCGCCGAGCTGCTCGCTGACCCGGAGCACCCAGCCCTCCTTGACGGTGGGCGACAGGGCGAGGCCCTTGTGGTTGATGATCCGGTTGCCCTTGGTGGTGTCGATGGAGAGCACGGCCTCCATGTCGGCGGTCACCTCGTGCCGGTTCATCGTGGCGATGTCCACGGGCGAGCCCATGAACGGCACCGGGTCGTGCGGCTCGGTCGGCGCGTTCGGGCAGATGTGCGTGGCGACGATCACGTCACCGGGCAGCACATCGCCGCGACGGCGCATGTCGAGCAGCTTGGCCGCCGTGGCGATGGCGCTGGCCGCGCCGTCGGCGTCGGAGACCAGTCCGGTCACCTCGGGCCGGGCGCCGATACCGCCGAGCCGGCCCACCACACCGAGGGTGCGGGCGCTGCCGCCCGACGTCCGGCCGCGGGAGCCGGGGATGCGGACGAGCACGAAGTCCGTCGAGCCCTGGTCACCCATGACGGTGGTGACCTGTGCGGACGAGCCCTCGGCCCCCGCTGCGGCGTCGAGGTACTCGACGACCGTCTTGCCGGTGACCTGGGGATCGTCCAGAAGCTCGACGATGTCCAGTACGTACTTCAACATGGGGGCTTTTCTCCTGATCCTGACACCCGCCCGGCGCTCGACGGGGAGAGCGCGGGGCGGGGTGCTGAGGCAACATTCGGGATCGGATAGCGTTGAGCGCAACTGTTTCCCGCTATTAGCAATTCCGGTCTGAATGGTGAGATGACGATGGCCGAGTTCGATCTGGACCGACGCACGCCCGCCGGGGCGCTGCAGACCGTCGACCGGGCGCTCCTGGTGCTGCTCGCCTTCGAACGCACCCGGCCCGACTGGGGCGTCACAGAGGTCGCCGAGGAGTTCGGCTGGGACACCTCCGTCGCCCAGCGGCTGCTCGCCACCCTGGCCGGCCGGGGCTTCCTGGTCTCCGACCCGGTCACCCGCCGCTACCGCATCGGCCCCGCCGTGCTGCGGCTCGGGCGGCTCTGGGAGCGCTCGGGCTCGCTGGAGCTGCTGGCCGGTCCGGTCCTGGAGGAGCTGCGGCGGACCGCCGGCGACACGGTCCTGTTCTGCCTTCCCGACAGCTTCCACATGCGCTGCGTGGCCGCCGAGGAGGGCGAGACCGGACCGCTGCGCTACTACCCGCTGGTCGGCGAGCTCTACCCGGCGCACGCGGGCGCGACCAGCAAGTCGTACTACGCCCATCTGCCCGACGAGCAGCGGCACCGGCTCTTCCGGGGCCGTCCCATGGCGCGCTTCACGGACCGCACCGTCACCGAACCGGACCTGCTGGAACGGGAGTTCATGAAGATCCGGGCCCAGGGCTACGCCTGGACGGTCGGCGAGTACGACTCCGGGATCGCCACCGTCGCCGTACCGGTGTTCCTGGGGCGCGAGCCGTACGGAAGCCTCAGTCTCGGTGGCGGGGAGGACCGGTTCCAGGGGGCGCCCGAGGACCGGCTCGACGCGCTGCGCCACGCGGCCCGGCTGCTGGAGCAGCGCCTCACCCACCCGCCGCAGCGGCCGAAGCCCCGCGCCCGGCGGCCCCGCGCCACCTGACCGACCCGATCCCGCGCCACCTGACCGACCCGATCCGCCCGACGTACCCGAGGAACCTCGTGAATCTGCTGCTGCTCTCCAACTCCACCCAGTACGGCTGCGGTTACCTGGAACACGCCCTGGACACCGTCACCGCGTTCCTCCCCACGAACGCGCGACTCGCCTTCGTCCCGTACGCGCTCGCCGATCACACCGCGTACACCACCCGGGTCCGCGAGGCCCTGGAGCCGTCCGGCATCACCGTGCGCGGCGTCCACGAGAACGCCGACCCGGCCGCCGAACTCGCCGCGTCCGACGCCGTGTTCATTGGTGGCGGCAACTCCTTCCGGCTGCTCGCCGCCCTCTGCCGCACCGGTCTGCGCGAGGCCGTGCGCGACGCGGTACGGGGCGGGCTGCCCTACATG
>NZ_NTGZ01000078.1 GCF_002551245.1 Streptomyces sp. rh34
ATGTCCGCCGCGGTCAGCGGGGAGACGGTGAGCCGCACCCCCTGGGGCGTGTCCAGCCGGAAGCGGGCCCCCGGGGCCGCGGCCCAGCCCGCGTGGAGCAGCCGGGCGACCGCCCCGGTCTCGTCGCTCACGGGCACCCACACATTCATTCCGCTGCGGCCTCGGGCCACCACGCCACGCTCCGCGAGGGCGTGGACGAGCGCGTCCCGGCGGTCACCGTAGGACCGGGACACCGCACGGGTGTCGATGGCGCCCGAGGTCCACAGATGGAGCAGGGCGCGCTGGAGCAGCCGGCTGACCCAGCCGGGCCCGAGCCGCTGCCGCCCCGCCACCCGGTCGACCGTGACGGCGTCCCCGGTGAGCGTGGCGACCCGCAGGTCGGGGCCGTACGCCTTGGCCGCCGACCGGATGAACGCCCAGTGGGCCGTCACCCCGGCCAGCGGGTGCAGCGGCAGGTCGACGATGGCGTGCCCGTGGTCGTCCTCGATCAGCAGCACGCCCGGGTGGCGCCCGAGGACCGCGCGCAGCTCCCGGGCGCGCGGCGCGTCCAGGCACGCGCCGGTCGGGTTCTGCGCCCGGTCGGTGACGACGAGGGCCCGCGCCCCGGCCCGCAGCGCCCGCTCCACATCCCCGGGCAGCGGACCGGAGTCGTCCACGCCGACCGGCACGGCGCGCAGCCCGAGCGCCGGTACGAGGTCGAGCACACTGCCCCAGCCGGGGTCCTCCACCGCCACCGCGTCGCCCGGCCTGAGGTGCGCCGCGAGAACCCGCTCGATCGCGTCCAGGGCTCCGGACGTCACGGCGACCGGCCCGGCGGGAACCCCGTCGGCATCCAGCATCGCGCGGGCGTACGCGGCGAACTCCGCGACCACGGCGGCCTGCCCGTACAGACCGTGGCTCGCCGCGTCGGCGGCGGCCGCCGCGGCGAGCGCGGGCCCGAGGTCGGGCAGCAGCTCCGGATCGGGGTTGCCCTCGCCGAGGTCCCGTACGCCGGGGGGCGCTTCGATCCGCAACGATCCGCGCGACGTGCTGGCCGGGGCCGGACGCACCCGACTGCCTCGGCGCCCGGCCGTCTCGATCACGCCGCGCTCGCGCAGCGTCCGGTAGGCGGCGGCCACGGTGTTGGGATTGACCTCCAGTCGCGCCGCCAACTCCCGCATGGGGGGCAGCGCCTGACCTGGCGGAAGGTCTCCGGAGCCGACACCGCGCTCCACACTGGCGGCGATCTCCGATGCGCGCCGCCCACTGATCCGATACTCTCCTAGCACAAACAACAGTATGCACTAGTGCAATGGAGTAAGCAATGCAGCACACCGCAACGCCCGACGGCACGGGCTCCGGCGTCGCCGCCCCCTATCTGCCCACCGACCGCACGGTGCCCGCCCGGGCCAAGGAGCGCGCCTCCTACGACCGTGAGCTGGTCCACTCCATCCTCGACGAGGCCTACCTCTGCCACCTGGGCTTCGTGCGCGACGGCGCCCCGGTCGTCCTGCCGACCCTCTTCGGCCGGATAGGAGAGCGGCTGTACGTCCACGGTTCGACCGGCTCGCGACCGCTGCGGTCGGCGAGGAACGCCGACCCGGGACTGCCGGTCTGCCTGACGGTCACCCACGTCGACGCCCTCGTGCTGGCCAGGTCCGCCTTTCACCACTCGATGAACTACCGCTCGGTGGTGGTGCACGGCACGGCCGTGACGGTGACCGACCCCGAGGAGCGACGGCTCGCCCTGGACGCGATCGTGGACCAGGTCGTGCCCGGCCGCTCCCACGACTCCCGGCCGGCCGACGCCAAGGAGCTCGCCGCGACGGCGGTGATCCGGCTGGACCTGAACGAAGTGTCCGCGAAGGTCCGCACCGGCGGGCCCAACGACGAGCCCGAGGACAGTGCCCTCCCCCACTGGACCGGCATCGTGCCGCTCACCCGGGGCTACGCGGCGCCGGTCCCCGCGGACGACCTGGATCCGGCCATCGGCGTACCGGACTACCTGTCCGCGCTCTGACGGAGGTCGCGGCGGCCCCGGCCGCCGCGACCGGCCCCGCCCCGCAGGGCAGGGCCGTCACACCGCCAGGGCCTCCTTCCGGCGGGCCGCCGCGCCGCGCGCCTCCGCGAGGGCCAGTCCGGCCACGGCGGTCAGCAGGAGCAGGGTGCCGAGGACCGTGGCCGCCGTCAGCCGCTCCCGCAGGACCGTCACCGCGATGACGGCCGCGCTCACCGGCTCCAGGAGCATGATCACGGAGACGGTGGCCGAGCGGACGGCGGCCGCCCCGGCGAAGTACAGCGCGTAGGCGAGCGCGGTGGGGACCGCCGCGACATAGACCAGCAGCCACAGCACCTGCCCCGCCTCGGCGGTGTGCGGCACCAGCCCCTCGGCCATGGCCATGGGCAGCAGGCCCACCGCTCCGATGCCGAACGCCCAGGCGCTGGTGGTCAGGGCGTCACCGCCACCGCCGTCCCGCCCGAGCAGGCGGGTGAGCAGGGTGATGGCCGCGTACCCGGAGGCCGACAGCAGCGCGAGCAGCACCCCGGCCGGCACGACATCGCCGCCCTCGCCGCCCAGGACCAGCACGACGAGCCCGGTCAGCGCGCCGGTCACGGCGGCCAGACCGCCCCGGCCGAGGCGTTCGCCCAGCAGCAGCCGCGCCCCGACGGCGATCAGGACGGGCCCGGCGCCGAGCGTGACGACGGTGCCGACGGCGAGGCCGGTGACCTCGACCGCCGCGAAGTACGCGGTCTGGAACAGGGTGAGACCGATGCCGGTTCCGAGGAACCGGAGCAGTCGGCGACTCCGGGGCTCGGGCTTCCGGGGCGCCCGCCGGGGGCGCAGGGCGAGCGCGCCGGCGAGCAGGAGGAGACCGCCCGCGCAGCGCCAGAAGGACAGGGCGAGGGGGCCGAGATCGCTGACCCGGAAGATCAGGGACGCGGCCGCGCCGGCGGTGCCCCAGGCGACTCCGGCGATGATGAGATACAGCAGGCTCCGCCCGACGGGCAGCGCGGAAACAGCGGGGACGGACATGTGACTTCTCCAGAGGAGGACGGGGTGGTAGGTCGCTCGGTTCCGCACGCGGGCAGCGACGAACCGCTCGGGGACTGCCCGAGCCCGGTCTTCGTCAGGAGTGGCCGCCCGCGCTAGGCGGCAGGCGGCGGCAGCACAGTCAGATGCATGGCCGGCACACTAATGCCGGGCCCGGTCGCCTGACAACTCGCCCTCGACGGGGGCGGCCGCCAGGTCTGCGCCGGCTCCGGAGGCCACGGGACCCGACGGGGGCTTCGGCGCGGCGGACTGGGCGATGAACGCGCCGGTCAGGACCGTGAATCCGCCGATGAGCTGCGGTGCGGAGAGGTGTTCGCCCAGCAGCACCCAGGCCAGGCCGGTCGCGATGACCGCTTCGAGGCAGGCGACGACCCCGGCCACCTGGGGCGAGAGCAGCCGGACCGAGACGACCCCGGTGACGTACGCGAGCACGGTGGCGAGCAGCACGATCCAGCCGAGCAGCAGCCAGGCGGGGACCTCGTCGCCGTTCATGCCCGCGCTGCCGGCGAGCAGCGACCATTCCATGCCCCAGGGGCGGGCGACGACGGTGAGGACGGCCGCGCCGACGATCAGTCCGTAGGCGATCACCCCGACGGGGTGCGGAGGCTCGGCGTGCTTGCCCCCGCCGTCCCGGCCGTCCTGCCCGCCGTGGTCGGAGAGGACGAAGTAGCCGACCTGGCAGCAGGCCGCGCCGAGGGCGAGCACCAGGCCGAGCAGGTCGAACTTGAGCCCGGACCAGACCTCGACGACACACGCCAGACCGCCCACCGCCAGCACCACGCCGACCGCGGCGGCCCGGGTGACGGGCCTGCGCTGGACGAAGCGGACCCAGCCGAGGACCAGCGCGGGCGCCAGGTATTCCACCAGGAGCGCCACACCGACCGGGATGCGGGAGATGGAGGCGAAGTAGAAGGCCTGGACCCCGGCCACCGCGAAGAGGCCGAACCCGGCCAGCAACGCGGGGCGTTCCCGTACGAGATTCCGGTGGCGCCAGGCGACCGGGAGCATGATCACGGCGGCGCCCGCGACGCGCAGCCAGACCACGTGCAGCGGGTCGAGACCCGCCTCGATCAGCGGCTTGGCCGCCACTCCCGAACCGCCGAACGCGAAGGCCGAGACCAGCGCGAGGCCCAGCCCGGCACTTCTGCCCTGAACTCCCGAAGACGCTTGCATCGGCACATCATGGCAGCAGTCGTCAGGACCGTCATCCCCGTGACACCTGTCGAGACGGCACTCCGGCCGCGGCCATGGGAAGGGGCTCGCGCATCCGTCACGGGGCGGCTCACCCGTGTCGTGCCGCATCGGCCGTGAGCACAACCACCCGGTCCGCCAGCCACCGCGCGTCCACGCCCCCGCGGGCGAGCACCTCCACCGCACGGCACTCGGCGTCGGCGGCCAGTGCGGCGAGCAGATCGAGGCCGGCGGCGCGCGCCGCGCCGCGCGCCGCCGCACGGTACAGCGCGCCCTCCATCGCGGCGAGGGCCGAGGGCGACCAGCCGTCGACCGCCGGGTCGCGCACCACCAAAACGGCGCCGGAGTCCTCGACGGAGCCCTGCCAGCGGAGCCCGTAGCCGATGCTGCGCTGGACGAGATAGCCGAGCACCCTGGCCAGGTGGGGCCCGCCGTCGAAGGCCTCGCGAACTTCGGGGTCGGTCTCGATCAGCGAGTGCAGGAGGTGGGCGGTGTCGATCTGCCGGTCACCGTCGCGCAGCGCACGCCTGCGCGCACCCGTCAGCACCGATGCCAGTTCCACGGTGAAGCGGGCATCGAGTTCGGTGTGGTTCGGTGCGGGCTGGTCAGGCAGGCGCGGCGTCCGGTTTTGCACACCTCTACCCCATCAGTCCCGCGACCGAAAAGCATCCCCGGTGCGGCCCATTGAGCATCCCACCGAAGTTGGGGAGACCGGAGCGGTCCGTCATCCTTGCGGATGAGATCGTGCCGAACGGCACCATCATGACGGTCCGGAGCGCGCGCCGCCTTGCATCTCACGCCCCCGGGGCAACCGCAGGCCCCCGCGCGGACGTCCCTCACGCCATACACACGGTGCGGGGGCGAGAGGGGAGGAAGGGGTGTTCTGGATGGTCGCGCTGCTCGCCCAGGACGGGCTGCAGTACGTCTACCGTGTGTACGCACCCGACGACGCCCTGCCCGCCGATCTCTTCTGGACGGCCTTCCACTGCCACGACGAGGGCCCCCACCCCCGCGCTTCGGACAGGTTCGACGCCGCGGCGATCTGGCGGAACAGGCAACCCCAGCAGACCTGACGATTCATCAGTATTGAATGTTGGCGCGGCCCCCGCTACCTTCCGCGACACCGGAACCGGACGAACCAGGGGTGGTCGCATGGCTGAAGTCAGCGCCGAGGCACGCATGGAGGCACCCGCCGAGAAGGTCTGGGGCCGCCTGACGGACTTCTCGTCGTACGGGGAGTGGAACGCCACCCACACCAGCTTCCCCCGGGGCGGCCCGGCCGAACTGGAGCTCGCGGCCACCTATGAGGAGAACATGAAGCTCATGGGCTTCCCGGCCGAGGTGACCTGGACGGTCGACGGACTGGAGGAGGGCCGCCTCCTGGCGACCCGCGGCAAGGGCCCGATGGGGGTCAACCTGGTCATGCGGTACTCCCTGACCCCGGAGGGCGACGCCACGTCGATGCGCATCGACGGGGAGTTCACCGGCGCGGCGGTCTCGCTGATGGGCGGCAAGCTCCAGGACTCCGCGACAGCGGCGCTCCAGGAGTCACTGCGCAAGCTCGGCGGGCTCGTCACCTCCTGACCACGCCCGCCCGCGCGGCACGCGCGAGGCCTCGGCGAATCGCCCCGCTGGGCCGTGCGAGCACGGCCTGCTTTCCCGCCCGCCCGGCCGGGCGGGCGCAGTGGAGCGGTGCCCGATAAACCCATGGCCCCCTCGACGGAGCCGTGGTTAGTCTGACGGCGTTCCTCGGACCGTTCTGGGCCTCCGTGCCCCGGAAGAGAGAGATCTTTATGTTTCGGCCCGCGCCGCGCGCGCCTCGCTGCACCGTCTAGCCAGAAGTCCGTCTCTCTCCCGCCTCCTTCTCGGACGGCATCCGGACGTGACTCTCCGGTGCACGGAATCAGCCCTGCCTCCGCACGCGTATCGCGTCGTACGGGGGGGCGTCTTCGTCGAGGCCGCTCGGCCTGCTCTTGCTGTCATCACAGACTTCCCAGCAAGGAGCACCTCGGGTGTCCAGCACCAACGAAACTCTCTCAAGCACTCCACGCACCGCCCTGAACAGCGATTTCTCCTGCGCGTGGTGCGGCCGGACCGGGCCCGCCGTCGGCGACGACGGCACACGGCGCAATCACTGCCCGTCGTGCCTGCGGTACCAGCACGTTCTCGACCCCGTCGAGGGCGGCTCCGGTGACTGTCGGGGCCGGATGTCGCCGATCGCCGTCGCCGTGCCGCGTACGGGCGGCTGGGCGGTCATTCACCGTTGTGCGCGCTGCGACAAGCTGACCTCCAACCCCGCCTTCGCGGATGACAACCAGCTCATCCTGATGCGGCTGGCCGTACGGCCGCTGGCGCACCCCCCCTTTCCGCTCGAAGCGTTCGGCGACCTCTGAACCGGAAGGAAGGGAGAGGACCGGCCATGCCGAGACGAGCGAAGAACACCGGCCGCCGCGCCCGGACCGCACGGCGGCCACAGCGGTACAAGGACGTCCTGCACCGTCAGGGAGGGCACCGGGGAAACGATTTCCGGTGCGCGGGCTGCCGGCTGGACGTGCCCCTGGACGCGCCCGGCACCACACACCGCAATCACTGCCCGAACTGCCTGGTCAGCCTGCACGTCGACCGACGGGTGCCGGGCGACCGGGCTGCGGACTGCCACGCCCGGATGGAAGCGCTGGGCATGTCGGTCAGGCCCGACGGCGAGTGGATGATCATCCACCAGTGCGTGTCCTGCGGTGAGCTCAGCGCCAACCGCATCGCCGGTGACGACAACGCACTGGCCTTGGTACGCCTGGCGCTCAAACCCCTGCGGGAGCCCGGTCTCGCCTCGCGCTTGCGGCTCGCGCCATGACCCGGCCGTCATGCGCGATGCCGTGTCACAGGGTGGCCCCCATGGCGAGGGAAGAGGTACGTGGCGCGATCGTAAACCTGGACCCGGCCGCGAAGCCTTCGTCCGTTCGGTCGCCGAGCCGCAGCGGCCGCTGATCGGTGGGCGATCCCTCTCGTCGGGACTTCAGGGACCACCCGGCGGGAGCGGCTCCCGGGGCGGGGCTCCGTAGCGGGCCGCGAGGGTGGCGGCCCGGTCGCGCAGGGCGCTGCGCAAGAACTGCGGGGCCAGGGCCTCCGCATCCGTGCCGAGCCGCCACAGCGCCCATTCGGCGTGCCGTGCGTCCTGGAAGGTGACCTCCAGCCGCGGCCAGCCGTCCGTGTCGGGATCTTCCGCGCGGACGGCCAGCACGGTGCCCAGCAGTTCCTCCCGCCGCGCCGGGCTCACCCGTACCAGCGCGGTGACGTGGTCGCCGCCGGAGAGGAAGCGCGCGGAACGGTCCCGCCAGATCCGGTCCAGGTCGACCCGGTTCGGCCGCTGGGCCGGTTCGGGGAGTTCCTCGGCGGCCAGCACACGTGACAGCCGGTAGGTGCGGTCCGCGCCGGCTCTCGTGGCCAGCAGATAGCCCCGGTCCCGTACGGTCACCAGGCCGATCGGGTCCACCGTGCGCCACTGCGGCGCCTGGCCCGTCGCCGCGTAGTGGATGCGCAGCTTGCGGCCGGAGAGCACGGCGCGGCGGACCTCGATCATGGTGGCGCCCGATACCCGGTCGGCGACCGGCCGGCGTGAGAGCAGATCGGTCTCCGGGTCGACGAGAAACCGCTGGGCCGCGTCGCTCGCGGCGGCCTGATGGCTCTCGGGCAGCGCGTCGACCACTTTTCGCATGGCCGAGGCGAGCGCCGGTCCGAGCCCGAACACCTGCTCTCCGCGCCCCGATCCGGCGGCCAGCAGGGCGAGGGTCTCGTCGTGGTTCAGCCCGGTGAGCTCCGTCCGGAAACCGGGCAGCAGGGCGAACCCGCCGTGCCGGCCGCGTTCGGCGTAGACCGGGACACCGGCCGCGGACAGCGCCTCGATGTCGCGCAGCACGGTGCGGGTGGACACCTCCAGCTCGCGGGCCAGCGTGTCGGCGGTCAGTCGGCCGCGCTGGCGCAACAGCAGTACCAAGGAGACCAGCCGGTCGGCGCGCATGCGGGAACGGTAGCGAAATACATGACCAAGGGTGTCGTCATTTGTTGGGAGGCTCCCCCGTACGAGGTCGAATCCGGCGACTGCCGAGCCGCCGGACCTCCGTACTCCCCTGAATCGAATGGAGCCGAAGTGGAGCTGGAACGAACGGCCGTCAACCCCGTGACGTGGTCGGAGGACCTGGGGTTCAACCAGGGTGAAGTCGTTTCCGGGCAGACCCGGACCCTGTACATCTCGGGGCAGACGGCGATGAGCGACGACGGCAAGCCCCAGCACGACGGGGACATGGCGGCGCAGTTGACCCTGAGCGTCGACAATCTGGAGGCCGTGCTGAGCGAGGCGGGCATGTCTCTCGCGAACCTCGTCCGCCTCAACGTCTACACGACCGACGTCGATCTGCTCCTCCAGCACTACGGCGCGCTGGCGGGGCGGTTGGGCGCGGCCGGGGTGGCGCCGGCCAGCACCATGGTCGGGGTGACGCGGCTGGCGGTCCCCGGCCAGCTGGTCGAGCTCGAGGGTACCGCCGTAGCGTGACGCGGTCGCGCAGCCCGTGCCGTTCCCGTCGGCCGAACCGGCGGGAGGGGTACGGGCGGTGCGCCGATTTACGGTGCTTCGCGTCACGGACGCCGAGGAGCACCGCCCGGTCGCACCCCGGGTGAGACCGGCTCCGGGCGGCCTTGTTCTCCTGTTATTGCCTTTCGCCCCCGCGCGCCGGGCGCTAGCGTTCCGCGCGACGAAGGATCCAACCAGGAGCGGAGAGACATGCCCGGTCGTCCGAGCGCGCGCTGACGTCGTAGCCGGACCGGCCCGTCATCGCGTGCTGCCCCTTGAGGTCGCGGCACAGCGAGCCCTTTCCCGCCCGATGCCCGGGTGCGCTTTCGCGCGCCGGGCCGCGGGTCTCGTGCCCGGCGACCCCAGAGGTTCCTGTGCAGTCCCTCTCCTCCCCCACCCCTTCCTCCGGCGTACCCGATTCCGGCGGGACGGTGCCGCCAGGTCTGTGGCGGGACGCCGACTTCCGCAGGCTCTGGGCGGGTCAGACGGCCTCCCAGCTCGGCGAACACACGACGCTCGTCGTACTGCCGCTCTTCGCCGTCCTGACGCTCGACGCGGGCGCGGGCCAGTTGGGCGTCCTCCGCGCCGTGGGGCAGGCGCCGATCCTGCTGCTCTCACTCCTCGCGGGTGCGTGGGTGGACCGGTGGCGGGCCCGCACGGTCATGGTGCTCACCGACGCCGCCCGCGCCGTGGCTCTGGGCGCGGCGGCCGCGGCCGGGCTCCTCGGACTGCTCGGCCTGCCCGCGCTGTTCGTGGTCGCGTTCACCGTAGGAGCGCTGTCGGTCCTCTTCGACGTGGCGTACCAGGCGTCCCTCGTACGGATGGTACGGCGCGATCAACTCGTGCGGGGGAACAGTGCGTTGGAAGGCAGCCGGTCCGCTGCCCAGATCGGCGGCCCCGCGCTCGGTGGCGCGTTGGTGTCGCTGCTGTCGGCGCCGGTCGCCGCGGCCGCCGGCGCGCTGTTCTTCGCGGTGTCGTTCGTGTCCCTGAGGCGGATCCGCCGCCCCGAAGCCGTACCCGAGTGCGTCGCACCGGTTGCGGAGCGCCCGGAGCGCGCCGTCCCGGTCCGGCGCCGGATCCTGGAAGGCCTTCGCTTCGTCGCCACAAACGCCTGGCTGCGGGCCGTGTGCCTCGCCTCTGCCGCCTTCCAGCTCTCCTTCGCGGCCACGATGACCGTCTATCTGCTCTTCCTCCCGCGCGAACTGCACCTGACGGGCGCCACCGTCGGCCTCGCCCTCGCGGCGACCGGTCCGGGCGCGCTCCTGGGCTCGGTGCTGGCCGCACGGCTTCCGGGCCGGTTCGGACACGGCGTGGTGCTCGTGTCCGCGGCGGTGCCCGGCAACGGGGCGCTGCTGTGCGTACCGGCCCTGCACGGCTCCTCGGCCGCGACGGTCCTCGCGCTCCTCGCCGCCAACCTCGTGTTCGGGACGTTCAGCCAGCTGGTGAACGTCACGGTGATGTCGGTGCGGCAGGCCGTCACACCGGACGGGATGCAGGGGCGTGCGGCCGCGACGATCACCTTCGTCGGCATGGGGTTCACCCCGCTCGGCTCACTGCTCGGCGGCCTCCTCGCCCAGGAGTGGGGCCTGCGCACCGGCCTCCTGGTGACGGCCGCCGGCATGATGCTGTCGCCGGCCCTGATGGCCGCGTCCCCGCTCGCACGCCTGGGCCGGGTGCTTCCGGCCCCGCAGACGTGAGGCACGCCCCGGCGGCGTCGGGCCGGGGCGTACCGCTGAAGGGTGATCCCGCTGCGGAACGACGGGCAGGGGCCAGACACCCGGAATTGGCCTTGGTCCGTCTCCGCCCCGGGGATCTACGGTCGCCCCATGAGGATTCGCATCGTCGACGCGTTCACCGACCGCCCCTTCTCCGGAAACCCCGCCGGCGTGCTCCTGCTCGACGGCGGGACGTTCCCCGCCGCCGAACGTCTCTCGGAGATCGCCGCCGAGGTCAACCTCTCCGAGACGGCCTTCGCCCACCCGCTGCCGCCGGGCGGCACGGCCGACTGGGCGCTGCGCTGGTTCACCCCGGCCACCGAGGTGGACATGTGCGGGCACGCGACGCTCGCCACCGCCCACGTCCTGCACACCACGGGCCTCGCCACGGGCCCGGTGCGCTTCGCCACGCGCTGCGGAATCCTGAGCGCGACCGCCCGGCAGGACGGCACTCTCACCCTCGACTTCCCCACCTCCCCGCTGACCGAGGAGCCGGTGCCGTACGGCCTCGCCGACGCCCTCGGGGCGGACCCCGTCTCGGTGCACGACACCGGGGAGCACATCGGCGACCTGCTCGTCGAGCTCCGCGACGAGGTGGCCGTACGGGCGCTCGCCCCGGACTTCGCCGCGCTGGTGGCCCACTCCCGGCGCGGTGTCATCGCCACCGCCGCCGCGGAGGACCCCGCCCGGGGCTACGACTACGTCTCGCGCGGCTTCTTCCCGGGCGTCGGCATCGACGAGGACCCGGTCACCGGCAGCGCCCACACCGCGCTGGCCCCCTTCTGGTCGGCCCGCCTCGGCCGCGACGACCTCACCGGCCTCCAGGCGTCCGCCCGCTCGGGCGTGGTCCGCACCGCGCTGCGCGGCGAGCGCACCCTGCTGACCGGCACAGCGGTCACGGTGATCGACGGCGAACTGCTCACCACGCTCTGACGGCCGTCGGGGTGCGCCGAACCTCCGGCGCACCCCTTTCGCGGCCCGGACAGCGCCGTGCTCAGGGCGTCGGCAGCCAGTCGACCCGGCCCGCGAGCAGGGCGTATCCGACGAAGGCGCCGATGTCCAGGAGCGCGTGCGCGACGACCAGCGGACCCACCCGGCCCCAACGCCGGTAGAGCAGCACGAAGACGACGCCCATCACCACGTTGCCGATGAAGCCGCCGATCCCCTGATACAGGTGGTACGACCCGCGCAGCACGGAGCTCGCCACCAGCGCGGCCATCGGCGTCCAGCCCAACTGCCCGAGCCTGCGCAGCAGATACCCGACGACGATGACCTCCTCCACCACGGAGTTCTGGATCGCCGAGAGGATCAGTACGGGGAATTTCCACCAGACCTCGGGCAGGGACTCGGGAACGACCGTCAGGTTGAATCCGCTGGCCCGTGCCACCAGGTAGAAGGCGAGGCCGACGCTGCCGATGCCGGCCGCGACCAGGGTTCCCCGGCCGAGGTCGAACCAGGGTTTCGCGCGGTCGAACCCGATGGCCCGCAACCCCGCTCCTTCCCGGATCAGCAGGTGCGCGACCAGCGCGACCGGCACCAGAGCCGTTGCGATACCGAACAGCTGCCACGCCAGATCAAGCCATGGACGACCCGGAGCGTACGAGCCGTTGAGCGTCGCCGCCTGGTCCTTCAAACCTCCTGGTTTCGTCAGTGATCCGACAAAACTGATGAGGGCGGACACCCCGCTGGCGCCCAGCGAGAGCGCCAGGACCAGCACCACCTCGGACCGCGAGATCCTTCGTGACACGGCCTCTTGGGGAAAAGCATCAGCCACGCGCCCGGCCTCCACCTGCACACCTGCCTCTTGTTCTGCGACATGGGACGTCACAGCTTGCCCGACGGCCTCGCGGCGGAAGGACGCCGGGACCCACCCGAGCCCCGGCGCGGCGGCGGCCCTCAGGGCGCCGGGAAGCCCACCGGCCAGGTGTGGACCGGCTCCCCCGCGTGCATCAGTTCGGCATAGCGGCGGGTGGTGGCCGCGAGCGCCGCGTCCCGCCCCAGCCCGGCGTCCAGTGCCCGGCGGTACGTGGCCACCTGCCAGGAGGCTCCGTTGACGCGCCGCTTGCAGCGCTCCTCGATCACCCCGAGATAGCGGTCCCGGTCCGCGGGCTCGATGTGCCAGGCGTCCAGACCCGCGGCGGCCAGCGGCAGCAGTTCCTCCAGCACCAGCTGTACGGCGGGAATCATGGCCAGCCCGCCGGAGCGACCCGGCCGCGGCCAGAGCAGCTCGGCCTCGATGCCGTACTTGCAGGCCTCGGTGAAGTTCTCCTCGGCGGCCTCGAACGGCAGCCTGCTCCACACCGGCCGGGACTCCTCGGCGAGCGCCCGCACCAGCCCGTAGTAGAACGCGGCGTTGGCGATCACGTCGGTGACCGTCGGCCCGGCGGGCAGCACCCGGTTCTCCACCCGCAGATGCGGGACGCCGTCGGCGATCCCGTACACCGGACGGTTCCAGCGGTAGACGGTGCCGTTGTGCAGCACCAGCTCGGCCAGCTCGGGTACCCCGCCCTCGTCCAGCACCTTCAGGGGGTCCTCGTCGTCGCAGATCGGCAGCAGCGGCGGGAAGTACCGCAGGTTCTCCTCGAAGAGCTCGTGGGCGGAGCCGATCCACCGCTCCCCGAACCAGGTCCTGGGGCGCACGCCCTGGTTCGCCAGCTCCGGCGGCCGTACGTCGGTGGCCTGCTGGAACAGGGGCGGCCGGGACTCCCGCCACAGCTCCTTACCGAAGAGGAAGGGGGCGTTGGCGCCCAGCGCGATCTGGACGCCGGTGATCGCCTGGGCCGCGTTCCACACGTCGGCGAACCGGGCCGGCGTCACCTGGAGATGCAGCTGCACCGAGGTGCAGGCCGATTCCGGGGCGATCGAGGGCGAGGTGCAGACCAATCGCTCGACGCCTTCGATATCCAGGACGAAATCCTCCCCCCGGGCGGCCGCCATTTGATCGTTGAGCAGGGTGTAACGGTCCACGTCCGAAAGATTCGCGGAGACCACGTCGTGCTCCCCCAGGGTGGGCAGGATTCCGATCATCACAATCCCCGCGTCGACCTCCCCCGCCTTGCGGTGTGCATAGGCCAGGCCGGTCCGCAACTCCTCCGAGAGCTGATCGAATACCCGGCCGCCGAGGCGGTGCGGGACGATATTCACTTCGAGATTGAACATCCCCAGTTCGGTCTGGAAATCCCGGCTCGCGATGCGCTGGAGCACCTGCTGATTCATCATCCGGGGCATCCCGTCGGAACCCGCGAGATTCAGCTCGATCTCCAGGCCCATCAGGTTCCTCGGACGGTCGAACCTCCGCTCCGCCAGGAGTCTGCCCAGCCCTTCCAGGCACTGGTTGAGCTTGGTGCGGTACGCCTGTCGATCGGACAGGTCAACGGCTTCCGCCACGACCTTCTCCCCCATCGAGGGGTCCCTCCTCCAGTGGGCGGCCCGCGGCCCAGGCCGCTCGCATCACGATCGATAATGCCCAGCGGGAGTGATCCGTAACGCCCCCACGGGCCTCCGATACCCGATAGTCTGAGGGAAGGAGACCGGGGGCACATTCCGGAGGCATGTGGTTCCCGACATTTTCGGCTGGATTATGCGTGGTGGAAACACCGACGAGTTTCGGCCGACCGCTCCGCCGGAAGGACGCCAGGTCGAGGTCGTCGACGGCAGGTCAAATCACCAGGAATACCACAATTCGAAGGCCGGATGACGCCTTGCACGACATATCTCCGACCGCTAGTGGAAACACTGTGTGAACACGCGTCATATAAACTCCGCTCAACGAGGCAGAGAGTTGATACGACTCGCCCGTCACCGGCCGTCTCCGGCCCACATGCCGACAGCGCCGTCTGCACCCGCCCAAGCGTCACCGTGTCTCCGAAGTGAGAGGCGACCCACTATGCCGCTGCATGTTTCCCCGGCTCCCGCGCCCGCCCTGCGCAGTGTTCTCGCGGCCCTCGGTTCTCCCACCGCCGTCCGCGAGGCCCGCACATCCGCTCTCCGGTCCGTCCAGGGACCACTGAGCCCCGAACTACCGCTTCCCGTGCATGTGCTGGACCGGATCGCGCCCGCCAGGACAGCACCCCTGACACGCCTCGCGGCCTGGCGTTTCCTGATCCGGAGCGAGGGCCGCGCGGTCGCCGCGGCGGACACCGTGCTCACCCCCGACGGCTGGACGTTCTCGCACTTCTTCGAGGGGCCCTACCTCGCCTCGACCGAGCTGGCCGTCCGGCAGGCGGAAGCGTCGGCCACTGCCTGCCAGGCGCGGCTGCTGTCCATCCCGGAGCTGTACATGCTCACCCTCTGGCTGCACGGCGACCCCGACGCCGATCCCGCCGCCGGGGTGCTCGCACCGACGGACGTCCTGGTGCCCCTGGCGCCGGCCCCGCCGGGCATCGCCGCCCACCGCCCCCACCGGGTCGCCGACCTGCTGCCCGTCATCTCGCTGCGCGTGGCCCCCGGCCCGCTCCTCAGCTCGGCGTGACCGGCATCGCCCCGGCACACCGCCCCCGTAGCGACCCCGGCCTGCCCCGCCCGAACACCGGGCGGGGCAGGGGTCACTGCGGGGGCGGTGTGCTGCCCACTCGGACTAGCCCCATCCGGCCACCCCGAACCACCCAAAGGGACAGTGCAGTTGCGGTGAACCGTCCGCGCGGGTGACGCGTCATGAGAGGAGTACGGGTGCTGCGGCGAAATACCTGCGGAATCTTCCCCGTAGGGCAACACTGGGACCGGACCGACTGATACGGGGGCGGCCATGAACATCTCATCCAGCCGCAGGACACTCGACTCGACGCAGCGAAAGAACCCATCCATGTGCCAGCACCAGCCACCCTGCCCCACCGCCGACTCACCCGACCGGGAGGCCGCCCGCCTGACGGCCCACCACCCCGAACAGGGTTGGAGCCTCCTGTGCAACGGCGTCCTGCTCTTCGAGGACACCGGCGAACTGCTGCCCGACGGGCAGATCATCGCCCCGCACCGGCCACTGGCAGCCGGCCGTGTGGTGAAGGCCGCCTGAGGACGGTCCAACGAACAGGGGCCGGCCCGGAGAGATCTCCGCACCGGCCCCGACGCATGTCCGGCGTGCGCCGCTCACGGCACACGCCCTACGACAGGCGGCTTCAGTCGTCGTACGCGTCCAGCGGGGGGCAGGAGCAGACCAGGTTCCGGTCGCCGAAGGCCCCGTCGATGCGACGCACCGGCGGCCAGTACTTGTCCGCGGCGGACACACCGGCCGGGAAGACGGCCTCCTCGCGGCTGTAACCGTGCTCCCAGTCGCCGCCGAGCGCGGCCGCGGTGTGCGGGGCGTTGGACAGCGGGTTGTCGTCCTCGCTCCACTCCCGCGTCGCGACCTTCTCGATCTCGGCCCGGATCGCGATCATGGTGTCGCAGAACCGGTCGAGCTCCGCGAGGTCCTCGCTCTCCGTCGGCTCGATCATCAGCGTGCCGGCCACCGGGAACGACATGGTCGGCGAGTGGAAGCCGTAGTCGATCAGGCGCTTGGCCACATCGTCGATGGAGACGCCGGTCGCCTTGGAGATCGGACGCAGGTCCACGATGCACTCGTGCGCGACCAGGCCGGCCGGGCCGTTGTAGAGGATCGGGAAGTGCGGCTCCAGGCGCTTGGCGATGTAGTTCGCGGCCAGCACGGCGACCTGCGTGGCCCGCTTGAGGCCCTCGCCGCCCATCAGACGGACGTACGCCCACGAGATCGGCAGGATGCCCGCCGAGCCCCACGGGGCGGCCGAGATCGGGCCCACCCCGGTCTCCGGGCCCGCGGCGGGCTGGAGGGGGTGGTTGGGGAGGTACGGGGCGAGGTGCGCGCGGACTCCGACCGGGCCGACGCCGGGGCCACCGCCGCCGTGCGGGATGCAGAAGGTCTTGTGCAGGTTCAGGTGCGAGACGTCGCCACCGAACTTGCCGGGCTTGGCAAGCCCGACCAGCGCGTTGAGGTTGGCGCCGTCGACGTAGACCTGGCCGCCCGCGTCGTGCACCTCGCCGCAGATGTCGGCGACGTGCTCCTCGAACACCCCGTGCGTGGACGGGTAGGTGATCATGAGCACGGCCAGCTCGTCGCGGTACTGCTCGATCTTGGCGCGCAGGTCCGCGATGTCGACCTCGCCGTCGTCGGCGGTCTTCACCACGACGACCTTCATGCCCGCCATGACGGCGCTGGCGGCGTTGGTGCCGTGCGCGGAGGACGGGATGAGGCAGACGGTGCGCTGGTCGTCGCCGTTGGCCCGGTGGTACGCGCGGACGGCCAGCAGACCCGCGAACTCGCCCTGGGAACCTGCGTTGGGCTGGATGGACACCGCGTCGTAGCCGGTGACCTCGGCGAGCCGCTCCTCCAGCTCACGGATGAGGGTGAGGAAGCCCTGCGCCTGCTCGGCCGGAGCGAAGGGGTGCAGCGCGCCGAACTCGGGCCAGGTGATCGACTCCATCTCGGCGGTCGCGTTCAGCTTCATGGTGCAGGAGCCGAGCGGGATCATGCCGCGGTCCAGCGCGTAGTCGCGGTCGGCGAGCTTGCGCAGGTAGCGCAGCATCGCGGTCTCGGAACGGTGCTGGTGGAAGACCGGGTGGGTCAGGATGTCGTCGGAGCGCAGGAGCTCCTCGGGCAGCGCGTCGGCGACCGTCGCGTCCAGTGCCTCGATGTCGCCCTCGGCGCCGAAGGCGGCCCAGACGGCGGAGATCTGCGCACGGGTGGTGGTCTCGTCGCAGGCGACGGAGACGTGGTCCGCGTCGACGAGGCGGAGGTTGACCCCGCGCTCCCGGGCGTCCGCGACGACGGCCGCGGCCTTTCCGGAGACGCGCACGGTCAGGGTGTCGAAGAACGCGCCGTGCACGACGTCGGCCCCGGCGCTCCGCAGTCCGTCGGCCAGGATCGCGGCGAAGCGGTGGGTACGCCGGGCGATCGTCCGCAGCCCGTCGGGGCCGTGGTAGACCGCGTACATGCCGGCCATGACGGCGAGCAGGACCTGCGCGGTGCAGATGTTGCTGGTGGCCTTCTCGCGGCGGATGTGCTGCTCGCGGGTCTGGAGGGCCAGCCGGTAGGCCTTGTTGCCGTCCACGTCGACGGAGACGCCGACGAGGCGGCCCGGTAGGGAGCGGGCGAACTTCTCACGGACCGCCATGAAGCCGGCGTGCGGACCGCCGAAGCCCATCGGGACGCCGAAACGCTGGGTGGTGCCGACCGCGATGTCCGCGCCGAGCGCGCCGGGCGAGGTGAGCAGGGTGAGGGCCAGCAGGTCGGCGGCGACGGTGACGATAGCGCCGAGCCCGTGGGCCTGCTCGATGACGGGCTCGATGACGCGCACGGCACCGGAGGCGCCCGGGTACTGGAGCAGCACGCCGAAGACGCCGCGCTCGGCGATCTCGGCGGGGATGCCGTCGCTCAGGTCGGCGACGACGACCTCGACACCCGCGGGCTCGGCGCGGGTCTCGATCACCGCGACGGTCTGCGGCAGGGTGTCGGCGTCGACCAGGAAGACGCCCTTCTTGACCTTGCCGACACGCCGGGCCAGGGCCATCGCCTCGGCGGCCGCGGTGCCCTCGTCGAGCAGCGAGGCGCCGGAGGTGGGCAGCCCGGTCAGCTCGGCGACCATCGTCTGGAAGTTCAGGAGCGCTTCGAGCCGGCCCTGGGAGATCTCCGGCTGGTACGGCGTGTAGGCCGTGTACCAGGCGGGATTCTCCATGACGTTACGCAGGATGACGGGCGGCGTGAAGGTGCCGTAGTAGCCGAGGCCGATCATCGGGGCCAGCACCTCGTTGCGGTCGGCCAGCGACCGCAGCTCGGCCAGGACCTCCGCCTCGGTGCGCGCCGAGGGAAGGTTCAGGGCTTCCGCGCTCTTGATCACGTCGGGCACCGCGGCGGCGGTGAGCTCGTCGAGGGAGCCGTAGCCGACCTGGGCGAGCATCTTCGCCTGGGCTCCGGCGTCGGGCCCTATGTGGCGCTGCTCGAACGGAATGCCCTGCTCCAGCTGGGAGAGCGGAGTGCGACGGGGGGTCATGGTGGAGGCCTCCTGGTCTGTCACGACCTGCGAGGGGCACCACGGCGTGGGTGCCCGAACGGCCTCCCCCTCTGTCATCTCAACCTGAGAGCTTCACCGGCCCGCCCGGGGGCGTGCCGACTTTCACCGTCGGTGAGGGTCGAGTCCGCCGGGGCCTGCGCCCGCACGGAATCGCCCTGCTTTCCAGAGTGACCTCGTCCGTGCGGTACGGGGGCCTGAGAGATTCCGGGGAGGAGTTGCTCCTTCGGCGCCTCCGGATTCTGCACCGGAGGACTCTCCCGCACGGGGTCAGCAGCCACTGCCAGCCTACCAGCGGCCATTGCGCCGGATTTCTCGAGTGGCCGACGCCACGGATCTGCACTTGTGTGGTGCTGGTGGAGCGACAGCGTCCACCCTGAGCAGTCGCGACCAGTGGGAGGCACCGTGCAGACCGATATCGATCCGCGCCGCCTGATCGGCCGCAAGGCATTCGATCGCAAGGGCGCCAAGATCGGAACGGTGGATGAGGTCTATCTCGACGACGCGACGGGCGTGCCGGAGTGGGCGGCCGTCCGCACCGGCCTGTTCAGCAGGGACGCCTTCGTCCCCCTGGAGCCCAGCGAATTCGTCGAGGACGCGCTGCGCGTCCCCTTCGACCGCGCGTTGATCAAGGGCGCGCCGGACTTCGGCGTCGGCCGGCACCTCTCTCCCGAGCAGGAACTGCAGCTCTACCGTCACTACGGTCTGGACTCCCCGCCCCCGGAGGGGCCGGCGCCCGACCGGGACTTCGGCAGGCTTGCGGGCCAGGAGGAGTAGTCGGCCGCGTCACGGACGAGCGGCAGCGGGTCGGCGGGCCGCAGCAGCGGATCGTCGACGCGGAACGTCAGCACCCGGCCGGGCGCGCTCCACGGTTCCTCGAACCGGACGGTGACCCTGCCCACGCCGCTCCCCTGCACCCAGCCGTGCCCGTGCTTTTCATGGTGCACGTCGTGCCCGGCGGGCCAGCGCCGCGCGGCGAGAAGCTCCGCGCTGTCCGGCTCGGGCTCCGCCGGCACGTTCTCCTCGCCGCCCCCCGGGGACGGCGCCCGGTGCTCCTCCTGGGCCCGCTGAGCGAGCTCCCGGGCGTCGGCGGCCTGGGCGAACAGGTCCTCCTGGGTGTAGTCGGCCAGCCCCGTCACGCCGACCCCCAGCAGCCGGACGCCCCCTGTGGTGTCGACGGACTCCAGCAGCCGCCCCGCCGCCTCACGGACCACCGTGGGGTCGTCCGTGGGGCCTCTGAGCGTCTCGGAGCGGGTCAGCGTGGAGAAGTCGTAGCGGCGCACCTTCAGCACCACCGTGCGCCCCGACCGGTCGGCGGCGCGCAGCCGCTCCACGCACCGGACGGCCAGCCGCTCCACCTCGGCCCGCACCCGCACCCGGTCGTGCAGGTCCACGTCGAAGGTGTCCTCCACCGATACGGACTTGGCGTCCCGCTCGGCCACCACCGGCCGGTCGTCGAGCCCCAGCGCCATCCTGTAGAGCCCGTGGCCGTGGGCCTTTCCGACCAGCCGCACGAGCTCCGCCTCGCCCGCCTCGGCCAGGTCGTGGACGGTGGTCATCCCGGCGCGTCTGAGATGGTCGCCGGTGGCCGGGCCCACCCCCGGCAGGATGCGCACGGACATGGGAGCGAGCAGCTCACGCTCCGTACGCGGCTCGATGAGCAGCAGCCCGTCGGGCTTGGCCTCCTCGGAGGCGATCTTGGCGAGCATCTTGGAACCGGCCAGTCCGACGGATCCGCTGAGGCCGGTCACCGCGCGGATGGCCGTCCGCAGCCCTTCTCCCGTCGCACGGGCCGACGCCGAGTCGTCCGCCGTCCCGCCCGCCTCCAGGTCCACGAAGGCCTCGTCCAGGCTGAGCGGCTCCACCAGGGGCGACAGCCGCCCCAGGAGCTCCATCACCTGGTCGCTCACCGTCCGGTACAGGGAGAAGCGGGGCACCAGGTAGGCGGCGTTCGGCGCGAGCCGCCGGGCCTGCGCGGTGGGCATCGCCGAGTGCACGCCCAGGCGCCGGGCCTCGTACGAGGCGGTGGCGACCACCCCGCGGGGCCCGAGGCCGCCCACCACGACCGCCTTGCCGCGCAGGCTCGGCTTGGCCGCCTGCTCCGCCGACGCGTAGAAGGCGTCCATGTCCAGGTGCAGGATGGTGGGCGCGGGTCTCACACCGTCGATGCTGCCCTACGGCACTGACAACGGGACGGTCCGGCGCCCCGCGGGGTGCCGGACCGTCCCGTCGTCCTGTGTGTGCTGCTCGCGCGCCCGGGGTGCTCAGACGGCGCGGTTGCGGCGCCGCGCCAGCTCGTCGGTGGGGTTGTGACCGACGAGCGTCTCGCCGGTGTCGACCCGCTCGCCGTGCAGCTGCGACAGCGCCGCCTCCACGTCCCGCCAGACGACGCCCACGGCGATCCCGAAGACTCCCTGCCCGCCCTGGAGCAGGCTGACGACCTCGTCGGGCGATGAGCACTCGTAGACCGTGGCCCCGTCGCTCATCAACGTCATGCGCTCGAGATCCTGGAAACCGCGGGCCCGCAGATGCTGGACCGTGGTGCGGATGTTCTGCAGCGCGACCCCGGTGTCCAGGAACCGCTTGACGATCTTGAGGAGGACCACGTCCCGGAAACTGTAGAGGCGCTGGGTCCCCGACCCGTAGGCCGGGCGCACACTGGGCTCGACCAGTCCCGTACGGGCCCAGTAGTCCAACTGGCGGTAGGTGATCCCCGCCGCCGCGCACGCCGTCGGTCCGCGATAGCCGATGTCGTCGGCATCGCTCGCCGCTGCCACGCCGCCCGCTGCCACCGCTGCCGGTTGAACCGGCTGCCTGATGGCGTGGTCGGCTCCACTGCCGTGCTGCGGATACGGCCCACCCGCCGCCGTACCGTCGCCGCTGCTTCTCACGCCGACCTCCGTCCTTGACCTGCCCACTCGAAGGTAGGCAGTCACTCGGGGTGCGTCAACGATCGCCACACTCGGCACGCCGAGTGATAATCACCCTGAGGGTGGTTTCCCGTGTCTCTTTTCCGGGAAAGGCTTGTCGGATGCGCTGACAGCACCCCTGCGGGACGGTCACTGACTGTTCGTACCGAAGTCCTCCGGAGAGATCTGGTCGAGGAATTCGCGGAACTTCTCCACCTCGTCCTCCTGCTCGTCGGGGATCGCGATGCCCGCATCGTCCAGCACGCCGTCACTGCCGTAGATCGGCGTGCCGGTTCGCAGGGCGAGCGCTATGGCGTCGGAGGGCCGGGCGCTCACCTCCACTCCGCTGGCGAAGACGAGTTCCGCGTAGAAGACCCCTTCGCGGAGGTCCGTGATGCGGACCTCGGTGAGCTCCTGGCCCACGGCCTCGAGCACATCCTTGAACAGGTCATGGGTCAGCGGCCTGGCGGGAGCCATGCCCTGCTGGGCGAAGGCAATCGCGGTCGCCTCCCCAGGACCGATCCAAATGGGGAGGTACCGGTCGCCTCCCACTTCACGCAGGAGAACGATCGGTTGGTTGGAGGGCATTTCCACCCGGACACCGACAACGTCGAGCTCGTTCACACAGCAACCCTAGGACGTGCTCGCCATGTTTGGGTAGTCGGGATCCGCCGGGGTCAGTGCAGACGGCTGCGCAGAGCGCTCTGCACGAGGGCCGCGTGGAGCCGTACGGACAGCTCGGCGAGCTCGTTCGCGGTGGCCTCGGCGTGGGCTCTGGTCTGCGGATTACGGTGCCGGCGCAAGGGCGCGACCAGCTGCTCCACCAGCCCCGCCTCCCGGTCGGCGGAGGCCCGCATGGCCCGAAGATGACGCGGTTCCAGGCCGAAACGCCCCAGGTCCGCCACCAGCTTGGCGACCGTCACCATCTCGGCGTCGTAACCGCCCTCGGGGGCGGGGACGATGAGTCCGTAGGACTCCCACTCGGCCAGCCGGTCCTCGTCGACCTCGGCGGCCGCCAGCAGCTCGGCCCGTCCGATCCGGGCGGCGGTCGCCGTCCCGGGGCCGGTCTCCCACACCCCGTCCGCGAGATCCCGCCGGTCGCCGGGCGAGGGCAGCACGGGCTGCTCCCCCCGGGCCAGCGCGTCCAGATGCTCCCGGATGACCTTCAGCGGCAGGTAGTGGTCCCGCTGCATGCGGAGCACCTGCGCCAGGCGCTCCACATCACGCGGGGCGAACTTCCGGTATCCGGAAGGAGTGCGCTGCGGCTCGACGAGCCCCTCGGCCTCCAGGAACCGGATCTTGGAGATGGTGACTTCGGGAAACTCGTCGCGCAGCTGGATGAGCACCGTACCGATGCTCATCGGGCGCGCTTCCGCGGTGGCGGTGCCGTGGCCGGCACCGCCTGTCGGTGTTCGCAGCATGGGCCTTCCTCGGGGTCCCCCCGGACGGAGTCCGGGGGCTGGTCACACGCCCCGCGGGCTCGCATAGAAGACCAGGCGGTACTTTCCGATCTGGACTTCGTCGCCGTTGGACAGCTGGACCGAGTCGATGCGCTCACGGTTGACGTAGGTGCCGTTGAGGCTGCCGACATCACCCACGGTGAAGCTACCGTCCGGGCTCCTGCGGAACTCCACATGACGCCGCGACACGGTCACGTCATCGAGAAAGATGTCGCTCTGCGGGTGACGGCCGGCCGTGGTCAGGTCGCTGTCGAGCAGGAAGCGGCTCCCGGAGTTCGGGCCCCGCCGCACGACCAGCAGCGCCGAGCCACCGGGCAGCGCGTCGACCGCGGCCTGGGCCTCCGGGGAGAGCGAGGGCAGAGCGGTCTGGCCCGTCGCCTCCGCCTCGTACGCCTCGAGGCCGGAGATGGAGATGGTGGACGTCGTCTCCGAGGGACGCTCGGGGACACCGCCCCGCAGCGGCGCGCCGCAGTTGGAACAGAACCTGCTGGCCTCCGCGTTGCGGTGACCGCACCTCGTACAGACCGGCATCGACGAGCCCTCCGGGGTGAACCCTCCACCCGCACCCGAGGCCGATGGTTCGCCGAAACCTATGCGTCCGGCACCGGCAGGGTCAACGGACGACACGCCGTCACCACCGGGGGCGCCGGACACTTCGTCGCGGAAGAGCGGACGCTCCGCGTCCTGCTCCTCGCCCTGACCGTGGCGTGGCGCGCGGTGGCGGGCAGCACTGTTGCTGTCCTCGCGTGCGCTCTTCCCGAACAACTTCGCAAAAAACTTCACGGGCGATTCCCCTTGACCGACATAGACCCGCCCGTGGGGCAGGACGAACCCTGATTGAACACACCTGCCGACCCGGACATCTTCACAACGTCCGTATCCACCCGACAGTTTCCACCACGCACCACCAATCCGGTGCGCCGACCCCCCGCAACCGCCCGACCCGCTCCACCGGCCCTCACACTCGCCCGGCTCACGGGGATGACGACCGAGCGTAGTCAGGCCGCCGCGCCGGTCGCAAGGCGTCCACGACGATGTCGTCGGACCGCTCCACGAGCACCGTGGCCTGCTCCTTCTCCAGCGTCTGGACCACACCGCCGGGAATGTTGAGGGCGGGCTCCAGGTCCTGCGGTTTGCCGATCACCGTGAACTCGTACGGTGCCTCGATCTTCTTCCCGTCCACCTGGATGTCCCCGGCGTCCCCGGCGAAGTAGGTGCCGGCCACCACCCGCACCCCGTTGACCTGGATCGCCTCGGCCCCCGCCGCCCGCAGTTCCTGAATGGCGTCGAGCAGCATGTCGGGCGCGACCGCCCCCGAGGGGTCGGTGATCGTCAGCGTGATGCCGGGCCCCTGCGCCGCCACGGTGCCCGCGAGGATACCGAGCTGACGTTCCTTCTCCAGCGTCTGCTTCCGGGCCTCCTCGGCCTGGTCGGAGCTGTTCTCCAGCTCGGTGCGCTGATCGTCCAGGCGCTGCTTCTCGTCCTCCAGACGCTGGGTCCGGTCGTCGACCTCGTCGAGGATACGGACGAGGTCCTCCTGCCGGGCGCCGCGCAGCGCACTGTCGTCGTTGGTGGACCGCACCTGGATGGCGAGCCCCAGACCGAGCCCGAACAGCAGTACGGCGACGATCAGTTGGGCCCGGCTCAGCCGCGGGGGCCAGAGGCCCGCCAGCAGCCTCTGCCGGCCGGACACCTCCGCGGCGGGCGCCGGCGCGGGAGTGTCCGGCGCGGCGGACGCGCCGCCCTCGGCCTGTTCGCTGCGGGGATTCTCGTCGTTGTTCATCGGCCTCAAGCCCGGAAGACGTGCCGGCGGATCGCGGCGGCGTTGGAGAAGATCCGGATGCCCAGCACGACCACCACACCGGTGGAGAGCTGAGCGCCGACACCCAGTTTGTCGCCGAGGAAGACGATCAGCGCGGCCACCACGACGTTGGAGAGGAAGGAGACCACGAAGACCTTGTCGACGAAGATGCCGTCGAGCATGGCCCGCAGACCACCGAAGACGGCGTCGAGGGCGGCGACCACCGCGATCGGCAGGTAGGGCTCGACCACCGCCGGTACCTCGGGCCGGACCAACAGTCCGACCACGACTCCCACGACGAGGCCCAGTACGGCGATCACGATGTGCCCTTCCCTGTGTCTGCCGCACCATTGTCCGCGGCCTTCGGCTCTGCTGTACGGACGATCAGGCTCGGCGCGGCCGGAAGCCGCACCTCCGCCTGATCGGAGATGCTGGTGCGGATGTCGAAGCTCTCCTTGAGTGCCTGCAGGTACTGGCCGTCGGCGCTGTCCTGGAAGGCGGTCGCGAGCTTCTTGCCGTCCCCCACCGCCAGCACCGTGTACGGCGGTACGAGCGGTCTGTTGTCGACCAGTATGGCGTCGCCGGCTGCCCGGATCGCCGACAGTGCCGTCAGCCTTTGCCCGTTGATGGCGATGGCCTCGGCCCCGGATTCCCACAGGCCGTTGACGACACGCTGCATGTCCCGGTCGCGTACCCGCCCGGTGTCGGCGAAGCCGGTCGACTCGCGTGGCCCGCCGCCGCCCTGGTCGGTGTTCTTCGCGTCGTCGACGTTCAGCTTCACCCCGGGCCCCTCGACCGGCGTCGCACCAACCAGCAGCGCTACCAGCTGCCCCTGGTCCCCGCCGTGCTGCTCAAGTGCCTTGCGCTGACGTTCGCTCACATCGGCGCGGAGCTCGTCGACCTCGGACTCCAGCGTGTCCGCGGCCTGTGTCTCCGCGTCGATGCGGTCGATCAGCTCCTCGCGCTCCTTGGCGACGACCGGCGCGGAGATCCGTGCCTCGGCGGCGCCGAGGGTGACCACGAGGGCGGCCACCACCAGTCCGGCAGCCAGGCCGAGCTTCGACTTGAGCGTCCGGGGCAGCCCAGCGCTCCCGTCGGCCCTGCGCCGCGCGGAGGCCTCCGCGTACCCGTCGTCGAGGCTGTGGTCCATCACGTTGTTCAGCAGCGACATGGAGGCGTCGGGGCGTGCGGGCGGCGAGGCGGTGCTCCGATCGGGGGACTGCTGCGACATGCCGCACATCGTCGCACGTCATCACGGCTGCCGCCGAATGGCCCCACCGGTGCGCCGTGAGCCCCTGGCCGGGGCGTCGCGGCGCACCGTCTTCGCGTCAGTCTCCGGCGCTGTCCACCACCGCGGCCCACTCGTCGAGCAGTGCCTGGGCCGAGGCGTCGTCCGGTCCTTCCGCCCACAGATGGGTGACGGCCTCCGCCCGGTCGGGCAGAACCATGACCCACCGCCCGTCCGCCTCGACCACACGCACGCCGTCCGTGGTGTCCACACTGCGGTCACCGGCCGCTTCGACGACCCGGCGCATGACGAGCCCCTTGACGGCCCAGGGCGTCGCCAGGTCGCGGCGCAGGACATGCGCCCGGGGAATCCGCGCGTCGATCTGGCTCAGGGTGAGCTGCGTGCGCGCGACGAGCCCGATGAGCCGGACGAAGGCGGCGGACCCGTCGAAGACGCTGCTGAATTCGGGAACGATGAACCCTCCGCGCCCGTCTCCTCCGAAGATGGTGTCCTCTTCACGGCCCACCCGGGTCAGGTCGTCGGGCGAGGTGGTCGTCCACTCCACCTGGGTGCCGTGGTAGGCCGCCACCTGTTCGGCGACGCGCGTGGTCGTCACGGGCAGGGCGACACGACCGCTGCGCCGCTCGGCGGCGATGAGATCCAGGAGGACCAGCAGGGCCCTGTCGTCCTCGATGATCCGGCCCAGTTCGTCGACGAGGGAGAGCCGCTCGCCCACCGGGTCGAACCGCACCCCGAAGGCCGCCCGTGCGGAGGACACGATCTCCCCGAGCCGCACCAGACCGGCCCGCCGGGTGTCGGCGGACTCGGTGGGCCGTGCCTCGTCCAGTCCGGGGTTGATCGTCAGCGCGTCCACGCCGAGCCGCCCGAGCAGACTGGGCAGGACGAGCCCGGCGCTGCCGTTGGAGGCGTCGACGACGACCTTGAGCCCGGACTCCGCGATGCCCTCGACATCGACGTTCCGCAGGAGGGACCCGGTGTACGAGTCGAACACGCTGGACGGGAAGTGCAGGTCCCCGATCTCGCCGGGGAAGGCCCTGCGGTACTCCTGGCGCGCGTAGACCCGGTCGAGCTTGCGCTGCTGCGCCTGCGAGAGGTCCGCGCCCCGCTCGTCGATGAACATGATGTCCACCGAGTCGGGCACCCCGGGCGACGTACGGATCATGATGCCGCCGGCGCTGCCCCGGGCCGTCTGCTGGCGTGCCACGGGCAGCGGTACGTTCTCCAGGTCCCGGACGTCGATGGCACTGGCCTGGAGGGCCGAGATGACGGCCCGCTTGAGAGCGCGGGCGCCTCGGGAGTGGTCACGTGCCGTCGTGACCGTCGAGCCCTTCTTGAGGGTCGTGGCGTAGGCGCCGGCCAGCCGCACGGCCAGTTCCGGGGTGATCTCGACGTTCAGGATCCCGGAGACCCCGCGCGCCCCGAAGAGGTGCGCCTGTCCGCGGGACTCCCAGATCACCGAGGTGTTGACGAACGCGCCGGCCTCGATGGTCTTGAACGGGTACACCCGTACGTTGCCCTGGATGATCGACTCCTCGCCGACCAGGCATTCGTCCCCGATGACGGCGCCGTCCTCGATCCGGGCCGCACGCATGATGTCGGTGTTCTTGCCGACCACGCAGCCCCGGAGGTTGCTGTGCTGTCCGATGTAGACGTTGTCGTGCACCACCGCCTTGTGGAGGAAGGCGCCCGTCTTGACGACGACGTTCGACCCCACCACCGTGTGCTCGCGGATCTCGACGTCCGCCTCGACCTTGGCGTAGTCGCCGATGTACAGCGGCCCGCGCAGCACGGCGTCGGGGTGGACCTCAGCGCCTTCGGCGACCCACACGCCGGGCGAGATCTCGAAGCCGTCGAGTTCCACGTCGACCTTGCGCTCCAGGACGTCCGCCTGGGCCTTCACGTAGCTTTCGTGTGTGCCTACGTCTTCCCAGTAGCCCTCGGCGATATAGCCGTAGATCGGCTTGCCCTCCTTCATCAGCTGAGGGAAGACGTCACCGGACCAGTCGACCGAGGTGTCGGCCTGTACGTAGTCGAAGACCTCGGGCTCCATGACGTAGATGCCCGTGTTCACGGTGTCCGAGAAGACCTGCCCCCAGGTCGGCTTCTCCAGGAACCGCTCGACCTGACCGTTCTCGTCCACGATGGTGATCCCGAATTCCAGCGGATTGGGAACCCTGGTCAGGCAGACCGTGACGAGCCCGCCCTTTTCCTTGTGGAACGCGATGAGGTCGGTGAGGTCGAAGTCGGTGAGCGCGTCACCGGAAATGACGAGGAACGTGTCGTCCTTCAACGCCTCTTCGGCGTTCTTCACGCTGCCCGCGGTGCCGAGTGGCTTCTCCTCGTTGGCATAGGTGAGCTCCATCCCGAGCTCTTCGCCGTCCCCGAAATAGTTCTTGACGAGAGAGGCGAGGAACTGGACGGTCACTACGGTTTCACTGAGCCCATGCCTCTTGAGCAGCCGCAGGACATGCTCCATGATCGGCCTGTTGGCCACGGGCAGGAGCGGCTTGGGCATGCTCGAGGTCATGGGGCGAAGGCGCGTGCCTTCGCCGCCAGCCATCACGACGGCCTTCATGTCGGAAACGTCCTCCTAGAAGAGACGACGGTTGGCCGAGTTCGCCCGTCGGGGCATCATTCACAACGTCTGCCGCGGGCCGGCCACTCTGCGCGGCACCGCATCAACGAGCTCAATCGGCTACTGCGTCCGCCTTCACGATCCGGCGGACCTGAACCACATAGAGGATTCCTGCCCACCAGTAGAGCGTTGTACCCCATCCTGCGAACGCCCATCCGAAGACGGCGGCCAGTGTGGCCAGCCAACCACTCCCGTCGCTGAGCAGCAACAAGGGGAACGCGTACATCAGGTTGAAGGTTGCAGCTTTCCCGAGGAAGTTGACCTGCGGAGGCGGATAGCCGTGGCGTCGCAGGATGGCCACCATCACCAGGAGCATCAGTTCCCGGGCGAGAAGGGCCGCGGTGACCCAGAGGGGCAAGATCTCACGCCAGGTGAGGCCAACCAGGGTGGAAAGGATGTAGAGGCGGTCCGCCGCCGGATCCAGGAGCCGGCCGAGGCTGCTGATCTGGTTCCACTTGCGGGCGAGCTTCCCGTCGAGGTAGTCGCTGATGCCGCTGAGCATCAGTACCAGCAGCGCCCAGTTGTCGCTGTTGGGCCCTCCGAACACGGGGCGAAGAATCAGCCACAGGAAGAGCGGTACCCCGACAAGGCGAGCCATGCTGAGGATGTTGGGGATGGTGAGGACCCGGTCCGTCTGGACCCGAGTCTCCTGGACCTCCACCCGGGGGCCTCCTGTGAAACGTGCCAATGATGCCCCCTGACCCTACCCTCAGCTTCGCCCGTTCGGTGCACGGGGGTGGAGGGCGGAGAGGGCACGCAAGTACCGTGAACGCAGAAAAGCCCCGCACCATAGGTGCGGGGCTTTCCCGGAAAAATTGTTCGGCGGCGTCCTACTCTCCCACAGGGTCCCCCCTGCAGTACCATCG
>NZ_NTGZ01000079.1 GCF_002551245.1 Streptomyces sp. rh34
CCGCCGCACCGCCCGCGCCCGGCGGGTGGCAGGACGGCCCCCGCCCGCTCCCCGCCGTCACCCCGCGCGCCGAGACCGCCACGCTGTACGACGACGAGCAGGGCGGCAACGCCAACGCGGACGACCCCGCGATCTGGCGCAATCCCGCCGCCCCGGACCGCAGCCTGGTGATCGCCACCGCCAAGGAGGGCGGGCTGCGGGTCTACGGTCTGGACGCCCGCCTGGTGCAGTCGCTGCCCGCGCCCGCCGCGCCCGGCCCCGACGACGCCCCGGGCCGCTTCAACAACGTCGACCTGGTGCACGGACTGCGGCTGTCCCCGGGCAGGACCGCTGACCTGGCGGTCACCTCCGACCGGGGCCACGACCGGCTGCGTATCCACCGCATCGACCCGTCCCGGCCCGGCGGCCCGCTGACCGACGTCACCGACCCGGCCGCGCCCCGGGTGTTCTCCGCCGACCAGGACGAGGTCAACGAGCAGGCGACGGCGTACGGCCTGGCCACCTGGACGGACCGCCGCAGCGGCCGTGCGTACGCCCTGGCCAGCCGGCGCGACCGCACCTCGGTCGCGCTGCTGGAGCTGCTCCCGACCCGGTCCGGCACCGTCACGTACCGCAAGGTCCGGAGCCTCGATCTGCCCTCCGTGTTCCGGCTGCCCGACGGCACGTCCTGGACGCCCTGCGGCGACCCGGGCGAGCTGCCCCAGGTCGAGGGGATGGTGGTCGACCCGGCCGACGGCACGCTCTACGCCGGCCAGGAGGACGTGGGCATCTGGCGCATGCCCGCCGACCTGCGGGGGAAGCCCGTGCTGGTCGACAAGGTCCGCGAGTACGGCGTGCCGGGGACGTACGACGAGGAGAGCGAGGAGTGCGCCCCCGGGAAGGACCCGGGCTTCGGCGGCACCCGGATCTCGGCCGACGTGGAGGGGCTGACCCTGCTCCCCGAGCGGAACGGCGACCGGTATCTGCTGGCCTCCAGCCAGGGCGACGACACCTTCGCCGCGTACGCCCGCCGGACGGACCGCGGGAACGGGGCCGACCGCGGGAACGGGGCCGGCCCCGAGAACCGGGCCCTCCCCCGGTACGCGGGCGGCTTCCGCGTGACGGCGGCCTCGGCGACGCTGGACGGGTCCGAGGTCTGCGACGGCGCGGCGGTACTGAACGAACCGCTCGGCAGCCGCTACCCGGGCGGCCTGCTCGTCGTCCAGGACGGCAGCGCCACCCCCGCGCCGGACGGACGGGAGGCCACCGGCTTCAAGTTCGTGGATCTGAGGAAGGTCCGGGGCGCGCTGGGCCTCACGGGCGCCGGTGGAGAAACCGGCGCGGAGAAAGTCGCCGAATAAATCGGTTGAACCGCGATCCGGGACGCTCCTAGGCTGTGGGCAGCGAAGAAAGGAGGTGTTCCGGAAGTGATTTCTTCTCGGACTCGTGAGGTGACTGCGGGCTGACGCCCGTTGTCGCGCTCTTTGCAGTGCATGGCCGGACGCCGGCCAATTCCCAGCAGTCACCGACCCGCAGGCTCGCCGGTAAGTCCGGCCGGCTCCTCTGTGCACGGAGGAACCAGAGCCTGCGGGTTTCTGCGTTTTCCGGCCCCGCACACCGCTCACGGCTCACCGGTCACTACTCACGGCTCACGGCGTCAGGGTCACGGGCAGAGTCGCTCCACCTGCCACTTCCCGGCGCCCGGCTCGCCGCTCTCCCTCACGTACCGCAGCCGGTCGTGCAGCCGGTTCTCGTGCCCCTGCCAGAACTCGATCGTCCCGGGTACCACCCGGAAGCCGCCCCAGTGCGGCGGGGCCGGGACCTTCTCGCCCTCGGGGTAGCGGGCGGCCAGCTCCTCGTACCGGCGGAGCAGCTCCTCGCGGGAGCCGACGACGGTCGACTGGGCGCTGGCCCACGCGCCGAGCTGGGAGCCGTGCGGGCGGGTGCGGAAGTAGCTGAGGGTCTCCTCGCGGGAGGTGCGGCGGGCGGTGCCGGTGACGATGACCTGGCGGGCCATCGGGTGCCAGGGGAAGAGCAGCGAGACGTACGGGTTGGCGGCCAGTTCGCGGCCCTTGCGGGAGTCGTAGTTCGTGAAGAAGACGAAGCCCCGGTCGTCGTACTGCTTGAGAAGCACGGTGCGCGAGGACGGACGGCCGTCCGGGGTGGCGGTGGAGACGATCATCGCGTTGGGCTCGTGCAGCACCCCGCCGGCGGCGACCTGGCGGAACCAGCGGGCGAACTGGTCCATCGGATCGGGGCTGAGGTCGCGCTCGGTGAAGTCCTCCGAGCGGTACTGCTCGCGCATCGCCGCCGGATCGGTGGTGGAATCGACAGGGGAGGGCATACGGGAGGGCACGGCGGAAGGAGCCTGATGGGTGGCGTGATCCGGTGCGGGCACAGCATGATCCGGAAGGGGCACGGAGTGATCTGGTGTGGGCACGGTCCCATCCTGCCGCAGCGGCCCAGTCTGCCCGGCGGGGAGGCCCCGTAACCACGCGTCGTCGAAATGGGGCCCTGTGCCGGATGTCACGCTTCCCCGCTCCCGGGGAACCCGCCAATATCTTGGGGCAGGCCCCTGTGTCCTTCGCGGTCCTCCGCCGTCCTTCGCACAGCAGCGGCCTTGCCGCCCGCCGCCCGCCGCCCGCCGCCCGCCGAACTGAGGGAGCCGCCTGATGTCCGACTTCGTACCCGGTCTTGAGGGAGTCGTCGCGTTCGAAACGGAGATCGCCGAACCGGACAAGGAAGGCGGTTCGCTCCGCTACCGCGGGGTCGACATCGAGGATCTCGTCGGCCATGTCTCGTTCGGAAACGTGTGGGGCCTGCTGGTGGACGGGGCGTTCGCCCCCGGGCTGCCGCCCGCCGAGCCGTTCCCGATCCCCGTCCACTCCGGTGACATCCGGGTCGACGTCCAGGCGGCGCTGGCGATGCTGGCGCCCGTCTGGGGCCTGAAGCCGCTGCTGGACATCGACGAGGCGACCGCCCGCGACGACCTGGCGCGGGCGGCCGTGATGGCGCTGTCCTACGTCGCCCAGTCGGCGCGCGGCCAGGGACGGCCGATGGTGCCGCAGAGCGAGATCGACAAGGCGCAGTCGGTGGTGGAGCGGTTCATGATCCGCTGGCGTGGCGAGCCGGACCCGAAGCATGTGAAGGCGGTCGACGCGTACTGGACGTCGGCGGCCGAGCACGGCATGAACGCCTCGACGTTCACGGCCCGGGTCATCGCCTCGACGGGCGCGGACGTCGCGGCCGCCCTGTCCGGCGCGGTGGGCGCCATGTCGGGCCCGCTGCACGGCGGCGCCCCGTCCCGGGTCCTCGGCATGATCGAGGAGATCGAGCGTACGGGCGACGCGAGCGCGTACGTGAAGCAGGCCCTGGACCGGGGCGAACGCCTGATGGGCTTCGGCCACCGCGTCTACCGCGCCGAGGACCCCCGCGCCCGCGTCCTGCGCCGCACGGCCCGCGAGCTGGCCGCCCCGCGCTTCGAGGTGGCGGAGGCGCTGGAGAAGGCGGCGCTGGAGGAGCTGCACGCACGGCGTCCGGACCGCGTCCTGGCGACGAACGTGGAGTTCTGGGCGGCGATCGTGCTGGACTTCGCGGAGGTCCCGGCGCACATGTTCACGTCGATGTTCACCTGTGCCCGTACGGCGGGCTGGTCGGCGCACATCCTGGAGCAGAAGCGCACGGGCCGTCTGGTGCGCCCCTCGGCGACGTACATCGGCCCGGGGACGCGGGACGCGCGCGAGATCGACGGGTACGACGCCATCGTCGCGGGGTGAGAGGGCTGCGGGTCCGGGGCTCCGGGGCGAAGCGCCGGGCCGCCCCGGAGCTTCCGGTTCAGCGCGTCCGGTTCAGAGCTTCCCGGACATGAAGGCCGTGCGGTGGCCGTCCAGTCGGCGGTCGAACTCCGCGAGGAAGGCCGGGGTGAGGTCGGGCCACCCCCAGAAGGTGAAGCCGAGGTTGCCGAACGCGAAGCAGCCGTCCATTCCGGTCCACTCGACGAGCGGGGACAACGCGTCGCAGTGCGCGCACCGCACGAGGCCCTCGCCTCCCTCGTCCCAGTCGGTGAGCGCCTCGGAGAACGGGTCCCAGGCACCGGGTATCTCTTCCCAGTCCTCCTCGTGGAACTCGACGTCCCGCTCGCAGCGCGGGCACCCGGCCGAGGCCGGATCGGCCCCCTGCCCGGCGTCGAACATGGTGCGGGTGACTTCGACGTCGAGCGGCCCGCCCTGCCACGGCTCGCCCCAGCCGGTGCTGTCGACGACCTCCCGCATACGCGGTCCCGGCGGATATCCAGGCCCCTTGCCGAGGACGAGTTCGGTGCGCTCGGGCCCGATGACGCCCTCGGCCACGAGCCAGGCGACGACCCGTGCGGCCAGCGGGGCCGCATCGGCCTCGGTGACGTCACGGTCGACGATGCTCTGGAAGTAATCCCCCACGGCTCCCCCTTCGGCCCCTGCGGCCCTCCGATTCCGATGGCCTCCACTCTGCCACCCGCCTCCGACAGTTCAGGCGCGCCCGTCCCGGCGGACGGCGATGACGTTGTCGGTCACGGTCGCCGTCTCGCCGCCGGGTCCGGTGGCGGTCCGCCGGGGCGCGTGGCACCGCTCGGTCCGCCATCCGTCGCCGAGCCGCAGGGACACGAGTACGTCGTCGGGGGCGGGGAAGCGTACGTCCTCGTGGCCGTCCCGCCAGGACCAGGGCGCGAGCGAGGCGTGCTCGACCAGCACCAGCAGGCCGCCGGGGGCGACGGCCTCGGCGGCGCGCCGGAGCACCTGGTCGCGGGGGATCTCCACAGGGGTGTGGAAATAGCTGGCGGTCACCAGGTCGAAGGTCCCCTCGGGGAAGGACCGGGCCAGGTCGTGCCGGCTCGGGTGGACGCGGTCGGCGAGCCCGGCGTCGGCGGCTCCGGCGGCGACCCGGCCCAGGGCGGTCGCCGAGACGTCGACGGCGGTGACGTCCCAGCCGAGCGAGGCGAGCCAGAGCGCGTCGCCGCCGTGCCCGCAGCCGAGGTCCAGTGCCCGTCCGCCGTCGCCCGGCGCGGGGGCCAGGGCGGTGACGACCTCGGCGAGGACGGCGTTGGGACGGGTGCCCCACCGCGCGTCCACGCCGGCGTAGTGGTTCTCCCAGAAGGTGGCGGAGTCGGTGGCGCCGGTGGTGTCGCTGCTCATGGCTGTTCCCTTTCATGCCCGTGGAGGCCGCTCCGGACGAGCCGCCCCGCTGGACAGGAAGGTGCGCCGCGTCCTGCCGCCCTTGCAAGCTCCCATGCCGTTTCGGCAACCTGGCAGACATGGCAGCCGAAGAAGACGCAGCACGACAGACACCCAAGGACACCGGGCCCACCGGCAACACCGGGACCACCCAAGCCACCAGGACCACCAGGACCACCAAGGGCGGCGTGCTGGCGGCGGTCGGTCCCCGCCTCAGGGACCTGCGGCGCAGGCACGGGATGACCCTGGCCGAGCTGGCCGAGCGGACCGGGATCAACGAGAGCACCCTGTCCCGCCTGGAGGGCGGCACGCGCAAGCCGACGCTGGAGTTGCTGCTGCCGCTGGCGGAGGTCCACGCGGTACCGCTGGACGAACTGGTGGGCGCGCCCCGAACGGGCGACCCGCGCATCCACCTCCGCCCGGTCACCCGCGAAGGCCTCACCTACGTACCGCTCAGCCGCCCCGGCGGGGTACAGGCCCACAAGCTGCTGATCCCGCCGGGACCGGACACCGAGCCGACCCTGCGGACCCACGAGGGCTTCGAGTGGCTGTACGTACTGGCCGGGCGACTGCGGCTGATCCTGGGCGACCGGACGCTGGTACTGAAGCCGGGCGAGGCGGCGGAGTTCGACACCCACGTGCCGCACTGGCTCGGCCCCGACGACAACCGGACGGTGGAACTCCTCGTCCTCTTCGGCCACCAGGGCGAGCGGGCCCACCTGAGGGCCCGCCAGGGGCCTTTGGGAGGATCAGCCGATGCGACCCACTGACGCGGCATCCGTTCGCCACTCCCGCTCGACCTGGCAACAGCCCTGTCCCGCACCGGCGTCGGCCGAACGCAGTGCCCTGACGGAAGCACTCTCGGAACGCATCCTGGCCGTCGGTCCGGGCCGCCTGCTCGTGGGCATCGACGGCTTCACGGCAGCGGGGAAGACGAGCTTCGGCCACGAACTGGCCGCGCACATAGCGGCGTCGGGCCGACCGGTGCTCCGGGCCACACTGGACGACTACAAGAACCCGTGGGAGGACCGCCACCTCTACGACCGGGAGTCGGGCGAGGGCTACTACCGCAACGCGTACGACTACGAAGCCGCCCGCCGCCTGCTGCTGGACCCCTGCCGGAACCCGGCGGCGGGGTCCTGCGCGCTGTGCTTCATCGACCCGCTGACGCAGAAGAACCACGCGACGGAATCGACGCCGCTCGCGGACAACACGGACTTCGCGCGACCGCGGCTGACCACGAGCTGACCCCACTGCTCTCCTTCGCGGGGTGATCGCTTCGGCCGGCGCGCAGGGCCGACAAATTCACGTGCCCCGCCGGCCAGGGCGCGCTAAGGTCGCCCGCATGAACGTCACCGGCCTCAGCACCACCGCGACCGCGCGAGCGACCAGCTCGCCGGTTGCCGCCGCCTGACTTCTCCTCCCCCCGGCGACCGGAAACGGTCCGTCGGCAGTGCTGTGGCGCCTCTGGCCCCGGCCGGGTGACCGAACGGGTCCCGTTCTCCGGCGCCTTCCCGCAGCACGCGAAGGAGCCACCCCCATGCGTACGGACCAGCTGGTCAGCACATTCGTCGACTACTACGAAGAGCGCGGCCATCGCCGCATCACCGGCTCGACCCTCCTGCCGCCCGACGGCGACCCCGTACTCTTCACCACCTCGGGCATGCACCCGCTCACTCCGTACCTGGAGGGCCGCCCCCACCCGCTGGGCCGGCGGCTGGTGAACGTACAGCGCTGCCTGCGCACCACGGACCTGGACGAGGTCGGGGACGCCACCCACCTGACGGTCTTCGAGATGCTCGGCACCTGGTCGCTGGGCGACTACGAGGGCCCGCGCAGCCTCGACTGGGGTTACGGGCTGCTCACCGAGGGCCTGGGCATCGATCCCGGCCTGCTGCACGCCACCGCCTTCGCCGGTGACGGCGGAACCGAACCGGACACGGCCTCTGTCGACCTGTGGCAGGGCCTCGGCGTCCCCGTGGAACTCACCGTGGAGGACAACTGGTGGCCCAACGACGGGGCCGGCCCCTGCGGCCCCGACTCGGAGATCTTCCTGTGGACCGGCGAAGGCCCGCCGCAGTCGACGCCCACTCGCGACGACCGCTGGGTCGAGGTGTGGAACCACGTCACGATGACCCACCGCCGCCTCGGCGACGGCTCCCTCGTCCCCCTCCCCCAACGCAACGTCGACACCGGCCTCGGCCTGGAGCGGCTGGCCGCCCTGCTCCAGGGCAAGTCGTCCGTCTTCGCATGCGACGTCTTCGACCCCTGGCGCCGCCTGGTGCCTGCCCTGTGGCCGCTGGACGAAACATCACTGCGCCTGGTCTGCGACCACCTGCGCTCAGCCGTCGTGGTGATCGGCGACGGCGTACGCCCGGCCAACACGGGGCGTGGCTATGTGCTGCGCCGCCTGGTACGACGGGTACTCACCGTGCTGTGGCGGGAAGATCCCTCGCGCAGTGTCGGGGACCTCCCGGAAGAACTGGTCCGGCACACCGTGGACCACTTCCGGCAGGACATGCGCCCGGGCGACGTGCTCCGGATGCTGCTCGAAGAGGAGCGCCGGTTCGGCCGGCTTCTGGAGCGCGGCCGAGGGGTACTCGCCAAGCCCCGGTTCCAAGGCCCGCTGACCGAGGAGGACTTCCACTACCTCCACGACACCCATGGCCTGCCGCGCGAGCTGGTGATGAGCCTGCGCGAGGAGTGAGGACGGCCGGATGCCGCGCCCCTGTGGGGGGGGAACGCGCCGACGGCACTGGCACTTGCGGATCGTGTGTGGAACGAGCGACGGCCGGACCTGGAAAGCAGGTCCGGCCGACTGTTGCTACGCCCGGCTGGGCCTGATGACCTCGTTCGGATTCCGCAGCCACACCTCCTGGCCTCGGTCGGTCACGGTGAGCCCGAACTGTTCGGCGTCGGGCCGCCCCACCGCTTCGTACTCCCACCAGGCTTGCTCGATCTCCTCCCACAGGAACCCGGGCCCGTACTGCCACACCTCCTCGCCCGTGGCGGCCGACGCAGCGCCCCCGTCCTCGCGGGTCACCCACACCTGAACTCCGTCATCGGTGTTCTTGTGGATGAGCCGCACACCGGGCAACCGCGCCCCCGCGAACAACGCGAACCCGAGGCCGAGAAGCCGGGCGGGATCCAGGCCTGCGGCACGGGCTCTTCCCCTTCCCCGCACCTCATGCAGGTCGGGGACGCGGTGGGCTCGCATCGGCATATACGTGGCCCCGCCGCAGAACGGGCCCACCGCCGTGCCGTCATCCTGGACACGGAGCTGGACCAGAGCACCGGACCAGAACTCCCGGGCCAGCGGAGCCACGACGACCCCGCCGGGGCGGACTTGTCGGAGCAGCCCGTACGGGACGTACCGCAGCGCGCAGGTGGCGATCAGCCGGTCCACCAGCCCCAGGCCGGGCCAGGGCTGTTCACCGTCCCCGACGCGCAGATGGGGCCGGTACCCGGCCTGCGCGAGGGCGTCGGCCGCCTGGCGGGCCACGACCGGGTCCAGCTCGACACTGTGGACCAGGTCGTCACCGAGCCGCTCGCAGAGCAGCGCCGCGACGTACCCGGTGCCGGTGCCGATCTCCAACACCCGCTGACCATCCTCGACATCGAGGAGCGTGAGCATCCGGGCGACCATCGAGGGCATCGAGTTCGACGACGTCGCGACACCCGGCCCGCCTACCGCTCCATCGTCGAGCTGCGTGACGACCGGCTCGTCGCTGTTCACCAGCGCCAGCCACGCATCCGTCCCCACCACCGGCTCACACCGGTCGGGCAGCTGACGCCAGACATCTGCCGGAACGAACCGGCTGCGCGGCACGGCCTCGAACACCTGCCGCCACCGGGCATCGAGCAGTCCACGATCAGCCAACTCCTGCACCAGCGCCGGGTACGTAGAAACCTCCCGCGCGGTGCTCACGACTGCGGGAAGCACTGGGGGCGGCTGCCGTCCGGAGACGGCTTCGGCTCCGAGGGCGGCGTCCACGGCTTGTCCGACGGAGGCCCGCCATGCTTCCCGGCCTCGGCCTGTACGGGGTTGGTGGTCATCGTTCATCTCCGCTGTTCTGTGGAACGGTTCGAATAGTGGGTCGGTGGTGCAGCCGGTAGATCCCGTACGGCGGAAAGACGACGACGCGACACGGACGACCGCTCTCGGCACAGGCCCGGCACAGCAGATCCCGGCCGTGAGCGGTGCGCCGTACGGCGGTGACAGGTGCGCGCCAACACGCTTCGCACGTACGGACATCCGCTGCCGAGAAGTTGATGCTCATCCGGCTTCCCGAAGAGCGGTGGCCGACGCGTGACACGGGCAGACACAGCCCGGCCGCAGGCAGAGGGCGTGCACGTCGGCCAGGTCCGTCACCAACGCACTGCGGCAGACAACGCCGTACGGACCGTCCGGCCCCGCCGACAGCCCATCCAGATCAGCCTCCGTCCCCTCGGCGGCCGCTGTCGGATCACCCCGCCACAGCAACGTCACGTCATGCTCCGGACAGTAAGCACCCGAATCGTCCTCGACCGGAAAGTCATGCACGCCACCCTCCACGAAACACCTCATCCGCGTCGGGCCTCCCGCCAGGCACGGCCGAGGTGAACAGAGGTCGGACAGGACACACCGGCGCGACAGGCGGCACAGCGCTGGGTGTGCCCGAGCCACATCCTGTACGTGGTGTCGTCGCTCTGTCTCCGGCTGCTCCTCGCGCGGCATGCCCCGGCATGCGGCTGGGCGATGAGCAGTTCCTCCACGAGCACGGGAATGGTCATCCGGTCTCCTCAACTACCTGTCTGGTGCGGACGGGTAGAGCATGGATGCCAGGACGAGGCCTGACTGCTACGGCGTGTAGCAGCAAGGCACGGTTCAGACCGCTCCGACCCAGTGGGCGAAGTGCGTCAACCTCTCGGCGTCAGAGCGATGGAAGCGACGTAGGTTCCGGGCGACCTCGCGCGCCCAGGGATGCTCGCGCGTGTGCTGCGGTGCCGCAGCACGTGCCATCCGAAGGCTGGTGAATGCCTCTTCGGGGCGACCTGCCCAATCCTGAGCCCTGGCGAGTTCAATGTAGAACCCACTGCGGCGCTCGGCCGGCAGATCGATGCCCGGTGTCCATGCCGCAGCGGCACGGAGAGCCCGGTCGGCGTGGCCAGGTCCGAGGCTGACCGCGACGGACACTTCGTGGATGCGGACACTTTCAGGCCCGAAGGCCGTGCCCAGGTAGCAGCCTTCTCGGCCGACTTGTTTACTCAGTTGTCGGGCATGCGCCAGGTGAGTGTCGGTCGCCCCTACGTTCTGGGCGCGACTCGCGATCACTGCGGCTCTCATATGAAGTGCGCCGCGAACGGCTGCCTGCGTGCGCCTGTCCGGTGGCGGCGCGGCCTCGATGGCCTGCTCCAGTGCTACCAGGCCGGCTGCGTGAGCGCGTGCGGCGAAGAACGTCTCGGTGCGAACGTATGAGGCGGTCGCCTGGACGAGGGGGTCCGCAGCACGGTCGGCTGCCCAGCGCATCAGGTCGATCAGGCGCGCGGAGAGGTCGTGTGCCCCGTGCTTGTAGGCGATGGCATCGGCGGTTCGAGCAGCAGAGGCCAACATCCGTGCGGCACCCTGGTGTTCGGCACCGGGCGCAGTGTGGACGTACCGAATCGCATCGGTCAGCAAACCGGGGATGACGGTGGCGATCCGGCCGTACTGGGCGGCGAGACGCCAGCCCACCGCCGTGGTGATTTCATCGGCCAGTTCTTCCGGCCCTCGCGCCGCCGGGCCCAGAGCCAGGTCGTATCCAGCGATCGCTTCCGACAGGGCGGGCAGGGCCCGGTGGACGCGTCGCTCCGTGCCGACGTGCTCCGTGCGCAGACGCGTGACGTCCACCTCAAGGGCGTCCGCGATCGCTTCGAGTACCTCGTCGCTGGGTCGGCGGGCACCTCGCTCGATGGCGCGAACCATGGCGTATGACACATGGGAGGCCGCCGCAAGTGCGGTTTGGGTGTACCGGTGTGCACGGCGGCAGGCGGCGATCCGCCTGCCGACCTCCTGCGGGCTGTCGGAAGACACCCACTGACCGTACTTGTGCGATGACGTTGGGAAACCTGATTCCTCTACTTTCCGGCGATCGTGGTGAGTTCTGTGAGCGACTGGATCACCCAGTCGGCAGTTGCGTGCACCTGGTCGTCAGCGCCCCACAGATGTCCCCAGGGGCCGCGGCGGATGTGTGCGGTGCGGAGCCCTGCCCTGGCGGCGGGGAACGTGTCGTTCGCGGGGTGATCGCCGATATACACGGTGTCTCCGGCGGGGGCACCGGACGCCTCCAGGACCTGTGCGAAGAACTCCGCCGAAGGCTTGGCGCAACCCCACTCCTCAGAGGTGGCCACCAGATCGGCCGGCAGGTCGAGCGCCCGCAGCAACTCGCCGGCGCGCAAGGTCTGGTTGCCTGCGACGACGACGCGCATCCCGAGGTGGCGTAGCTTCGCCAGCGCGGGGCGGGCGTCTTCGTACAGGTCGGACTCATCGAGGTGCTCACCTCGTCCGGCTGCCTCGCGGGCGGCGTATTCGGCCGAGATATCGATGCCCGGCTTCACCAGCTTCAGTGCTTCGGAGTTGTCGAGCCCCTGGGCGGTCACGGCGCCGACCAGGGCGGACAGAGTGTGTCTGGGCGTGCCGAGCCAGTCGGCCCAGGAACCCCAGTAGCGGTCGTCGCGGACGAGAGTCTCGCCTATGTCGAACACGAACGTCTTCACACGTCGAGCCTAAGGGCGGCAGTCAGGCATCGCGACATCCTCCCGGCCATGGGCCCGGGCTCCGTGGCACGATGCCCCGGTCGGCGCCAGGAAGCCTCTATTGGCTGCGCACCATCCTCGGAGAGGACAAGAAGTAAGCCCGGGCCCCGCGACTCCGCTTTCGAGATCGGGGCCCGAGACCCAGGACCCGAAATCCCAGACCCGAGATTCGGTACAGGCCCGTCACTCGTTCGGGCGTACTCGATCCACGCCCCGCCCCGAAGCTCGGGGGCCGAGTTTCAGGCTTCGGTATACGTGCCCCGGGATTCGAGCGCCTTCTCTAACCGGTGGTTAAAGGAAGGGGGTTGGGGAAATCTCTCCCACCTCCCCACCCCCGTAACGGCCAGCAAGTATGACTATTCGCGGCAGCTTGCAGCGGGCCATCCGCACTGCTTACGGTGCGAGAACCAAGCGACCCCGACACGGTGTTAGGCGCACCGGCCGGGGTCTCACCGCAAGATCACTCCCTTGGAAGGCGATCCCGTGGCTACTCCGCACCATAGCTCTGCCCTGCACGCCCCCGCACTCTCCGCCGCGTACCCGATGGCCAAGCCCGGCTACGGCAAACGCTCCGCGCCGGATCAACGCCCGCACACGCCGCACGACTTCGCCCTCCTGCCGACCCGTGAGCGGTACGTCGCCGGGTTCGTCGACCACCTCCCCGAGGGCGCGGCGATGAGCGTGAAGACCCTGGCCAAGCAACTCCCGCTCTACGGCCAGCAGGCCATCTCCACGGCCCTCAAAGCCCTCTCCGTCGCCGGGCATCTGCGGCGCGTACGGTGCACGGTCGGCGCGGGCGACGAGACCCGCTGGGCGTTCCGCACCTTCTGGTCCCGCACCGCCCGGGACAACGAGTGGTGGAACGCCTACCTCGCCGCCGAGAACACCCGGGCCGCCCGCCACGCACTCAAAGTGACGACCCCCTCCACCGTCGCCCCTCCGCCTCCCTGGGTTCCGGCCGAGGGCCCGCCGCCGCCCGCGCTGCCGGAGAGGCCTCGGGGAGAAGCTGCCCCGGACGCGCCGGAGCCGTCTCGCACGGACCCCGCCACAGAGCCTGCGGAGGCCTCAGCCCCCATCTCCGTACCGCACCAGTCCGTTCCGCACCAGCGCCCCCCGGCCGACCCTCCGGACACGGCACCCGCGCCGGGACCGGCCCCAAGCACTGCTGCGACGACGGCACGGCCGGGCCCGACGGCTGCGACCGCTGCGACTGCCTCGGCGGCTGCGACCGCACCCCACTCCCCCGCCTACCTCGCCCTCGCCCGGCTCGGCCGCAGGGACCATCGTCTGGGGCTGTCCGCCGACGACTGCGCCACCCTGGAAGCCCAGGCGGCGGAATGGCTCGCCCGGGGTGTGGACGCCGACTACCTGACCACTGCCCTCACCGCAGGGCTCCCCGCCCAGGTCGACAGCCCGCTCGGCTTCGTCCGCCGCCGCCTTACCGACAAGATCCCGCCCCGGCTGCTGCCTGCCGAGCAGGCGTCGCCCGCCGCGCCCGCCCGCCGCGTCCTGATGGAGTGCACCGACTGCGGCACTCCCGGACGCCCCGAGGCCCTCCCCGACGGGCTCTGCCGCCCCTGCCGGGCCGCCCACCACTCCGAGCCGGCCGATTCCCCGGTCGGTACCGCCGAGGCAGCGGCCGGTGCCCGAGACATCGGGGCATACATCGCGGGCCTCCGCGACCTACTCAAAGCCCCATAGAAGTCATCTCGTTCGTCGAACCCGCGGCAGCAGGCGCGGGCGATGCTGGTAATGCTGGTCAAGTGGTCGGCCTCGCGCTCGTAGCGGGTCGAGCCGTGCCGTCAGTGGCCTTTACGGCGCTCCACGTCGAAGCGGCGCAGCACCCGTACCAGATGCCACACTCCGGCCGCGCCTCCGGCCAGGGCTCCCCCCGCCCGTACGCCTTTGGACGCCGCGTCGGAGAGGTCCATCACGAGAGTGAGGGTCAGCGCGACGGCGAAGACCGCCGCGGCAAGGGCAGCAGCGGTCACCAGGGCAAAGGCGATCTCTACCGTCATCGCATCCTTTTCCCACCGCGACTCACGCCCCATGTCCATGCCGGAAGTCTCGCAGCACATTCACGCCCCGGCACCCGATTCGGACGGCGTCCGGCCCTCACCAGCCGGGGCACCCCTCCCATGGGGATCACTTCTCCGCCTTGCGCGGTGCGGCCGTCCTGGCGGCCCGCTCGATCTTCGCGCAGTAAGCCGCCCGGGCTTCCTCGTCGATCCGCTGCTCGTGCTCGGCGCGTACGCCGGTCCGGCCGTCGATGCGCTCGCGCAGGATGTCGGCGTGCCCGGCATGCCGGTTGGACTCGCCGAGAACATGGACCATGACGGCGAACAGGTTCGTGTTGGTGTGAGGCTGCGGCCACCACGGCACGTGGCCGGGGGCGTCGAGGGGAAGCTCGTTGATCGTCGCGTCCGAGTGTTCCCACGTGCGCCGGTAGAACCCGATGATCTGATCGCGGGTCTCGTCCTCGGCCGCCCACAGATCGCTGCCGTCGTGGTCCTGCCACCGGGGCAGCGGTTCCGGGGAAGGGCGGCCGAAGACCTCGCCGAAGTACCTGGCCTCGACACTGGCCACGTGTTTGACCAGGCCGAGGAGGTTGGTCCCGGTCGCTGTCAGAGGTCGGCGGGCGTCGTATGCGGACAGGCCGTCGAGCTTCCAGAGCAGCGCCTCGCGGTCCCGCCGCAGTCGCCCGTGCAGGTTGTCCTTCGCGAACTCATCGATCATGCGGCACGAGCCTGCCACGGGCCGCTCATGGTCTCAAGATCCCGTACGTGGCCCGCAAACGACTGGTCCGGCGATTCCCCGTGACTCCCCGGACCTGAGCCGGACCAGCTCACAGCCGCTTGAGCCCGACGTACTGGAGGGCTGCGAAGCCGCCGACCGTCAGGCTCTGCAGCACGATCCAGACCGCGCCGACGCCGGTCGGAGACAGCACGCCGGAGATCACCACCACCAGGCTGAGCACCACCCACAGCAGGTTCGCCACGATGACCGCCGTCAGTCCTGTGCGGTTGATCTCCTTCCGCGTCCCGATCGCGAGCACTCCCAGCGCGTAGAGGAGCAGGAACACCCCGACCGGGTACTGGACCGCCGTCGTGACGCCGAAGAAGGAGTCGAGGACCGTGGCGAGTGCCAGGTAGGCGATGCCGTTGAGGCCGGTGACCACGGCGTCCAGCTTGAGCGCCAGCCGCGCGAGACCGTCGGATCCCGTCGCCCTCGCGTAGGTAAGCCCGTCGTACCGCGTCGAAGCCATTGTCGAATTCCTCTCGTGCACCAGGGAGTCGCCCGGATACGGAAGCGGCCCCTCTGTGGGGCCTCCGAACAATGCTGAAGTTAGGCGGCCCCACGGGGGGCATCAATTACCTCCGAGGTAACCGGCCCGCCGCATCCGGCGGCCTGCGCTCACGGTCGAGGATTACCGTCCCGCGCCGCCCCTCGTGAAGGAGGTCCCCCGCAGGGGAGGCCCCTCGCAGGGCCCCATCACGAAGTCCGAGGCGTCGCTCCCGCATTCCCGTCGCCCTCGACATTGGCCACCATCTTGCGCAGTACCTTGAGCGCGGCCACGTACTCCTCGTCGCTGATGCCCTTGTGGACCACGGCGCGTACCTCGGTCGCCAGCTCACGGAGCCGCGCTCTGGCGGCCTCCCCGGCATCCGTGAGGTGCAGGCGCTGATCGTCATCGATGCCGAGCCACTCACGGTGGAGCAACTGGTCGACGACCCTGGCGATCTCGTGCGGCCCGTCGGCAAGGTGCGTCAGCTGCGCGACGACCTCTTCGCGGCTCGGCGCTGCGGGGCCGCCGTTCACGCGGTTGAGGACCCAGTACTGGGGCTGCGTGACGTCGATCTTGGCCATCGCGTCTCGCAGATGCCGCGTGACGGTCGCATGGGCCAGGCCGCTCCAGTAGCCGACCGGCTGGGTTGCCAGCATGTCATCGGTGGCGGCCGGGTTCGCCGGCGCCTGGTCGGTGGTGTTTGCCATCGGTGATTCCATGATCGCAACGCTAGGGTTCCGCGACGCGCCGAACAAACGGAATGCGGTGTTCATTTCGAACGCCGCATACACACCCTGGCGCTCCGGGCGAAGATCGTCATCCTGGCTGACCAAAGCCGGTGCGGATATGGGTGCGGATATGGGTGTGCATAGTGGGTGCGCACATAGTGCGGCCACCGCTGATCATCGGTCTGCGAGGACAAACAATCACGCGGTGGCCGGGGAGTACGGAGGCACTGCCTCGTGCGGTGCCGCCGACCTGCGGCGGCGGTGCGTCAGCTCTGTGCGGTGTCGTCGCCCGTCTGCCCCGTGCCCTCGGCCGCGCCGGTCTTCTCGCGCATCTTGCGCACCAGCTCCGCCTTCTGGTCGGCCGCGCTCCGGCGGTCGAGGTTGCGGTGCGGACCGTTGTTCTGCCGCTCGGCGCGGGACAGCTTCTTGCGCTGGCCGCCGCCCTGGCCCACGGGGTTGTTGATGTTCTTGCTCACGGTCATGGATTCTCCCGGTAAGGATGTGAAGTGATCTACGGATTCGCCGGTGGGGAACGGGCGGCGACGTCGAAGGACGTCAGCGGCGGCCCATCACGCTCTCACTCGTAAATCGGCGCCAGGAAGAACATGACAAAGACGTTACCCGGTTCCGTCACCCCCGCGCACCAACCCTTTCGCCGCCTCCGCGTCGGCCGGGCCTTCTGCGAGCGCGGGAAGGCCAGTGCCCCTCGGTGCCCCTCGCTGGTCGCCGCCGCGCCTACCGAGGCTCTGCGCAGCCAGGACCTCTCATCCTGGGCAGCGGGAAGCGGCTCTTCGCCGATGGCGGGAGCCTTCGACGCGTGACGCTCGCCGCAACGCGGTCGACACCGTCCGGCGTCCTGATCAACACCTGCCGCCGCCGCCCCGCTCAAGGGTGAGGCCTCATCGGCGATGATGTCCGGATGAGCCAGGAAGCCACGGACGTGAGTGCGGCGATCAACGGCGAGCTGCGGCTGATGGACCCCGCCGTACGTCTCTCCCGGCCGATCGCCGAGACGCTGCTCGACCCGGAGTTCGTCGAGGTCGGGGCCTCCGGAAGGCGGTGGACGTACGAGGAGATGCTCGCCGCGCTCCCCGACCTGGACGGCGGGGGCGCGGAAGGCCCGCGCTACGAGCCCTCCGGCATGACCGGGGTGGTGCTGGGGCCGGGGCTGGTGCACCTCACGTACGAGACCGTCATCGGCGGCGAGCGGGCCCGCCGGAGTTCGCTGTGGCGCAGGCGGGCCGGGGAGACGTCGTGGCGGATGTACTACCACCAGGCGACGCCCGTTCCGGTCCGGGAGAGCTCCGAGCACCCCTGAGCCGCGCGGCTCCGAACGAGTGGACTTCGCAGGGCGCGGCCGGGATGCGGTGCGGAGCCCGGGGGCCGGGTGGTGTCGTTGCCGTCGCTCCGCTCCCTCCCCTCCCGGAAGAGGCACCCCCTATGCGACGCTCCCCCACCCGACGTCTGTACGCCGCGATGCTGCTCGCGGCGTCCGTACTGGCCCCGATGGCCGTGGCTCCCGCCCCGGCGGTCCACGCCGCGGGCCTCGATCAGCACGGCCGAGCCGGCCAACACGGTCAGGACCACAGAAGCGGCCCGCACGGCGAGGACGACTGTCCGCCCGGCGGTCTCGGTCCCGAGCTGACCGCCAAGCTGGACAGGACCATCGAGGACGTCCGCGAGCAGGCCGGCATTCCCGGGGTCGTCGTCGGGCTGTGGATGCCGGGGAAGGGGAGTTACGTCCACGCGGGCGGCGTCGCCGACACGGCCACCCGTGAGCCGATGTCGGCCGACACCCGGATCCGGATCGGCAGTGAGACCAAGACGTTCACGGTCACCGCGCTGCTCCAACTCGTCGACGACAAGCTCGTCAAGCTGGACGACCCGATCTCCCGTTACGTCTCCGGCGTGCGCAACGGCGACCGGATCACGCTCCGCCAGCTCGCCGGGATGCGCAGCGGCCTGTTCCCGTACACCGCCGACGCGGACTTCGTGCACGACCTGCTGAGCGATCCGTACCGCTCGTTCACCCCGCGCGGCGTGCTCGCGTACGGCATGAAGCACAAGAACACCTTCAAGCCGGGCGCGGAGTTCCAGTACTCCAACTCCAACCTCGTCCTGCTCGGCCTGGTGATCGAGAAGGTCACCGGTCAGAAGCTCCGCCAGGTCATCCACGAGCGGGTGCTCCGCCCCGCCCACCTGCACAACACGCTCTTCCCGACCGGGGCCGAGTTCCCCGAGCCGCACGCCCGCGGCTACACCGACCAGACGCTGAGCGGCGAGACCGAGGACGCGACGGACTGGAACCCCAGCTGGGCGTGGGCCGCCGGGGCGATGATCTCCGATCTGCACGACCTGCGCCGCTGGGCCAAGGTCGTCGCCACCGGGGAGCTGCTGAGCCCCGCGACCCAGGCGCAGCGGCTCAAGACGCTTCCGACCGGGTTCCCGGGGCTCAGCTACGGCCTCGGCATCTTCGACGCCGACGGGTGGATCGGGCACAACGGTTCCCTGCCGGGGTACGAGACCGTGACCGTCTACCTGCCCTCGCAGAAAGCCACCATGGTCATCATGATCAACACGGATTCCCTGAGCGGGGGCCAGGAGCCGTCCACCCTGCTCGCCCGCGCGGTCACCCAGATCGCCACCCCGGACAACGTCTACGACGGCAGCGCCTCCCAGGAGCCGGCCGCTCCGGCCGCTCCCTGAGGTCACCGGCCCGCGCCCAGGTGGTCGCGCGGGTCGGTGAGGGCGGCCGGGTGGGCGGCCAGGAGGCGGCCGGCCGTCGGCAGCGGCATGCGGACCACCACCGGGCGGGGCAGGGTCAGTTCGCGCTCCGCCACCGCCGTACGGGACGTGCGGACCCGGTCGGTCACCCGCGCCGCCACCCGTACGTCCAGGGTGAACTGCACCAGCACCGAGGCGAACTTCGGCTTGTGCAGCGGCATCGAGCCCGCGCCGTGCGCCGCCGCGCCGCTCGCCGAGCCCGCGCCGCCCGCGTTGCCCATCAGCTGGTTGAGCCGGAACGCGTCGGCGTTCAGCACCCCGGCGCCGAGCAGCCCGCGCGCCTGTCTGCCCTGCTCCGCCGAGCTCTGCCCGTCGCTCTGGGTGGGGCGGGGCGCCCCGAGGTGGCTCTGGGCGACCGTCTCGAACGTCATCTTGTCCCCGGTGCCCAGCACGCGCCCGGCCCTCAGCCGTGCGTGCACGGAGGCGCTCAGGTCCTGGCCCGTCGCCCCGCTCGCGTGCACCGGCGGCAGGTCCGCCCCGGCGTTGGTGAGCAGGGGCAGGGCCGCGATCAGCCACTCGGTGGAGACCGCTTCGCCCAGCGTGTAGGCGGCGGCCTGCCCCTTCTGCCGGAACCGGTCGCCGCCGCCCGCCGCCCGCACCGCCGACGACACCAACTCCCTTACGCGCGGCGCTCCCTGGAAGCCGTTCACCTGCGCCTCCATCGGCAGCGGCACCCCGGCCGCCCGCCAGGCCCCAAGCGCGGCAGGGTCGCCGGGCGGTGTGTCCCGCACGCCGGGGGCGGGGGCACGGGCGGGGGCGGGGCGCGAGGCGCCCACCCGGCTCAGCGCCCTGAGGTCGCTCTCCAGGACGCGGTGGACCAGCGACGTGAGGCCCGTGGCGGCAAAGGCCAGCCGGCGGTCTCCCCGGTGGAGTTCGAGGGTGGCGATGACCGGCACCCGCATCTTCGCCGACCTGGCCGTCTTCGCCTCCGCGACCGTCTTCATCCCCAACTGGCTCCGCCCGGCGTCGCCCCGGCGGCGTGCGGAGCTTGAGGCGGCGCCGAGCCCGCCCGCCCCGCCGCCGCTCTTCAGCGGGCCCGTCCCGCCGTCCGGTTTACCGGAGCCGGCGAGGATGCCCTCCACACCGGTGGCCGTGCCCTCGTCGTGGGAGGTGGACTGCTGGGCGACCGCCGAGGTGATGTACTCCATGTCCCGGCCGTCGTCCGCCTCCCCGTCCCAGGTTGCCCCGCCGACGCGGTCGACCTTGAACACCGCCCAGTACGGAGTCCTGCGGCCGTCCAGCAGTTCCACGGTGACCCCGCCGTCCATGGCGCTCCCCAGCAGGCCGGTGGCGCCGTCCCGGTCCAGGATCCGCAGCAGGCGCTGCACGTTGTCGTTGCGGTCCCGCAGCTGCTGCCGGGGCAGGAGATCGTCGGCGAGGTCCTCCCGCCCGATGCGCGCGAGGGAGCCGCGCAGCCGGTCGAGCAGGGGTACGAAGTCGGGCAGGTCCTCGATCATGCCGAAGCCGAGCGGCAGATCGCGGGCGAGTGTCGGCCCCGAGCGGGCCGGGACACCGGCCGAAGCCGACGCCGACGCCGACGCCGAACCGTGCGCCGACTCCGACGCCGGTGCCGGTGCGTGCGCCGGTGCCGGTGCGTGCGTCGACGCCTCCGCCCGTCCTCCGCGGCCGGCGCCCCCGACAGTCCGGTCCGCGTCGGCGCGCTCGCCCTGCCGGTCCGGCTTCAGCGCCTCGCGCGCCGACGGCGGCAGGTCCACCCCCGCCGCCCTCAACTGCCCCGCCGTCAGCCACACCGCTGCCGCGCCCGGCAGGGTCCGTGCCGCGTTCGCCACGTACGGACCGCCGCCGGTGACCTTGACCTCCGCCACCATCGTGACGAGCAGGTCGCACCGGACGAGGTACAGCGGGGCCTTCTTCGGTGTGTGGGCGTTGCGCTCCACGGTCCCCGCCAGCGTGGCGGCCCCGGCGTCGCCCGTGCTCGTCGTCCGGTATCCCGACAGCCCCTCGCCGACGCGCCACTCGGCGCCGTTCTGTATGCCGGTCATCCCGGCCTGCACCGTGCTCGCCGTGCCGCTGCCCCGCTGTCCGCCGGCCTGGTGGCCGCCCAGCACGAACGTCTCCGTGCCGGGCCCCGCCGCCTCGTGCACCAGTCGCGGGGCCGTCAGTGCCAGCCTGGTGCCCACCGCGCCGTTCAGCGCGGCCAGCCGGCGCGGGTAGCGAAGGTTCTTCACCACCCATGCGGAGGACGAGGCCTGCCGCAGCGCGGCCGTGATCGCCCGGGGGCTGAAGCGTTCCTCGACGGCCAGCCGGGGCGCGAGCCCCTCCGTGCCCAGCGCCGGGTCCTGGCGGCCCGCCCCTCCCCGGGCCCCGCCCCGGGCAGCGGCGCGGGCCAGCAGCGCCAGGGCGAGGTCGCGGATCGGCTGCCCGTCACCGACGGTCTCCACCAGCTGCCAGTCCCGCACCTGCCCCCCGGTGGCCGGCCCTCCAGCGGTCTGTCCCTCTGTGGTCTGACCCTCGGCGGCCGGGGCCGGGGCCGGCGACGCCAGGTCGCCGATGCCCGCCGCGGCGACCTCCTGCTCCGGGCCGGGCGCCTGCCCGCCGTCCGCGTCCAGCCGCCGCTTCTCCTCCGTGCCCACGGTGAACTCGGCCGGCGTCAGCAGACGTACGTCCTGCTCCTCCAGGCGCAGGCCGGACAGCAGCCTGGCCTCCGGCGCGTCCCGGCCGGGGGCGCCCGGGGTCAGGGCGCGGGCCAGCTTGCGCTGCCGCGAGGTCATGGTGACGTCCACGTTCAGGCGCAGCGCCGCCCCGAACGCGCTCGCCTTCTCCGATCCGTTGGTGAGGACGTCGGTACGGGTGGTGGGGCCGCCCTGGTTGCGGCGGGTACCGGTGCTCTGCCGCTCGTAGCGGGCCGAACCGGTGAGCACACCCGGTACCAGCCGGGCCTGGGCCAGCACCATGCCACCGATCGACCGCGAACTGCTGCGCCCGCTCTGTACGTTCGCGGAGACACCGGAGTGGCTGCGCACCAGCCAGTCGTCGATGTCGCCGAGGTGGCTCGCCCCGCCCAGGTCGCCGTGGACCCGGAGCTGGACGTCGTGGGCGTGCAGGGTGGTCTTGCGGCGCAGCCGGACCCGGATGCCGGTGGACAGCAACTGGTCCTTGTTCACGCGCAGATGGGTCTCGGAGAGGGCGGCCATCAGCTCGCGGTAGTTGTGGCGCTGCGCCTCTTCCTCCTCACGGCTGAGGCCCGCCGCGGGCGCGGTGGCGCCGAAGGCGGGGAGATACCCGGCCAGCCGGGGGTCGGTGGCGAACAGCTCCCGTACGGCCTTCAGCATGGGCGCGGTGTCGAGCCGGCCGAGCGTGACGCTCGATCCCATCGCACCGAACGGCAGGTGACGTTCGTCAGCCGCCGACTCCCCCTCCGGCGCCCTCCCCTGCGTCCCTTCCCGCGTCCCTTCCTGCATCTCCCCCTGTTTCCCTCCCTGTGTCCCCTCCTGGGTCCCCTCCTGCGTCCCCTCCTGGGTCCCCTCCTGCGTTCCCTCCGCCCCGGTGCCCGCCCGACGCGCCTCCGGCCGTTTCACGAACTCGCTCGCCGTCACCCCTTGCGGCAACGGCAGGCCCAACTCCTTCGCCTCGTCGGCCCGCAGACCGACCCAGACCCGCATCGTGTGCGTGGCGACCCGCGTCTCCGGGCGCAGGACCATCCCGGCGGACCGGGGCCCGGTGCCCTCCACGGTCAGCCGCACGGTCCCGAGGTACAGCACCTTCTCGCCCCGCACCTCCGCGCCCTGCCGGCTGGAGACGGTCTGCTCGTTGACGCTGAACCGGGACGCACGGGCCCCGGTGACCGGCATCGCGGTGGCGCGCACCACGGCCGCGTTGGCCGCCGCCCCGAGCCCGGCCGCCGGGCCGAATCCGCCGGTGGCGGCGCGTCCCTTGCTCGCCGCCTCGGTCGTGGTGTGCTGGACCTGCTGATGGGTACGGAGTTGGGTCATGCCGGTGGCCCAGGCCGGGGAGAGCCCCGTGACCACGGCCCGCATGCGGTAACTGCCCGCGCTGCTGCCGTCCTTGGAGTGCAGGTCGTCCCCGGTGACGCCGTCGCGCAGCAGGCGGGGCAGGTCCTCCAGCACGGTCGGGGTGGCGGTCGCCTCGTACAGGCGGGAGCGGCCGGGCGCTCCAGGTGCGGTCAGCGAGGGGTGCAGGACGGAGGCGACCGCGTCGAACAGCCCGCCGCCGCCCCGGTGCGGCCCGGCGGTGTCGGAGACGCCCACCGGGGCCAGCGAGTCGGCCAGCGAGACCCGCCGGGCGAGGTCGTCGTCCACCGGTCGCGGGCGGTCCGGCGCACCGGTGCCGGCCGGGATCAGATGTTCGGTGGGCACCCGCTGGGTGAGTGTTCCCGAACCCCGGTAGACCTGTTCGTCCCCGCCCGCCTGCCGCCGGACCCGTACGGCGAACACCACCCGGCGGGGCACTTCCACCGAGCCCTTGTCGCTGCGCAGCACGCGCGGTTCGGCCACGCCTCGCTGGGTGCGGGAGTCCCGCGAGGACTGCCAGGGCTGCACGCTGCCCGTCACCGCGCCGCCGAGCCACAGTCCGGGCGCGACGGGGGCGAGCCCGAACGCCGTGCCGCCCGCCCCGTTGCTCGTGGAGTTTCCTGCCGAACTGCCGATGGTGGCACCGCTGTTGTGCTGGACATCGACCTTGGTGTCCTTGCCCTCCGCGTCGTCGACCGCGGCGAGCGGCGCACCTCCCGGGTCCGGCGCCGCCGTCGGGAGGGCGGCGGCCTGGTGGAACGTGGGCGGCCGGTCGTCCGGAGCGGGTGCGATGGTCACGGTGACGTCGAACCCCCCGCCTCCGCTCTGTGCGCCTTGCCCGCCCTGCCCGCCCTCCACCGCGAAGGCTCGGCCCCGGCCGAAGAACGACTCGGGTCGCCCGGCCAGTTCGGCGGCGATTCCGGCCACCGTGCCGTCGCCGTGCCCCACGACAGCCGCGACCGCGTTGCGTACGAACTCCTGCCCGGTCAGCCCGTACGCCGTGGACAGCCCACCCGCCTCCAGGTCCATCAGGTACGGCGGCAGCACGAGTCCCTGTTCGGCCCGCTCGTCGATGACCGGGGGCGGGGCGGCGGGCCGCTTTCCGCGCCGCACCGCTCGCGTGGTGGCCTCGTTCCCCAGCGTCCGCTGGAGGGGCAGCAGGCTGCCGGGACCACCGCCGACGCCGACGCCGCCCGGGCCGGCCGGAATCCCCGCCCGGCGCGGCTGCCCGGCCTCCTCGGACACGCCCCGTCTGCCCCCGGACCCGCCCTCGCCGTCGCTCCCCGCCACCTGCCGCTGCCTCCGCACGGCCTCAACGTAGCCAGCGGTACGACGGCCCAGGGCCGATCGGGCGGCCGCGCGGACGTTCGCCGCCGACTCCTCATCCCCGCGCCAACTCCCGTACATCCGCAGGTCCGGGCGCCAACGGACGGCCGGGGGATCCCACCGGGCCGCCGCCGCGGAGGCCCGCCGCGCGCCCCGCTGGAATCACCCCAGCCCCTCCTCCACCAGCGCCGCCCACTGCGCCACCACCCGCGCCCGCCGGGCGGTGTCGTCGGTGAGGAGGTTGGCGAGGCCGAGGCCGCGGGCCATGTCCAGGAGGCCCTGGACCGTTTCGCGGGCGCCGGGGCGGGACTCGTCGGCGCCCAGGAGTTCGACGGCGATCCGGTGGGTCTCGCGGCCCACCCTCGCCTCCAGTTCCGTCACGCGCGGGCGGAGCTGGGCCTCGTTGGAGGCGGCGACCCAGAGCTGGAGCGCGGCCCGGAACAGGGGGCCGGTGTAGAGGTCGACCAGGGCCGCGACCACCTCGGCGCGGCCCTGGTCGGGCAGCGCGCGCAGGGCGGCGGAGCGTTCCTCGGCGACGTACTCCACCGCCCCCGTGAACAGGTCCTCGCGGGTCGGGAAGTGGTGCTGGGCCGCGCCGCGCGAGACGCCGGCGCGCTCGGCGACGACGGAGACGGTGGAGCCCGCCCAGCCGTGTTCGGCCAGGCAGGCCACCGCCGCCTCCAGGAGCCGTTGCCGCGTCGCCCGGCTGCGGTCCTGCTTCGGCGCGTGAGCGGCCTTGGAGGAGGTGGAGGAGGTGGAGGAGGATGTCACCGCGCCCATGCCGGGTCCCGTCGTTCGAGGAAGGCCGTCATCCCCTCCCTCGCCTCGCCGGAGGCGAACAACGCGGCGGATCGGGCGACGAGGTCTTCGGCGTGCTGGTCGAAGCTTCTCAGCACCGTAGCCGTGACCAGCTCCTTCGATGCGGCCAGCCCCTGCGGCGAGGCCCGGCGCAGGCCGTCCAGGATGGGTACGAGTGCCTCGTCGACGTCCTCGGCGGCCACCGTGACCATCGAGATCCTGGCCGCCTCCGCCGCGTCGAAGCGCTCACCGGTCAGGTAGTAGCGGTTCGCCGCCGCGCGGTCCAGGCGGGGGAGCAGGGTGAGGGAGATGACCGCCGGGGCCAGGCCCAGCCGGGACTCCGTCAGGGCGAAGGTCGAGGCCGGGCCCGCCACCGCGATGTCGCACGCCGCCAGCAGGCCCAGACCGCCCGCCCGGACATGGCCCGTGACCCGGGCCACCACCGGCTTCGGCAGCTCCACGATCTCCCGCATCAGGCCGACGAACGCCTCCGGGTCCGGCGGCGCCGTCAGGTCCGCCCCGGCGCAGAACGTCGTGCCGGTGTGGGTGAGCAGCACCGCCCGTACGGTGTCGTCCGCCGCACACGCCGCCAGTGCCGCGCGGGCCTCGCCCACCAGCGACGCGGAGAGCGCGTTGCGGTTCGCCGGGGAGTCCAGCGTCAGCGTCGTCACCCCCCGGTCCGCCGTCCGTCCGATCAGGGGCGCTTCTCCCCGGTCCGCCGTCCGTCCGATCAACGTCACTTCTCCTCGGTCCTCTCCGTCTTCTCCCGGTCGCGCAGCACACGCCGGAGGATCTTCCCGGACGCCGCCCGGGGCACCTCCTCGACGAACTCGGCCTGCCGCACCTTCTTGTACGGGGACACCCGCTCGGCGACGTACGCCATGACGTCGTCCGCCGTCAGCCCCCCGCCCGCCGGGCTCCGCACCAGGAACGCCTTCGGGACCTCGTTGCCCTCCGCGTCGTACACCCCGATCACCGCCGCGTCCGCGAGGTGCTCGTGGGTCAGGAGCAGGGCCTCCAGCTCGGCGGGGGCGACCTGGTACCCCTTGTACTTGATCAGTTCCTTGACCCGGTCGACGACGAACAGCCAGCCGTCCGCGTCCACCCGCCCGACGTCGCCGGTGTGCACCCAGCCGTCCGCGTCGATCATGTGGGCGGTGGCGTCGGGGCGGCCCAGGTAGCCCTTCATCACCTGGGGGCCGCGGATCAGGATCTCGCCGTCCGCCCCCGGCTCCGCGTCCTTCGCCGGGTCCTCCAGCGACACGATCCGCATCTCGGTGCCCGGCAGCAGCTTGCCGACCGTGCCCGGCGGCGGCTGCTCGACGGAGAGCGGCACCACGTGCGTACCGGGCGACAGCTCCGTCATCCCGTACGCCTGCCGCACCGGCGGCACGCCCAGCCGGGCCGAACACGCCGCCGCCAGCTCGGCGTCCAGCGGGGCGGCGGCGCTGACGATGTACTGGAGCGAGGACAGGTCGTACTCCCCCACCAGCGGATGCTTCGCCAGGGCCAGCACGATCGGCGGAGCCACGTACAGGCCGGTGATGCGGTGGGTCTGGATGGTCTCCAGGAACTGCGCGAGATCGAAGCGGGGCAGCACGACGACCGTCGAGCCGCAGCGCAGCGGGACGTTCATCAGCGCCGTGAGGCCGTAGATGTGGAAGAAGGGGAGGACGGCCAGGATGCGGTCGCCCTCGCCCATCGGGATGAACGGTCTCAGCTGCTCCAGGTTGGTCGCGATCGACCGGTGCGTGAGCATCACGCCCTTGGGCGTGCCCGTCGTGCCGGAGCTGTACGGGAGCGCAGCGACGTCCTGGCCGGGGTCGATGACGATCTCCGGCTCGGGGGCGGTGGAGGACAGCATGTCCAGGATGGAGGTGTGGCCCTCCGCCTGGTCGCAGACGTAGATCTCCCGTACGCCGCCGGTGAGTTCGGCCGCCCGACGGGCGGTCGCCAGGAGCGGGGAGACCGTGACGATCCACTTCGCCCCGCTGTCGGCGAGCTGCTTGGCGAACTCCTCGGGCGTGGCCAGCGGGTGGACCGTGGTCACGGAGGCGCCGGCGCGGGTGGCCCCGTAGAAGACCGCCGGGTAGGCGATGGTGTTCGGGCTGTGGAGGGCGAGGACGTCGCCCTTGCGGAGACCGGCCTCGGCGAGCGCGGCGGCGATGCGCCGGTGGAAGCCGTCGAGTTGGGCGTACGTGAGGGAGGCGCCGTTCGTCCCGTCGATCAGGGCGACCGTGTCGCCGAATCCGGCGGCCCCGCCGAGGACCGCTTCGTGGATGGGCGTGTCGAGGGCCGGTACGTCTGCGTACTCGCTGCGGAACACCATGGCGGTCCCCTGTCGTCGCGGATGCCCGCGCCGCCCGGGTGGCGGCGCGGGACGCCGTGCGGGTGTGGAGGGTCAGAATCACCCCTGTGGGGGAGGGATGGGGAGAGGTCGGACGGAAGCGGATCAGGAAAGGTTCAGTACGACTTCGGCAGGCCCAGCGACTGGTGCGAGACGTAGTTCAGGATCATCTCGCGGCTCACCGGGGCGATCCGGGCCACCCGGGACGCGGTGATCAGGGACGCGAGGCCGTACTCGCGGGTCAGTCCGTTGCCGCCGAGGGTGTGCACGGCCTGGTCGACCGCCTTCACGCACGCCTCGCCCGCCGCGTACTTCGCCATGTTCGCCGCCTCGCCCGCCCCGACGTCGTCGCCCTCGTCGTACAGCCGGGCCGCCTTCTGCATCATCAGACGGGACAGTTCCAGGTCGATGTGCGCGGTGGCCAGCGGGTGCGCGATGGCCTGGTGGGAGCCGATCGGGGCCTTCCAGACCTGCCGGGTACGGGCGTACTCGACGGCCTTGCCGAGCGCGAAGCGGCCCATGCCGATGCCGAACGCGGCCGTCATGATCCGTTCGGGGTTGAGTCCCGCGAAGAGCTGGAGGAGGCCCGCGTCCTCGTCGCCGACCAGGGCGTCGGCCGGCAGGCGTACGCCGTCCAGGACCAGCTCGAACTGCTTTTCGGGGGCGTGGAGTTCCATGTCGATCTGCTGCCGGCCGAAACCCTCGGCGTCGCGCGGGACGATGAACAGGCAGGGCTTCAGCTTCCCGGAGCGGGCGTCCTCGGTGCGGCCGACGATCAGCGTGGCGTCGGCTGTGTCGACGCCGGACACGAAGACCTTGCGGCCGGTGAGCAGCCAGTCGGCGTCCGGGCCCGTGCCGTCGCGGCGGGCGGTGGTGGTGATGCGGTGGGAGTTGGAGCCGGCGTCGGGTTCGGTGATGCCGAAGGCCATGGTGAGGCTTCCGTCGGCGAGGCCCGGCAGCCACTTCCGCTTCTGATCGTCCGTGCCGAAGCGGGCGATGACCGTGCCGCAGATCGCGGGCGACACGATCATCATCAGGAGGGGCGACCCTGCCGCACCCAACTCCTCCAGCACGATGGAGAGTTCGGCCATGCCGCCACCGCCGCCGCCGTACTCCTCGGGGAGGTTCACCCCGAGGTAGCCGAGCTTGGCGGCCTCCGCCCACAGCTCGTCGGTGTGGGCGCCCTCGCGGATGACGGTGGTCATGTAGTCGCGCCCGTACCGTTTGCCGAGGGCGGCGACGGCGGCGCGCAGGGCCTGGTGCTCGTCGGTTTCGAGGACGGTACGGACGGTGCTCATGCGGTCTCCTCCGGTACGGGGATGGCGGCCGGGCCCTCCTGGACCACGGCGAGCAGCGCGCCGACCTCGACCTGGTGGCCGGGGGCGGCGTGCAGGGCGGTGAGGGTGCCGGAGGCGGGGGCGAGGATGCGGTGCTCCATCTTCATCGCCTCCAGCCAGATCAGCGGCTGCCCGGCCTCGACGGCGACGCCGGCGGCCAGGCCCTCCGCGAGGCGGACGACGGTCCCGGGCATCGGGGCGAGCAGGGAGCCCGGGTCGGTGTGGGTGGCGGGGTCGGTGAAGCGGGGCAGGGCCGTGAAGGTGTACGAGGCGTCGGCGGTGTCCACGTGCACCCGGCCGCTGTCACGGTCGGCGGTGACGGTGAAGTTCCGTGCTACCCCGTTCACTTCGAGGGTCGCCCGGTCCGGAGTGACGGCCAGGACCCGGACGCCCGGGGCGTCGTGCGGTTCCGGGGCGCCGGTGCGCGGGGTGCGGTAGGCGATCTCGTGCTCGGCCCCGTCGGGTTCGCTCCGGTAGCGCTTGCGCTGCGGCCCCGAGGGCACGTTGCGCCAGGCCCCGAAGCGGGTGGGGGCGGGGCCGGTCGTGGTGGTGGCGCGGGCGGCTGCCGCCAGGGCGGCGGCGAGGGC
>NZ_NTGZ01000008.1 GCF_002551245.1 Streptomyces sp. rh34
TGTATAAGAGACAGCCGCTGCGCCGGGACCTGCGCGAGGCGCTGCGCGGCGGCGACCCGGCCGTCGCGCCCGCCGCCACCGGCTTCTTCCTCGTCCTGGAGGGCGGCGACGGAGCGGGCAAGTCCACTCAGGTCGAGGCGCTCGCCGACTGGATCCGGTCCAAGGGCCACGAGGTCGTCGTGACCCGCGAGCCCGGGGCCACCCCCGTCGGCAAGCGGCTGCGGTCGATCCTGCTCGACGTGTCCTCCGCCGGTCTGTCCAACCGGGCCGAGGCCCTGCTGTACGCCGCCGACCGCGCCGAGCACGTCGACTCCGTCGTCCGCCCGGCGCTGGAGCGGGGCGCGATCGTCATCTCCGACCGCTACATCGACTCGTCCGTGGCCTACCAGGGCGCGGGCCGGGATCTGGCCCCGACCGAGATCGCCCGGATCTCGCGGTGGGCGACGAGCGGCCTCGTACCGCATCTGACGGTGCTGCTGGACGTCGACCCGGCGACAGCCCGGGAGCGGTTCACCGAGGCACCGGACCGGCTGGAGTCGGAACCGGTCGAGTTCCACGAGCGGGTGCGGTCCGGGTTCCTGACCCTGGCCGCCGCCGACCCGACGCGTTATCTGGTGGTGGACGCCGGCCAGGAGCCGGAGTCGATCACCACGGTCGTACGCCACCGGCTCGACCAGCTCCTGCCGCTCTCCGAGGCCGAGATCGAGGCCATCGAGGAGGCCCGCCGCCGGGCCATCGAGGAGGCCCGGCGCAAGGCGGAGGAAGAGGCCGCGCGCAAGGCCGAGGAGGAGCGCCTGGAGAAGGAGCGCCAGGAGCAGCTCGCCCGGCTGCGCGCCGAGGAGGAGGAGCGCAAGCAGCGCGAGCTGGAGGAGGCCCGCCGCCGCGAGGCCGAGCGCCAGGCGGAGGAGGCCCGGCAGCGAGCCGAGGAGGCCCGCCGCCGCGCCGAGGAGGACCGGCTCCGGCTGGAGGCCGAGGAGCGGGTCCGCGAGGCCGAGCAGGAACGTCTGCGCAAGCAGGCCGAGGAGGAGGCCCGGCTCCGCAAGGAGGCCGAGGCGCAGCGCCTGGAGAAGCAGCGCAAGGCCGAAGAGGCCCTGATGCGCGCCGAGGAGGCCCGCCGTCGGGCCGAGGCCGAGGCTGCCGCCCGTACGGAGGCGGCGCGGGCCGAGGCCGATCGGGCGGAGGCCCGGCGTGCGGAGGAGGCGCGGGCGTCCCGTGCCTCGCGTCCGGAGACCTCCTCGCCGTCGTCCTCGCGGTCGGAGGGCCCGACCGTTCCGGAGAACGAGCTCACGGTGCCCACGCCGATCGTGAACCCGAACGAGATCACGCAGCCGGTCCCGGCGGTCCGGCCGGGGGACGACCGTCCTTCCGGATCCGGTACGGGTACGGGCACGGGTGCACGTTCAGGATCCGCTCTCGGGGACGACGAGACGGCGATGCTGCCGCGCTTCTCGGACCAGCGGCCGGCGGACCAGCGGCCGGCGGACCGGCGGCAGGCCCGGGACGCGGACGAGACGGCCGTGCTGCCGCCGGTCTCCGCCGATCAGCCCTCCGACCGGGTGCCCCAGGGCTTCTTCCGGGACGAGAGCCCGGCGTCCTCGCCCGCGGAGAGCGAGAACGAGCGCACCCGGGAACTGCCGCAGGTCGAGGACCCGAACGCCGGAGAGACGCCCGACCGGCAGCAGGGCCGCCGCACGCGCCCCCGCCCCGACTGGGCGGAGGAGACCCCGCTGGACGATCTGCCGACCCTGGCGGACGAGCTGCTCGGGGGCCACGAGGACGACGGCCCCGCGGGCCGGGGACGTCGCCCGCGCGGCTGACGCCCCGCCCCACCGCCGATGGTGAAGTCCCGGCCCGTCCGTCCCTCCGGGGGCGGGCGGGCCGGACTGTCAGTGGCGTCCCCCACAATGGAGAGCGACGACGCACCGCGGTTCCGCGACACCGCACGACACCACCGGAAGGGCGGTGACCCATGACCGTATGGGACGACCTGGTCGGACAGATCCGCGTGCAGGAACAGCTCGCCGCCGCCGCCAAGGACGCCGATGCGCTGGTCACCGCGGTGTCCGACGGAAAGCCGCTGGACCAGGGCTCGAAGATGACGCACGCCTGGCTGTTCACCGGACCGCCCGGCTCCGGCCGGTCCACGGCGGCACGGGCCTTCGCCGCGGCGCTCCAGTGCACGAGCCCGGACCGGGCGCTCGGCGGCGTACCCGGCTGCGGGTTCTGCGACGGCTGCCACACCAGCCTGATCGGCACACACGCCGACGTCCAGGTCATCCGCACGGACCTGCTTTCCATCGGCGTGAAGGAGACCCGCGACCTGGTCCGGCGCGCCCAGCTCTCCCCGGCGGTCGGCCGGTGGCAGGTCATCGTGATGGAGGACGCCGACCGCCTCACCGAGGGCGCGGGCAACGTCCTGCTGAAGGCCGTCGAGGAGCCCGCGCCGCGCACGGTCTGGATGCTGTGCGCCCCCTCGCTCGAAGACGTCCTGCCCACGATCCGCTCCCGCTGCCGGCACCTCACCCTGAGCACCCCCCCGGTGGAGGCGGTGGCCGACGTCCTGATCCGCCGTGACGGCGTCGACCCCGAGCGGGCGCACTCCGCGGCCCGCGCCACCCAGGGGCACATCGGCCGGGCGCGCCGCCTCGCGACGGACGAGCGGGCGCGGGCTCGGCGGGCGGCGGTGCTGAAGGTCCCGCTGCGGGTCGCCGACGTCGGCGGCTGCCTGAAGGCGGCCCAGGAGCTGATCGACACGGCCACCGACGACGCCAAGCAGATGGCGGAGGAGGTCGACGTCAAGGAGACCGAGGACCTCAAGGCGGCGCTCGGCGGAGTGGCCGGGGGCCGGATGCCACGCGGGACGGCGGGCGCGATGAAGGAGCTGGAGGACAAGCAGAAGCGCCGCAAGACGCGTACGCAGCGCGACAGCCTCGATCTGGCGCTGACCGAGCTCACCGGGTTCTACCGCGATGTGCTGGCGCTCCAGCTCGGCTCCCGGATCGCCATCGCCAACGTCGACGTGCAGGACTCCCTCGACCGGATCGCGGAGTCCTCGACGCCCGCGCAGACCCTGCGCAGGATCGAGTCGGTGATTGCCTGCAGGGAGGCGATGGACCGCAATGTGGCGCCGCTGCTCGCGGTGGAGGCGATGACGATGGCGCTGCGGGCGGGCTGAGGGGTCCCGACGCGGGTCCCTGTTCACCCGAATGAGCAGGGAATCGGACGACTCGTCACCCGGCGGATACGCTCCCTGAATGGATACCAGGCGGCTGCTCCGCACCTTCGCCATCGGGATCGGCACTGCCGGCCTCCTCATCTCCGGCTGCAGTGGCAGCGGCTCCTCGCCGAGCGCCTCGGCCACCGGCACGGCGGCTCGCGAGGGGCTGTCGTCGTACTACGCGCAGAAGCTGAGCTGGCGCGACTGCGGGGTGGAGGGGTTCGAGTGCACGACGATGAAGGCGCCGAAGGACTACGACCAGCCGGATGACGGCGACATCGAACTCGCGGTCTCCCGCAAGAAGGCCACCGGGCCGGGCAAGCGGATCGGTTCCCTCCTGGTGAATCCGGGCGGCCCCGGCGGCTCCGCGATCGGCTATCTCCAGGGGTACGCGGCACTCGGCTATCCGGCCCAGGTGAGGGCCCGCTACGACATGGTGGCGATCGACCCGCGCGGCGTGGCCCGCAGCGAACCCGTCGAGTGCCTCACGGGACCGGAGATGGACGCCTACACCCAGGTCGACCAGACGCCCGACGACCAGGCGGAGGTCCGGAAACTGAGCGCGTCCTTCGAAAAGTTCGCGGCGGGCTGCGAGAAGCGGTCCGGCGAGATCCTCCCGTACGTCTCCACCGTCGACACGGCCCGCGACATGGACGTCCTGCGGGCCCTGCTCGGCGACGAGAAGCTGAGTTACGTCGGTGCGTCGTACGGGACCTTCCTGGGCGCCACCTACGCGGACCTCTTCCCGGAGCGGGCCGGCCGCCTCGTCCTGGACGGTGCGATGGACCCCTCCTTGAAGGCCATCGACATGAACCGCGACCAGACGGCGGGCTTCGAGGGGGCCTTCCAGTCCTTCGCCGCCGACTGCGTCGAGCAGCCGGACTGCCCGCTCGGCACCACGTCCACCGCCGACGCGGCGACCGCGCTGAAGCAGCTCTTCAAGGACCTGGACGCGAAGCCGGTCCCGACCGGCGACGACCGTGAGCTGGGCGAGTCCCTGGCCACCACCGGGGTGATCGCCGCCATGTACGACGAGGCTGCCTGGCCGCAGCTCCGCGAGGCGCTGACGGGCGCGCAGCGGAGCGACGGCTCCGGCCTCCTGTCCCTGGCCGACAGCTACTACGAGCGCGAGCCGAACGGGAAGTACGCGAACCTGATGTTCGCCAACGCCGCCGTGAACTGCCTCGACCTGCCGCCCGCCTTCGACGGCCCCGACGCGGTCGAGAAGGCGGTCCCGGACTTCGAGAAGGCCTCCCCGGTCTTCGGTCGAGGCTTCGCCTGGGCCTCCCTGAACTGCGCCCACTGGCCGACCGAGGCCACGGGCACCCCGCACCGCACCGAGGCGAAGGGCGCCGACCCGATCGTGGTCGTCGGCACCACCCGCGACCCGGCCACCCCGTACCAGTGGTCCCGGTCCCTCGCCGAGCAGCTCTCCTCCGGCACCCTGCTCACCTACGAGGGCGACGGCCACACCGCGTACGGCCGGGGCAGCGACTGCGTCGACACGGCGATCAACACGTACCTCCTGGAGGGCACCCCGCCCACCGACGGCAAGAAGTGCACCTGACCCCCTGCCCCTCTGACCTGCCCTGACCAGCGCAAACGCCTCCGGGGGCGCCGTGTACGGAGCACCCCCGGAAACTGTGTAGACTTGGCCCCGCTGCTGATCGCACCATGGTGTGACAGGGCGCGCCGCCTTAGCTCAGTTGGCCAGAGCAACGCACTCGTAATGCGTAGGTCTCGGGTTCGAATCCCGAAGGCGGCTCCATGGTGAACCCCAGGTCAGGACTTTGACCTGGGGTTTCCTCTTTAGGCTGCCCTTGGAATTCCGCCGGATCGGCACTCGCGGTCTGTGCATCGCATGTAGGGTCCAGCGGATAAGGGACCGTCACTCCAAGATCGTGGAATCCGATGCGTCGGTAGAAGGTCATGGCGCGGGTGATTGTCCTCGTGTACTCCGAGGGTGAGCCGGCCGCATTCGGTGTGCCGTCGTGCGAAGTCGGTTGCTGCCTCCACCAGTGCCCGTGCCGGGCCGTCCTGCCCGCGGTGAGCCGGAGTGACGTAGACCGGATGAAGGTGTGCGGTGTCGGGAACATGCTCAGGGGGCGCGGCCCCGGCGGCGTCAAGGGCGTCTTGCGGGCACGGTGTCCTTCGCTGACAGTGTGTTGCCGGACCAGCAGAGCCGGTAGAGGTCAACGTCGCCCAACAGGTCGCGGCCGGAACGGTAGTACTCGCAACGGGCGCCGGGCGGCCGGGATGTGGAACGTGCGTGGTCGGGTGGATAGGGGTAGGCGCGGGCCGGCAGCAGAGGCGCGAGCTCGGCGCGCGGCCGGCCCACGGACAGCTCGTCGAAGTGGGAGGGCGGGAGCACGCTCGTCGTGAGTTGCCAGGCCAGGTAGACGGCGGATGGCACGAAGAAGAGGGCTGCGACAACGGGTGCGACGACGGCGACGGCGGAGCGGCGACAAGCCTCGCCTCGTACGGAGGCGAGCCGTTTGGCGGACTCCGGTGGAACCGGACCCGGGGCTGTGTTCGGGCCCGGGTTGAGGGCGGCATCGGACGGCGACGCGGGTTCTTGGGTCCGGTCCGGCCTTCCGGGCACCGTCATCGGTCCCGGCATCCCGGTGCGGGCGGTTGCCTGGTGCGGGAGAACGGCGGAGACATGAAACCTGCCTTCGTCGGGCTCGGTCCGCAAGGAGCCGCCGAGGACGGCCACACGCTCGTGAAGTCCTATGAGCCCCCGGCCGACGCCACTTGCTGGGCCGACGCTCGCGTGCGCCGAGCCGCCGGCCGACGGGACTGCGTTCATGACGCTCACGCGGGTACGGTCGGACTCGTGGGTGATCCGCACGCTGATGGGACAGTCCGGCGCGTGTTTCATCGCGTTGGTGAGGGCCTCCTGAACAACCCGGTACATCCCACGCTTGATCAGGGGCGGCAGGGGAGGCGACGCCCCGCGCCGCTCCCAGCGCACCGGTACTCCAGAGGCGACCGCCCGCGAGAGGAGGTTCTCGACGGTGTCGTTGACCGGCAGGCCAGCACCTGTGTTCCTGCCAGGCGGGTCTTGCAGGACTGCGACGGTGTCCCTCATCTGTTCCACCGCGTCCGCGATCGTCCCGCGGAGGTCGACGAGGTCGGCGCGGTCGCGGTCGGTGAGGTCGGGCGAGAGTTCCAGTGCCCCGGCGCGTAGGGCGACCAGGCTCAGGGCGTGGCCGAGGGAGTCGTGCATGTCGGCCGCGATCTCGGCGCGTTCGGTCAGGCGCGCCCGTTCTGCGACCAGGTGCTGCCGCTCTTCCAGGCTGTGGGCCAGCTGCCAGCCCCCTCGCACGAGTTGACGCCGGCCTCGCCAGTGCCGTCCCGTTAGCCAGGGAAACAGCAGAGCTGCGGGCAGGACGGACATCGCGTAGAACCACCACACAGGTTGCGCACGCAGCACGGCGCAGGTCGCGAGATTGACGGCAGCGCACCCGGCGAGCACAAGGAGCGGGCGCCGTGCCGCGGCTACCCGGGAGCCGAGCAGACAGCTCAGCGCGGCCAGCGACAGGACATGGGCGTTGCCTGGTGTCGCGGGGTCGGCCAGGCCCACTACACACAGTCCGTTGACGAGCACGACGGCGGCTGCCGGGCGGTGGCGGGACCAGGGTACGGCCACGGCCAGGACGGCCAGAGGGAGGAACAGGTCCATAGCCCAGGAAGCTGTGGTCGCGTCATGGAACCCGTATCCGGTGGTGGCCGCGAGCGCGGCCCACAGAGCCGCGTCGGCAGCGCGCGCGGACCTGGCTGAGGCTGTACGAGCGTGCAGCATGGTGTGTTGGCCGCCCTTCCGCTGATTTCCCCCACCCGTCGGGGTCGATTCTGTGGGACGCGCCCGTACACCCGGCCAGGGGGATGTGCTCGGTACATCGCAGGGAGGTTCCGCCGTAGTTCAGGCGTCCCGCCGTCGCAGCACGAGGAGACCGGCCACCTGAGCGGCGCCGGCCCACACCAGCAGGATCAGCAGACTCACGGCGTCCGGGAACGGAGCCTTCCCGTCGCCCAGCATGAAATATCCACCCACGGTCTGCGGCATGTACTCGTTGATGGCCAGCAGCACCGGACCCCCCAGTCCGACCAGCATGCTGGGCAGCGCGGAAAGCACGAAGAAGATCACGGCCACGGCGCCGGCTGCCGTCCGCAGAGCGAACGACACTCCCACCGTCAGTACGCAGATCAGGGCGGAGTACACGCCCATGGCTACGGCTTGGTACGCCACCTTCGGCAGCTCGAATTCGGCGTGTCCCTGAAAGGGGCCCCAGGCCAGGGCGATGCCCAGCACAGCCCACACCGTCGCGGCGACGAGGCCCACCAGGGCGCTCAGCAGCGACTTGGCCAGCTGCACCCGGGCCCTGACCGGCACCCACAGCAGCGAGGTGCGCACGCTGCTTGTGGAGTACTCGCTCGTCACCATCGTCATGGCCAGAATTACCAGGGCGAACTGGGTAAGGATGACCGAGGACACTGAGGCGTTGCCCACCGGCTGGACCGGCTTGTCGTTGATCCGGGCGATCGACCCGTAGTAGAACGTGAAGACCGAGGTCACGACGAGGCCGGCCAGCAGGCAGACGTACGGCGTGCGAAGGGTCCACAGTTTCGTCCACTCCGAGGTGAAGGCACCGACGAAGCCACCGCCGGTGGGGCCGGAGGCCACCCGGCCACCGCGGTCGTCGCTCACGCCGGTCGATACTGCGCTCATGCTCCCGCTCCCTGCGTCTGCCCGGTGGGAGAACCGTTGAGCGTCGACGCGCCCGTTTCGTACTCCACGCTCTGCGCGGTGAGTTCCATGTAGACCTGTTCCAGCGAGGCGGCGACGGTCCGCAGTTCGTGCAGCCGCAGCCCCAGCCCGTGGGCCAGGTCGCCCACCTTCTCGGCACTGCGGCCCTTCACGACGAGCTCGTCGGCGGCGGGCGACTCCACACTCACGTCGCCGTCCTTCAGAAGATGGCTGATCAGTGTGGGCAGGTCTGCCACGTCGGGGGTGCGCACCCGTACTGACGACAGCGAGCTGCTGGCCAGCAACTCGGCCATCGGCGTGTCGGCCAAGAGCTTGCCCCGTCCGATGATGACCAGTTGGTCGGCGGTCAACTGCATTTCGCTCATCAGATGACTGGAGAGGAAGACCGTCCGGCCCTCGGCTGCCAGGGAGCGCACGAGCTCGCGCACCCAGCGGACACCGTCGGGGTCGAGGCCGTTGACGGGCTCGTCGAAGATGAGTACCTGCGGGTCACCGAGCAGCGCGCCCGCCACGCCCAGCCGCTGGTACATGCCGAGGGAGAACGCCCCGGCGGAGCGCCTCGCCACCTTTGCCAGGCCGACCATCTCCAGCACCTCGTCCACCCGGCTCACTGGAATGCCGTTGCTGCGCGCCTGCGCCACCAGGTGGTTGCGTGCGGAGCGAGCCGGGTGCAGCGCCTTGGCGTCCAGGAGCGCCCCGACCTCGCGGATCGGGTGGCGCATGGAGGAGTACGGCCTTCCACCGATGAGCGCTTCGCCCTCGGAGGGGTGGTCCAAGCCGAGGATCATGCGCATCGTGGTTGACTTCCCGGCGCCGTTGGGGCCGAGGAAGCCGGTCACCACACCACCCTTGACGTCCAGTGTCAGACCGTCCACGGCGACGGTCTCGCCGTAACGCTTGGTCAGTTCTCGAAGGGTGATCACAGAGCTCCTCGGTGCCGGTCGCGGAACACGGAAGTCGGCGGCGCCGCCCCACGACCGGCACGTGGTGCTCGGTTGCGAAGCGGGAACTGCCTCGATTCCTGTACGAGAGCGACGCTAGAAGTCCGTGGACCCGCCGCCCATCGGCCGAACGGCAGCGGCGTCCTGCCGTTCGTCAGGGGTGCACTCCTCTCACGGGCTGATCGGCGAAACCAACCGTTGGTACGGTGGCGGCTCGGCCTTAGGCTCGCCGGGTGGAAGAGACGACACCGGACTGTCGCCCGGTCCGGGTGCTGATAGCCGACGACGAAGCGATGGTCCGGGCGGGAGTGCGGGCCATCCTCGTCAGGGATCCGCACGTCGAGGTGGTCGCCGAGGCGAGCGACGGGCACGAGGCCATCGCGCTCACCCGCGGGCACCGGCCGGACGTGGTGCTGATGGACATCCAGATGCCTGGCCTGGACGGGCTGACAGCAGCGGCGAGGCTCCACCGGGAAGCAGCGACGGTGGGAGTGATCATGCTGACCACCTTCGGTCAGGACGAGTACGTCACGCGCGCCTTGGAGGAGGGTGCCGATGGCTTCCTGCTGAAGGCGGACGATCCGAGGGAACTACTCAACGGGGTACGGGCGGTGGGAGCCGGCGGGGCCTACCTGTCTCCGCGGGTCGCCGGCCGGATCATCGCAGGGATGCGCGCGCACCGAGCGGCACACCCCCACCGCTCACTGGCTCGGCTCACCGAACGTGAGCGCGAGGTTCTGGCCGGACTCGGGACGGGCCTGTCGAACGCGGAGATCGCGAGCCGACTGCATCTCGTCGAGGGCACGGTGAAGGCCCACGTCAGCGCGGTACTCGCGAAACTGGGCGTCCGCAACCGGGTGGAGGCGGCCATCGCCGCGTACGAGGCCGGCCTGGTCCCACCCAGGCGTCACTGACCAGGCTCAGCGTCCCCTGCACAGTCACCCTTCCTGGCGGCTACCGCGACTACCGCGGCTACTTGCGAGCACCATCTACGTCAGCGGACTGTCACTTTCAGTTGCATTAAGTCGCGCTCCGGGGGACAGCCGGTGGATCCCGAGTGCCCCCGCCCGCCTCGGTCGGCGCCGGGATCGTTGGCCGCGTACTACCAGTCCAGCACCACAAGGGGTGAGCCCCCGAAGGCCGGGAGTGCCTTCGGGGGCTCACCCCTTGCTGCGATGTGTGACTAGCGCGCCGAGTGGCCGAACTCCTCGCCGCCGGAGGGAATTCCGTCCTGGCCCGGCTGGTACGTGGTCACGGTGCCGTGCGTGCCGCCCGGGATGATGTGGCCCAGGGGCAGGGCGTACAGCGAGCCGGTGGAGACGGGGCCGTAGGGCAGACCGGCGTACAGGTGCCGCTCGGTGAGGTGGATGCTCCTGCCCAGTTCGGCGCCCGCGCTCGGGGGGCCGGGGATGCCGTCGCCGTCGCCGGCCTCGATCCACAGGTCGTTGGCGCCGGCCGCACCCATCAGGGAGAAGGTGTGGATGGCACCGGCGTCCGCGACGCCGGCAAGGTCCTCGCCGGGGGCGCCGACCGCGATCTTCAGCGTGTCGGCGGAGCCGACCGCCCGGGGAGCGGTGTTGACCGCGCTCAGGGACGTGCCCATCGCGTCGCCGGTCTCGATCGTGCCGGCGCGGTCGTCGTCGCCGGTGCCCTGGTTGAGGCTCCGCAGGTAGTCCCAGGTGCCGTTGGCGTTGAAGTGCACGAGCATGACGTTGCCCGCGCCGGCCTTCTGCGTCACGCTGCCGTCGACGGCCAGGGCCTCACCGGGGGCGCCGATCGCGAGGATCGAGTCGGTGGCGGTGGCCGCGCCGGACGGGCGGTAGGCGACGAGCGCGAGGGACGCGCCGACCTCGTCACCGGCTTCGGCGCCGCCGCCGATCTTCTCGTTGTCCTGGTCGATACCGGTCACCACGGTGGGGATGCCGTCGGCGTCCAGCTTGTGGCTGAAGACGGCCAGGTTGCCGGCGTCGGCGTCGGTGCCGATGGCCTCGCCCGGGGCGCCGACGGCGATGTAGTTGGCGTCACCCGTGACGGCGGTGCCGAAGGCGTCACCGGCCTCGGCCTCGCCCGGCACGTTCGACTTGTCCTGGTGGAGCGCGGCGCTGGTGTCACCGTGCACGTAGAACGCCGCACCGGCCCTGGAGAGCGAGCCGATGGCCTCGCCGGGCACGCCGATCAGGATCCACGGCTTGCCCGCGGCGGTGGTGCCCGCGGCCAGCGATGCGCCCATACGGTCGCCCGCCTCGGAACCCGATCCGGCGATGGCGCCGGTGCCCATGTTCTGCTCCAGGTGTCGGGCGGCCGGTCCGCTGCCCAGTCCGTTCCTGCTACCGAACAGGATGTCGACGAAGCCCGCGTCGACCGTGTCGCCGGTGTTCTCCTCGGGCGATCCGACGACGAGGTCGGTGTAGCCGTCCTCGTCGTAGTCGATGGTGGCCAGCGTCGCACCGAAGTGGTCCCCGCCCTCGGCGGCGCCGGGCACCCAGGAGAGGTCCTGGTCGATCTTGGCGATGCCCTTGCCGTCGCCGTAGACGACGGTGACGTCGCCGGCGCTGGTGTGGGTGTCCACGGTGGCCTGCGGGTCGCCGATGGCTGTGTCCTCGACGCCGTCACCGTTGAAGTCGGTGATACGGGGAGCGCCCACCGTCGAGTTCACCCAGGAGCCCAGGTCGTCCACGCGGGTGATCACACCGGCCGTGGAGGTTTGCGTCTCGACGGTGCCGAAGCAACCGCCCTGCATGGACCTGCTGCTCAGGCCGACGAGCTTGCCGGAGTTGAGGACCGGTCCGCCGGTGTCGCCGGCGCAGGCGGCCGTGCCGTCCTTGCCGGTCACGTTCGCGGAGGTGGCCGCGGCAGAGTCGACGGTGTAGCTGCCGGTGTGCAGCTTCAGCGGCGACCATTCGGTGCTCGTACGGCCGTATCCGGCGAAGGACAGCGTCTGGCCCGCGGCCGGGGCCGTGGTGCCGATCGCGACCGGCGTTACGTTGGTGACCGGCCGGTTCAGGCGTGCGAGCACCACCTCGCGGTCGGCGCCCGGCACCAGCTCGACGACGGTGCGGGCAGCGCCCCTCGTGCCGGTCAGATCCGACCGGCCGATGACGGCGGTGGTCTTCTTCGCCGGGACGCCGGCGGGGACCGCGAACGAGGTGGCCGGGTCGTCGGCGAAGCAACTGGCCGCCGTGAGCAGCCATTCGGTGTCCACGAGGGCCGCGGAGCAGCCGCGGTCGTACGCGCCGATGATGATCTGCGCGGTGGCCGCGTAGGTGGTGTCCGTGTCGGCGACCGGGGTCCCGCCCGCGACGGCGGATGCGGGCGCCGCGGACAGCGCGAGCGAGCCGGCGGCCAGGACGGCACCGAGCGCGGCGAGGCGGGGGCCTCTGATGGATGACATGAAGTGCATTTCCTTTGCAGGCGTCAGCCCGTGAAGCGGATGTCGACAAGAAATTCTGTGAGCCCTTGAAAGAAGCGGATTCCACCGAGAATCAAGGGCTCTGAGAACCACATATGCGTGAGCGTGGTCCGCTCGTCAGCCAGTGACGCGGATCTCGACGAGAACCGAGCGCTGCCCGTTGTTCAGGTCACCTTCGCCGACGCTTTCGAATCCGTCCTTGGGTACGTCGACCGTCAGAGTTTCCCCATTGGCGGTGAGGTCGGCGCTGATGGGGTGTTCACCGGTCTCCAGGGCGAAGACGCGAGGGAGTTCAAGGGTGAGGAATCCGGTTTTGGCGGTGGCCTGGAAACAGTATTGGCCGTCCCTGCCGACGGAGTCATCCTTCACGGTCATCACCTTGATCTGCTCGGCTGTCTGGCCGCAGTCGACGAGGATGATGTGCCCGTCACCACGCTTCAATGTGATGCCCTTTTCCGCGAGGACTCTGTCGGCGCCCGGATAGTTGAAGTCCTCGACGGCAACTGGCATCTCGTCTGCCGCGGCTCGTGGGTCAGCCGTGGTGCTTGCGAATGCGAACGTCGATGCCGCTGCGACCGCAGCGGAAACGATTCCTGTAACAAAAAGAACGCGCGTGCGGGATATCATCGAAAATCCTCCAGGGATTCATGGAGTAATCCATGTGGATGTGAGGGTCGGATGCCGAGTGCCACCGAACCTGTGGCGGTGCGCAGAGGTTTATCTCCGTACTCCGGCTTGAGTGCCGGATTCCCCCTCGTCGGCGGCAGCCGTACGATAGCAAGCTCCCATCGAGGAACCAACTACTCAACGAAGCGCGCTCTTCGTATGCTCGCGAGGTTGGAAATCAACTACCGGCAAAGCAAGTTGCTGATGGAAGAAATGGTTGTGTGTCACTTGAGACATAAAGTCAACCCGCTTTTTGGAGTACTCCAACAAAGCGGATCCGCATACCGGGTGAAACGGTCACTCGTGGCGGCGCGCGCTATATGCCTTTCCGTGCTGATTGCCCTTCTTGTAAGTCTCCTCGGGGGTACCGCAGTCGCGGTGGATGATCCCTCGCTGGACGACCAGCTGCTGAGCGGCCAGGCCGGCAGCCCCACGCCGTTGACCGAGCGAGCCCTGGTCGTGGACCTGTGGAAGACCGGCGGTGCCGGCATGAAGGCCGCGGCCGAGGCGGCCCTGACCGGTACTGACGCGGATGTCCAGAAACTTTTGGCCACAGCCCGCGAGATCGGGATCCAGGACAACCGCGTCACCGCGGCCCAGATAGCCACCATCGGTGGCAGCGAGGTCCTGGACGCGGCACGCGCGGCTCTCGCCGGTACTCCCGAAGAGCTTGAGCATTTCCTGGCGGCCGGCTGGGAAACTCCGCTTGAGCAGGACCAACGGGTCCTGGTCGCACAGGTGATGTCGGTGGGCGGCCCCAATGTCCAGGAGGCCGGGCGCAAGGCGCTGGACGGTACTCCCGAGGATGTGCAGGCTTTCCTGGCAAAGGATCAGTACACCTGGCGCCAGGAGGACAACCGCGTCCGGACGGTGCAGATCATCGGTGCCGGCGGTACCAACGTGAGGGCCGCCGGGCGGCTCGCGCTCGACGGCACTGCGGAGGATATTCAGGAGTTTCTTGACGTAGGCCAGTATGTGGCTCGCTCGCGGGACCAGGAGCGTTCCACCATTGAGCAGTTGGCGGCCCAGGCCAAAGAGGCCGGAAGGTTGGCGGCCAAGGAGACGTCCGTCGCCAAGGAACAGTCGGCCAAGGCAGTGAAGGCCGCCGAACTGGCCAAGGAGGCGTCGGAGAAGGCGGCGCGGGAGGCCGCGCTCGCGCAGCAGGACTCGGCGGATGCCGCTGCCGCCGCAGGCCGTGCCGCCAAGGCGGCCAAGCAGGCGGCGGCCGCAGCCCAGCGGGCCATTTCGTCGGCAAACGCGGCGAACAAGGCTGCCAAGATCGCGGCGAGCGCCGCATCTCAGGCGGCGGCCGCCGCCGCCGGCGCGGCGCGAGCCTCTGCCAACGCCCGCAACGCCGCAGCTGCCGCGGCCACCGACCGGAACCAGGCGTCCGCCGCGCGCGTGGCCGCAGACGACGCGCGCAAGGCTGCCGACGGCGCCGAGGTCGCGGCCGACGCCGCGGACGAGGCCTTCAAGGCCGCCGATGCGGCAGGAAATGCCGCAGTCGCTGCCCTGAGCGCAGGTGCCAACGCCAATCTCGCGGCGGATGCGGCTGTCACGGCCAGCAACTACGCGGACCAGTCGAGCGCGCAGGCCGCCGAAGCGCGCCGTGCCGCTGCTACCGCTAAGCGCCACGCGCGTGAGGCCAACCGGGCCGCGAACGCGGCGGCGCAGCTCGCTCGAAAGGCAGCGGCCGCAGCGGCTCAGGCTCGCGACGAGGCACGCTCCGCCGCAGCGCATGCGAAGGCGTCCGCAACAGCAGCTGATGCGGCGGCCGACCATGCAGGCGAGGCCGCGGAAGCGGCCGATCGGGCGACCAAGCACGCCAACGCCGCCACCGAAGCCGCCAACAACGCCAGCAAGGCGGTTGCCAAGGCGAAGGAGATCTACACGCTGGCCCGTGAGGTCGAGGCAGAGGAACTGCGCGGCCGTACCAACGCGGGCATCGAGCAGGCCCGGGACACCAAGCAGGACGAAGACCTTCGCAAGGACGAGCTTGCCCGGCATGTACAGGCTGCCAAGGACCGGGACACAGAGGCCGCCCGACTGGCAGCCGCAGCGTCCCAGCCGGGCGCGGACGAGGCGCAACTCGTCAAGGACGGCCGCAATCTGGCCATGCTCGCCGCCAAGGACGGTCAGTCCTGGAGCCGTGCCGCTGCGGAGGTGGCACTGGCCAGCAATAACGAATTCGTCATCGACTACCTCAAAACGGGGTGGAAGGCGGCGCGTGAGCAGGACGAGCGAGCGCAGGTGGAGCGACTCGCCGAGGACAGCATCAGCAAGTCGGTGCGGGACGCCGCCGAGACCGCGCTGACGGGTGACGCCGCCGACGTCGGCGCCTTCCTGACGACAGGTCAGTACGGGGCCGGCGCACAGGATTTCCGGGTGGAGATTGCCCGGGTGGCGTCCCAGGCGGGCCCTGTCCTCAAGGAAAAGGCACAGCAGGCCTTGGCGGCGGGCACTCCGGCCGCGTACCGGGAGTTCCTGCTCACCGGCCAGCATGCGGCGCGCACCGAGGATGAACGCGTCACCGCCGCTCAGTTGGCGGACGCCGCAACCAGCGGTCCCGAACTGAAGTCGGCCGCGCGGATCGCGCTGGAGGGTTCACCCACGGCGCTGCACGCCTTCGTTGCCCGCGGACAGTTCATGGCGCAGCGCAAGGACATGCTCCAAGCCACCCACCTCGCTCAGGTCCAGCAGTTGATCGCGGAGGCATCCGGGATCGCCGCCAAGGCTCACGAGGATGCGAACGAGGCCCAGAAGGCCGCAGCCCTTGCCCGTGACGCGGCGGAAGACGCAGCGGGCTACGCGCAGGCGGCTCAGGAGTCCGCGGCCAAGGCCAAGGGATACGCCGATGAGGCCGCGCAGCACGCCAAGGACGCGGAGGCGTCGGCGGCCCGGGCCGCCGAGTCGGCACGCACCGCGCGCTCCGCGGCGAACAGCGCCAACCAGGACGCGAAGGCCGCTGCGGCGTCCGCCGCCACCGCGACTGTTTCCGCGGAGTCGGCACAGGCCTCCGCGTCGCTTGCCTGGTCCGCGGCGAATGAGGCTCGTGCGTCAGCCATTGCTGCCGGTAAGGATGCCGATGCCGCACTCGCGGCGGCCAAGGACGCTTTCTCGGTGGCGATCAAGAAGATCAAGGCCGAGGAGGAGGAGCGTCGCAAGGCTGCCGTCGCGGAGAAGGAGAAGAACGAAGCGGGGGCGCAGGCGCGCGAGATGTATCGCTGCGGCTACGTCGGCTGCGACTTGAGCAGTACGAATCACCCGCGCTGGTGCCAGCACAACTGGGTGAAGTGCGAAATCCAGGCCATGATGCTCCAGTTCGGCTCGGCCATGCAGGAGGCGCACGACGTCGCATCGATCTTCGTCGACCTCGATGCGATGGAGCGGTGCGCGGACGATCCGGGCATCGGTAACTGCTGGCAGTTCCTGGGAGACGTCACCGTCAAGTCGAAATGGCGGTGGGTGGAGAAGTCCTACGGCGCCCTGCGGAAGCTGTTCAAGGTCGACCGGATCTGTAGAGCGGCGCAGGTGGTCGGGTTCTCCACCAGTCGTGCGACGACAGCGGCAGCGGCATCGTCGAGGAAGCTGGCGTGCGGTGAGTTCATCGGGCGTTATGACGGCGACGGAATGATCATTGCCGATGCCAGGGACGGAGTCCTCAACATCGCGGTGGAGCGCAACAAGAGCACCACGAAGGGCTACCAGATGTTCGACGACATGATGGCGCACTACGGTGCCGATTCCATCGATGTGATCGAGTCGAAGTGGAACCGCGGCATGCCGACGAACCTGAACAAGTTCAACGAGATGCTGAGGGCGGGCAAGAGCCTGGAAGAGGCCGCTGCGGCCACCTTCACCGGTAAGAATTCCGCCAGGTACGGCTTTGGCAAGATGGTACCGGTCACGCTGGAGGGCACGCCTGGTAACTACACCAATGTGGTCCTCCGCTTCACCCGCTGACCGGCCAAGGAAGACGAGAGGAAGAGCAGTGGACAAGCCGATCGAAGACCTTCGGGAAATGGCGGCGGAAGGCGCAGGGGTCATCGCCATGATCGAGTCCCTCCGGGGCGCCGAGGACTTCACCCTCACCCCACTGCGCCTGCTTCTGGCCCTGGAGGAGGCCTTCGGAATTCCCTGGACAGAGGCCCGGGACCTCCTCGTTTCACTCGACCCGGACCTGCACCCGGTCGGTCCTGCGGAGGACGTCGAAAGGCGCTTCGTCGCGCTGCTCGAGCGCCGCGCCTGACACGGGACCGGTACGGGCGGGATGCCTCCCGCCCGTACCGGTCTTTCTGAGCCCGTGGTTTCAGGGTGATCTCCGCGAGGTCACTTCTCCAGGCCGTTGCCCCAGACCCACGCGGCGATGCCGACCCGGTTGCGGACGCCCAGTTTGCGCTGGACGTTGGCGACATGCGTCTTGGCCGTACCGGCCGAGATGAACAACTCGGCTCCGATCTCCGCGTTGGTCATCCCCTTGGCGACCAGGCGGGCGATCTCCGTTTCCCTGGGCGTCAGCGCGTCCCTCGGCTGCGTGGCCCTGGGTCTGCCGGCGTCCCGGTGGTGCCGCAGCAGGCTGACGGTGAGGGAGGGGCTGATCAGCGTGTCGCCCGCCATCGCGGCGCGGACCGCCTCGACCAGAAGGGCCGGTCCCGAGCGCTTCAGCAGGAAGCCGCAGGCGCCGTTGCGCAGTGCGGTGTGGACGTACTCGTCGAGTCCGAACGTCGTCACCACCACCACGCGCATCGGGTTCCCGGCGTCCGGGCCGGCGAGCCGCCTGGTGACCTCCAGGCCGTCCAGGCGCGGCATGCGGATGTCGGCGAGCACCACGTCCGGGCACAGCTTCGTGGCGAGTTCGACGGCCTGCAGACCGTCGGACGCCTCGCCGATCACCTCCATGTCGGGCTGGGAATCCAGGATGAGGCGGAATCCGATGCGTACGGATTCCTGGTCGTCGGCGAGGAGTACGCGAACTGTCACGGTCGGCACGGTAGTTCGGCCCCGCCCCGTTCAGCCACCGGAAGCCCGTCACGGGCGGCGGGCGGCGCCCCGGGGCCGGTGGGTCCCTCTGGGCCCTGGCCTTCCCCGACCGTGCTCCGGCCGGGATCCGCATGAAGCGCCGGCACCCGGGGCTCCTATCCTTGGCGGGCGCGCACGGCTCCGGCCGGGCGCGAACGACCGCAGGGGACAAGGCCATCGGGGGATCAGGTCAGCATGGGCGAGGGCGCGGGCAAGGACAGCGGGCGTTACACGGCGATGGAGGGCATACGTCCCCTCGCGGCCGGTGACCCGGCCCGGATCGGGCCGTACCCCCTGCTCGGCCGGCTCGGTGCGGGCGGGATGGGCCGGGTGTATCTGGCCCGTTCGGCGGGCGGGCGCACCGTGGCGGTGAAGGTCGTGCACGAGGAGCACATCGCGAACGGGGAGTTCCGGGCCCGCTTCCGGCGGGAGATCGAGTCGGCCCGCCGGGTCGGCGGGCGCTACACCGCCCCCGTGCTCGACGCCGACGCGGATGCCGAGCCGCCGTGGGTGGCCACCGGCTATGTGCCCGGCCCCTCGCTCGAACAGGCCGTCCGGGAGCACGGTCCGCTGCCCGCCGAGTCGGTGCACGCCCTGGCCGAAGGGCTGTTGCGGGCGCTGCGCGGCATCCATGCCGCAGGGATCGTTCACCGGGACCTGAAGCCGTCCAACGTCCTGCTCACCGTCGACGGCCCCCGCGTCATCGACTTCGGCATCGCCCGTGCGCTCCAGGTCTCCGTGGAGTCCCTGCTGACCAGTACCGGCATGGTCATCGGCTCGCCCGGCTTCATGGCGCCCGAGCAGATCCTCGGTGAGAAGACCGGGCCCGGCGCGGACGTCTTCTCCCTCGGCTGTGTACTGATGTTCGCGGCCACCGGACGCCTGCCGTTCGGGGCCGGTGTGAGCAACCAGCACGCGGTGATGTTCCGGATCGTCCAGTCCCCGCCGGACCTCGCCGCGGTGACGGACGCCCCCTTGCGCGAGCTGATCGAACGCTGCCTGACCAAGAGCGCCGCCGAACGGCCGGAAGTGGGCGCGCTGTTGGAGGGACTGGCGTCCTCCCCGTCCTCGGCCGCGCTGCACGGTGCCTGGCTGCCCCCGGTGCTCCTGGCCCGGCTGGCGCAGCAGTCGGCGCTGCTGCTCGACGCGGAGGTGCCGGAGGCCGCGGGGACGAGCGAGGCTGTGGAGGCCGGGAAAGCCGGGAAAGCCGGGAGAGCCGGGGGCGCCGGTGAGGCCGTGGAGGTCGGGGAGGGGCCGGACGGCCTGGACGTACGGGGTGACGTAAAGGCCGCAGACGTACCGGAGGCCGTGGATGTGCCAGAGGCCGCGGATGCGCCGGATGCCGCGGACGTGCCGGGGGCCGCAGACGTACCGGAAGCCGCAGACATACCGGGGGGCGCGGAGTCCCCGGCCGCTCCCGCTCCCGTTCCCGCTTCTCGGGACCTCGGCACGGTCGATCTGCGGCCTGCTCCGGCGAAGGGCCACGAGCCGGGCCCGACGGCCGACCCGACGCCTGCTCTCCGGCCCGGCCCGGCCGGAGACCGGGCTCCGGAGCGCCGTCGGCGAACGTGGATCATCGCGGCCGTCGTCGTCGCCGTGCTGGCGGCGGGCGGCACGACGGCCTTCCTCAGCCGCGACCCGGGCGGCGCCACCGACGCCCGGGGCGGAGAGCCCGCCGCGCCGCCCGCCGCCAGTGACGCCCCCTCCGGTCCCGCGGCCTCGCCCTCCGGGAAGGGCGACGAGGCGGACGACGAGGACGGAGCGAAGGACGGCGCGAAGGAGGACGGCGCGAAGGAGGACGGTGGGGTGGGGAAAGGGAAGGGCCAGGGCGACGCGGACGGCGGGCAGGGAGTCGGCGGCGACGGCTCCGCTTCCGGTGGGGGGTCGTCCGGGGACGAGGGAGCGGCGGCCTCCGGCGGAGACGGTGCGCAGGGCGGGGCCGGTTCGTCGGGGTCGGGCGGCTCCGGGGGCGCCGCGAAACCGCCCGCCCCGGACCCGGACCCCGCGGCCCCGGACGGCCGGGTGCCGCAGCACTTCGTCGGTACGTGGACCATCGCCTCCCAGTACGACGCCCTCCAGCCCCACACCGTGGTCGTCCGGCGGGTGTCGCCGGGGCAGAGCGCGGTCACCCTCATCGCCGACGTACAGGGCTCCGGGCACTGCGAGTACACCGCGAAGCTGACGTCCGTGGCGGACGGCGGACAGCGGATCAACGTCGGTACCGCCGTGGTGGACAAGGCCCGCTCCACCGGAATGTGCCGCGACACCGACCCCTCGTTCTTCGCCGTCGCGGGGTCCGGCATCCAGCACGACGTCGGTCCCGCCCATGGCAACGGCTACCGCTACAACCGCGCCTGAGCGGCTCCGGTCAGTCCGGCGCCTCGCCCGGGTACGCGCTCTCGAACGCCGCGTGGAACAGGGCCGTGACGTCCTGCCCGGTGAGGCCTTCGGCGCGGGCCCGGTCCAGCCAGTCGGCGAGGGCGGAGCGCAGCGGTGAGCCGGGGCCGGACTGGGGCTGCGCCAGGGAGCGGGTGATGAACGTGCCCGCTCCCTGGCGCACCTCGGCGAGACCCATGCGTTCCAGTTCGCGGTAGGCCTTCAGGGTCGTGTTCGGGTTGACCTTGGTGGTCGCGGCGACCTGGGCGGCGGTCGGCAGCCGGTCACCCTCCTCCAGCGCCCCCATGCGCAGCGCCTGCTCGACCTGCCGGACGATCTGGAGATAGGTCGCCACTCCACTGCGCCGGTCGATGCGGAACACGACCACGGTCTTCACCTTCCGCTCGATGACGACATTTTATGTAGGAGGAGCGGATGGTGCTCACAGCGGGCGGCGGGTGACCCGCCACAGGGTGAAGGCCGTGAGGAGGGCCGTTCCGGCGAGCAGGAGGCCTGCCGCGGTCCACTGCATCGTCGCCATCTGGCTGTAGTCGAGGTACTCGATCACGTCGTTGACGATGCCGTGTTCCTTGATGCACGCGTTCTGCGCCTTCTCGGTCGCCTCGGCGCAGATGCCCCAGTTGTACAGCGTCCCGTCGGCGCTGCCGACCCAGCGGTCCAGCTCGTACGCCTCGGCGTAGCGGGCCGGGAGTTCGGTGTCCATCGGGTAGGTGAAGAGGTGCGAGTCGCCGAGGCGTACGCGGATCTCGTCCCAGACGAACATGGTGGTGATCGCCGTGAAGAGGAACGTGACCACCATGGCCGGGAGCACCCGGCGGATCAGGACGCCGATGGTGATGCCCGCGGCGGTGAGGAAGAGGAGGAACGCGGGCAGGACGGGCCCGGTGTTGTCGAAGATCACGCCGTCGATCCACTCGCTGAGGAAGACCGAGCGGTACGGCTTCCACCACCAGGTGAACAGCGCCGAGAGCACCACGCCGGAGACCAGCGCGAGGGTGTAGGCCAGGCCCAGTTTGGCGATCAGCCACTGGCGGCGGGTCGCCGACTGGGTGGTGACGAGCTGCGCGGTGCCGTTCTCCTGGTCGCCCGCGATCAGCGGGGCGCCGATGAAGACGGCGAGGATCAGGGGGAGGCCGCCGAGGATGGAGGTGATGTAGTTGTAGCCGCGGTTGTTCTCCAGTGGCTGGCCCGCGTCCTTCTCCGGCCAGCCCTTCGCGTCGAGCAGCTGGACCAGCTCGTTGCGCTCGTACACGATCCAGATCGCCGTCAGCAGCGTGAGGCCGATGACGCAGGTCAGCGCGATCCGGTGCTGGCGTACGACGAGCCACGGCATTCCGCGCAACAGGCGGCGTCCGGAGCCGGGTTCGGCGGGCTTCTCGGTGAGGGTGGTGCTCATGCGGCCTGGGTCCCTTCGGCCTCGACGCGGGCGCCCTGGGTGTAGAGCGAGGGTGCGTCCGGGGAGCGGAGATGGGCGAGGAGGACTTCCTCCAGGGAGGGTTCGGCGCTCTCCCAGTCGGCCGGCAGCGGAGCCTTCGGCCGGATCATCGCCTGGAACTGCCGCCCCTGGAGGCGGGTTTCGACGACGGTGTGGTCGGCCAGCTCGGCCGGCAGCGAGCCGTCCCGGGTCACCCCGGTGACCAGCGCGTGGGCCGGGACCAGCGCGTCGGCGTCACCGGCCATCCGGATCCGGCCCTCGGAGACCACCAGCAGGTAGTCGCACATGTCCTCCAGCTCGGTCAGCATGTGCGAGGACATCACCACCGTGGTGCCGCGCTCGACGGCCTCCGCCATCAGCAGCGTGCTCATCTCGTCGCGGGCCAGCGGGTCGAGGTCCGACATCGGCTCGTCCAGGAGCAGCAGGTCCGGCCGCTTGCCGAAGGCGAGCGCGAAGGCCACGCGGGTGCGCTGGCCGCCGGAGAGCGTGCCGATCCTCGCGTGCAGCGGGACGTTGCCCGAGCGGACGATGCGCGTCGCCGCCGCCGCGTCCCAGCCGGGATTCAGCTCGGCGCCCATGCGCAGCGTGTCGGCCACGGTGAACCGCTTGAACAGCGGCTTCTCCTGGCCGAGGAACGCGAACGCGGGCATCACGGCGGGGTCGTCGACCGGTACGCCGAAGATCCGCAGTTCGCCGGTCGTCGGCTGCACCTGCCGGGTCGCCAGGTTGAGCAGGGTGCTCTTGCCCGCGCCGTTCGGGCCGACCAGACCGCAGATGCGGCCGGCCGGGATCCGGAAGGAGCAGTCGCGCAGCGCCCAGCCGCGCCGGTAGTGCTTGCCCAGGCCGCGGGCTTCCAGTGCCCAGCTGCCGGACGTCGCGTTCAACGTGCCCGTGTCCGCCATGCGCCTCACCTCAATTCCATTAGTCAATTAATGGAATCATGGAGTTGTGGGGGAGTGACTGTCAAGCCGGTCAGGCCGGTGGGCCGTGGTGCGCGGGGCGGGGCCGGAGGAGGGGCGACGGCCCGCAACGCTCGTGATCAACCCCGTCCAGGGCATAGGCTCGCCCCATGGGCAGCCACTCCGCACATCTGCCGCACCCGACCACCCCGGCCGGCCGGGAAGGGCTCGACGCCGTTCTCGCCCGGCCCGACCGCGCGGTCGTGGCCCTCGACTTCGACGGCACGCTCGCCGACATCGTCCCGGACCCCGAGCAGGCCCGCGCCCACCCCGGCACGGTGACCGCGCTCGCCGCGCTCGCGCCGAAGGTCGCCGCCATCGCCGTGATCACCGGCCGCCCGGCGGGCGTCGCGGTGCGCTACGGAGGCTTCGCGGGCGTCCCCGGCCTGGAGCACCTCGTCGTGCTCGGGCACTACGGCGCCGAACGCTGGGACGCCGTCACCGGCACCGTGAACACCCCCGCCCCGCACCCGGGCGTGGCCGCAGCACGGGCCGAACTCCCCGGCGTACTGCACGCGTTCGATGCCTGGCACGGCACCTGGATCGAGGAGAAGGGGCAGGCCGTCGCCGTCCACACCCGGCGCGCCCAGGACCCGCAGGCCTCCTTCGAGACGCTGCGCGGGCCCCTCGGCGAGCTGGCGGCGAAGCACGGGCTGATCGTCGAACCGGGCCGCCTGGTCCTGGAGTTGCGCCCGCCCGGCATGGACAAGGGAGTCGCGCTCGCCACGTTCGTCACGGAGCTGGACGCCGAGTCCGTCATCTACGCGGGCGACGACCTCGGGGACCTCGCCGCGTTCGCCGCGGTGGAGAAGCTGCGGTCCGAGGGCCCGGACGGCATCCCCGGCCTCCTGGTGTGCAGCGGCAGCACCGAGGTGCCCGAACTGGCCGAGCGCGCGGACCTGTCGGTGCCGGGACCGGCCGCGGTGGTGGACTTCCTGGCGGCCCTGGCCGAGCGGTTGTAGCGGGACGGCCGGCGCGCCGGGCCGCGCGGCCCGGCGCGCGAGCCCTCACCCCTGGCGCAGCGCCTCCAGCTGGTCCAGGAACCACTGCTGGGGCGGCAGCGCCGTCGCCGCCTCGGCCAGCCGCTTCGTGCGGCCGGACCGCTCGTCCGCGCTCATCGTCAGCGCCTCGTGCAGCGCCTCCGCCGTGCCCGTCACGTCGTACGGGTTCACCACGATCGCGTCCGCGCCCAGTTCCTCGTACGCCCCCGCCTCCCGCGACAGCACCAGCGCGCAGCCGTGGTCGGAGACGACGGGGACCTCCTTGGCGACCAGGTTCATGCCGTCGCGGATCGGGTTGACCAGAGCCACGTCCGCCAGCCGGTACGCGGCCAGCGAGCGGGCGAAGTCGTCCTTGACGTGGAGGACGACCGGCGTCCAACTCTCGGTGCCGTACGCCCCGTTGATCTCCGTGGCCAGGGTCTGCACCGCCGCCGTGTAGTCCCGGTAGACCGCGAGGTCCTGCCGGGAGGGGTAGGCGAAGGCGATGTGCACGACGCGCTCGCGCCACTCGGGGTGGGCGTCGAGCAGGGCCCGGTACGCGTGCAGGCCGCGCACGATGTTCTTGGACAGCTCGGTGCGGTCCACCCGGACGATGGTCTTCCGGCCCTCGCCCACCTGCTCGCGCAGCACCGCCATCCGCTCGTCCACGTCCGCCTCGTGCGAGCGCCGGCGCAGGAAGTCCGCGTCGGCCCCGAGGCCGTGCACCCCGATCCTGGTCCGGCCCGTCCCGCCCAGGATCTCCGTGCAGCAGCCGATGAACGCGTCCGCCCAGCGCCGGGTCAGGAACGCGGCCCGGTCCGCGCCGAGGACGCCGCGCAGCAACTGCTCCGCGATGTCGTCGGGCAGCAGCCGGAAGTAGTCGACGGGCGCCCACGGGGTGTGCGAGAAGTGGCCGATCCTGAGGTCCGGGCGCAGCTCACGGAGCATGCCGGGGACCAGAGCCAGGTGGTAGTCCTGGACGAGGACCGACGCCCCGGGGCCCGCCTCCTCGGCGAGCGCCCGGGCGAAGGCCCGGTTGTACGTCTCGTACGAGGCCCACTGACGGCGGAACTCCGCGTCGAAGACCGGCTCGACGGGCGTCTGGTAGAGCAGGTGGTGGACGAACCACAGCACCGAGTTGGCGATGCCGTTGTACGCGTCGGCGTGCACCTCCGCGTCGATGTCGAGCATCCGCACGCCCGCCTCGCCGACCCCGCGCCGCACCGCCTCGCGGTCCCCGTCGCCGAGGGCCGCGCAGACCCACAGCTTGTCGTCGACGGCGCTCAGCCCGGAGACCAGTCCGCCGCCGCCGCGCTTGGCGTCGAGCGTCCCGTCCTCGCCGAGCGTGTACGAGACGGGGCCGCGGTTGGACGCGACGAGGACCTGGGCGGTGGAGGCGGCGGCTGCGGGTTCGGGTTCGGCGTGCTCGGAGACCATGTAGCGGAACCTAGCCCGTTCGGGAAGCCCCCAAACGCCTCCCGGTCCTCCCGCCGCCCTCGCACGCCCTCACGCCGCGTGGCGCTCCGCGTACTCCGCGATCTCCCGCATCGGCGGCCGCTCCTCCGTGTCCACCGCGTGGGTGCGGGGCACGAAGCCGCCCTCACCGCGCTCGAACTGGGTCAGCACGGGCCGCACCAGATGGCCCCGGGAGAGCCGCAGCTGCGCCGTGCGATAGATCGCCGCCGCCATCCGGCCCAGCGCCTGCCCGTCCTGGTGGCGGTGGATGCGCACGCCGACGTCGACCTGGCCCAGGGCGTCCAGGCCCACCGTGTGCAGCGCGTCCACCAGCAGCCCCAGCTCCACTCCGTAACCGACCGGGAACGGCAGCCGCTCCAGCAAGGACCGCCGCACCGCGTACTCGCCGCCCAGCGGCTGCACGAACCCGGCCAGCTGCGGCCAGTGCAGATTGAGCAGCGGGCGCGCCACCAGTTCGGTGACCCGGCCGCCCTGACCCGCGCTGTCGCCGAGCGGGCGGTCGTACATCGCCTTGACGAACTGGACGGACGGGTCGGTGAGGAGCGGTCCGACCGTCCCCGAGACGAAGTCCGCGGAGAAGTCCCTGAGGTCGGCGTCCACGAAGCAGACGATCTCACCGCTGGTCACCAGGAGTGAGCGCCACAGCACCTCGCCCTTGCCGGGCAGGGCCGGTATCCGGGGCAGGATCGCGTCCCGGTGGACCACCCGGGCGCCCGCCGCCCGGGCCACGGCGGCGGTGGCGTCGGTGGAGCCGGAGTCGATCACCACGAGTTCGTCGACGAGCCGGACCTTCTCCATCAGCTCCCGGCGGATCGTCGCCACGATCGCGCCGACCGTGGCCTCCTCGTTCAGGGCGGGCAGCACCACGCTCACCGACGTGCCGCGCGGATCGGCCTCCCGGGCGTCGGTGAGCCGGTTCAACGGGCGGTCGCCGGACGACCAGGAACGCCTGGTCAGCCAGCGTTCCACCTCTTCGAGCACGGTCGGCACTCCCTGTGTGTGTGATCCATCTCGCGGTTCGGACGACTATCTCAACGGTCCGGTGCTTCGGTTACAGTCTTGAACAACGCGTATGGCCGTCGCATGTCGGGGTCGGACCGCACATAAACGCCTGGATCGAAGATCCAGCGCCATAGAGCTCATCCAGAGGGACTGAGGGAACGGCCCGTTGAAGTCCCGGCAACCCTCCCGCCGACCGCGAGGTCACGGTGGGGAAGGTGCCAATTCCGTCTTGCGGCGAAATGCGTCGCGAGGAAGATGAGGAGAAAGGGACCTCCGCCATCATGGCTGTTCAGACCGTTGCAGGTAGCACCGTTTCCACTTCCGCCCCGGCCGTCGATCTCGGTCCCGCCGCGGCGCTTTCCTGCCGCGAGTGCGGCGAGCGTTTCGAGCTCGGCCCCCTCTTCGCCTGTGCGTCCTGTTTCGGGCCGCTGGAAGTGGCCTACGACCTGCCCACCGGCTCCCCGGAGGAGCTGCGGAAGCGCATCGAGGCCGGCCCGGACAACATCTGGCGCTACGCCCCGCTGCTGCCGGTGCCCGCCGACGTCGCGGAGAAGCCCAACATCAACCCCGGCTTCACCAAGCTCGTCAAGGCCGACAACCTCGCCCGTGAGCTGGGTGTCACCGGCGGCCTGTACGTGAAGGACGACTCCGGCAACCCGACGCACTCCTTCAAGGACCGCGTCGTCGCCATCGCCGTCGAGGCCGCCCGCGCCTTCGGCTTCACCACCCTCTCCTGCTCCTCCACGGGCAACCTGGCCGGAGCCGTCGGCGCCGCCGCCGCCCGGGCCGGACTGCGCTCCTGCGTGTTCATCCCGCACGACCTGGAGCAGGGCAAGGTCGTCATGGCCGCGGTGTACGGCGGTGAGCTGGTCGGCATCGAGGGCAACTACGACGACGTCAACCGCTTCTGCTCCGAGCTCATCGGCGACCCGCTCGGCGAGGGCTGGGGCTTCGTCAACGTCAACCTGCGCCCGTACTACGGCGAGGGTTCCAAGACCCTGGCGTACGAGATCTGCGAGCAGCTCGGCTGGCGGCTGCCCGACCAGATCGTCATCCCGATCGCGTCCGGCTCCCAGCTCACGAAGATCGACAAGGGCCTCCAGGAGCTGATCAAGCTCGGCCTCGTCGAGGACAGGCCGTACAAGATCTTCGGTGCCCAGGCCGAGGGCTGCTCCCCGGTCTCCGCCGCCTTCAAGGCCGGTCACGACGTCGTACGGCCCCAGAAGCCGAACACCATCGCCAAGTCGCTGGCCATCGGCAACCCGGCGGACGGCCCGTACGTCCTGGACATCGCCCGCCGCACCGGCGGCGCGGTGGAGGACGTGACCGACGAGCAGGTCGTCGACGCGATCAAGCTGCTGGCGCGCACCGAGGGCATCTTCGGCGAGACGGCGGGCGGCGTGACGCTCGGCGTGACGAAGAAGCTGATCGAGGCGGGCGTCATCGATCCGGCGCTCACCACCGTCGTCCTGAACACCGGCGACGGGCTCAAGACGCTGGACGCGGTCTCCGCGACCTCGCAGGCCACGGCGACCATCAAGCCGAGCCTGGACGCGTTCCGCGCCGCGGGCCTCGTCGCCGGCTGATCACCCGAGACTTCAGGAAGGCACCACCATGAGCGTCAAGGTCCGCATCCCCACCATCCTCCGCACGTACACGGGCGGCCAGGCCGAGGTCCCGGCGGAGGGCGCCAAGCTCTCCGAGGTCATCGAGTCCCTGGAGAAGGACCACCCGGGCATCGCGGCCCGGGTCCTGGACGACCAGGGCAAGCTGCGCCGCTTCGTGAACGTGTACGTCAACGACGACGACGTGCGCTTCGAGGGCGGCCTGGACGCGGCCACGCCGGACGGCGCGGGCGTCTCGATCATCCCCGCGGTCGCCGGCGGCTGCTGAACCGCCCGGGCCGCTTCCCGGCGGCCCCCATCGCACCTCTGTGTGACCACCATTGCCCCCTCCGCGAGAGAAGCGGAGGGGGCAATTCTGCATGGTTGAGCACGGTACAGTTGGGGAAGCATGGTCCGCTGCTCGTGCCGCCCGCATATGAGAATGCGCCTGGCCCCGATAAGAAGCAGCCAAAGTACGTGAACCTCTTGTGGCATAAGTGCCCTTTGTCTGGCCCGACTTGCCCGTAAATCTCAGCAAACCCGCATATTCGCGCGTTCTTCCGTGCCCAGAATTCTCGTCCGATTGACCTGTTGCAGAGGGCAGTTGGGCGGATACATTCGGCCGCGGTCGACGCGCTGCGGCGCCGCGCACCCTCTCCTGTCGGAGGGTGAGTTACGACCCGGGCCCGCGAAGTGCGGTCCCGTGCAAGGGCCAGTAATAGGGGAGTTAGGCATGGCTCAGGGCACCGTCAAGTGGTTCAACGCGGAGAAGGGGTACGGCTTCATCGCGGTCGACGGTGGTGCGGATGTTTTCGTCCACTACAGCGCGATCCAGATGGACGGGTACCGCACCCTCGAAGAGGGTCAGCGAGTTGAATTCGAGATCTCGCAGGGCCAGAAGGGGCCCCAGGCCGACATGGTCAAGCTCGCCGTCGGCTGAGCTCGGCGCGGTCGTCCGACGACACTACTCACGCACGCAGGGCCCGGCTCCCGGATCAGGGGGCCGGGCCCTACGTGCGTCCCGGCGGCCCCGATGACCTCGGCGGGGAGGCCGGCCGCCGGCCCTGCTCGACGGGCGTCGTCGGCCGCGTTCGACGGGCGCCGCCGTTCACATCGGACGGGCGCCGTTGTCCACATCCGGAGAGGGACGCTTGCACTCGCAGGGGTCGAGTGCTAATCATTGGCGTTAGCACTCTCCAGGTGAGAGTGACAGAAACTTGGACCGGGCCGGTGAGGCCCGCAGGCGTGGTGGGGCAAGGAACCACCACGCAGGCAGGCCGTCCGTCGCGGGCGCCTCTCGGTCCGGAGAAATCCACCCCTGTCCGGGAGGACCACTTCACATGGCCAAGATCATCGCGTTCGACGAGGAGGCACGGCGCGGTCTCGAGCGCGGGATGAACCAGCTCGCCGACGCCGTCAAGGTCACCCTCGGCCCCAAGGGCCGTAACGTCGTCCTCGAGAAGAAGTGGGGCGCGCCCACGATCACCAACGATGGTGTTTCCATCGCCAAGGAGATCGAGCTCGAGGACCCGTACGAGAAGATCGGTGCGGAGCTGGTCAAGGAGGTCGCCAAGAAGACGGACGACGTCGCCGGCGACGGTACGACCACCGCCACCGTTCTGGCTCAGGCTCTCGTCCGCGAGGGTCTGCGCAACGTCGCCGCAGGCGCCAACCCGATGGCTCTCAAGCGGGGCATCGAGAAGGCCGTCGAGGCCGTCTCCGCCGCTCTGCTGGAGCAGGCCAAGGACGTGGAGACCAAGGAGCAGATCGCTTCGACCGCCTCCATCTCCGCCGCCGACACCGAGATCGGCGCCAAGATCGCCGAGGCGATGGACAAGGTCGGCAAGGAAGGCGTCATCACCGTCGAGGAGTCCCAGACCTTCGGTCTGGAGCTTGAGCTCACCGAGGGTATGCGCTTCGACAAGGGCTACATCTCGGCCTACTTCGCGACCGACATGGAGCGTATGGAGGCGTCGCTCGACGACCCGTACATCCTGATCGTCAACTCGAAGATCGCCAGCGTCAAGGACCTGATCCCGCTGCTGGAGAAGGTCATGCAGTCGGGCAAGCCCCTGCTGATCATCGCTGAGGACGTCGAGGGCGAGGCGCTCTCCACCCTGGTCGTCAACAAGATCAAGGGCACGTTCAAGTCCGTCGCCGTCAAGGCTCCGGGCTTCGGCGACCGCCGCAAGGCCATGCTCGCGGACATCGCCATCCTCACCGGTGGCACCGTGATCTCCGAGGAGGTCGGTCTCAAGCTGGAGAACGCCGGCCTGGACCTGCTCGGCCGTGCCCGCAAGGTCGTCATCACCAAGGACGAGACCACGATCGTCGACGGTGCCGGGGACAGCGAGCAGGTTCAGGGTCGCGTCAAGCAGATCCGTGCCGAGATCGAGAACTCCGACTCGGACTACGACCGCGAGAAGCTCCAGGAGCGTCTGGCGAAGCTGGCCGGCGGCGTGGCCGTCATCAAGGCCGGCGCCGCCACCGAGGTGGAGCTCAAGGAGCGCAAGCACCGCATCGAGGACGCGGTGCGCAACGCCAAGGCCGCCGTCGAGGAGGGCATCGTCGCCGGTGGTGGCGTGGCTCTGCTCCAGGCCTCGGCCGTCTTCGAGAAGCTCGACCTCACGGGCGACGAGGCGACCGGCGCCAACGCCGTGAAGCTCGCGCTGGAGGCCCCGCTCAAGCAGATCGCCGTCAACGGTGGTCTTGAGGGTGGCGTCGTCGTGGAGAAGGTGCGCAACCTGCCGATCGGTCACGGCCTCAACGCCGCGTCCGGTGAGTACGTCGACATGATCGCCGAGGGCATCATCGACCCGGCGAAGGTCACGCGCTCCGCTCTGCAGAACGCCGCGTCCATCGCCGCGCTCTTCCTCACCACCGAGGCCGTCATCGCCGACAAGCCCGAGAAGGCCGGCGCGGCCGCTCCGGGCGGCATGCCGGGCGGTGACATGGACTTCTGATCCGCCGCGGAGTCCCGGGACCTCCCGGGTGCCTCCGGCTGATCGAAGTTCGCGTACGTCCCACAGGGGCGGTACCTCCTTCACGGAGGTGCCGCCCCTGTGGCGTTTCCCGACGGGCCGGCGCGCCCCGCCCCGCGCCCGGTCCGACCGGTGCGCGGGAGTGCGGGCGGCTCCGCCGTTCTCCCCGCATGCTTGGGTGCGGGCGGGGGCCGCACGGTCGGCGAGCAGGCGGAACCGGCGGATCTGCGTCCCTTGATGATGGTGACGGCAGACGGAGGGGGTCCGGGTGAGCACGGTGGCGGGGACGACGCAAGCGGGCGAGGGCGAGGACAGAGGGCCTGAGGGGGAGGGCGCGCTGCGGGAGCCCGTTGAGCAGGCGACCAGGGGGACCGTGGAACAGCGGGCCAGGGGGGCCGTGGAGCAGCGGGCCGGGGAGACCGTGGAGCGGGAGTCCGCCGGAAATTCCACCGAGGGCGAGCCGGGTGCGGGCCCCTCCCCTCTCCGCCTCCTCCTCTCCCGGGTCCGTCCGCACCGGGGCGTTCTCGTCCGCGCGGGCCTGCTCTCGCTCGCCGGGTCCGCGGCGGGTCTCGCGATGCCGTTGATGGCGAAGCACGCGGTCGACGCGTTCGCCGCCGACCGCTCGCCCGCGGGGCCACTCGTCGCGCTGACCGCGCTTGTGCTGGTCGGAGCCTGCCTCTCCGCGTACGGGCGCTATCTCATGTCCCGTACGGGAGAAGGCGTCGTCCTGCGGGCACGCGACCAACTCGTGGGCCGCATCATGCGGTTGAAGGTCCCGGCGGTGGACCGGCTGACCCCGGGCGACCTCCAGTCACGCGTGACCAGCGACACGACCCTCCTGCGGACGGTCCTCTCCAGTGGCCTGGTCGAGTCGTTCAACAGTGTGTTGATGCTGCTGGGGACGATCGGCTTCATGGCGTACATGGACCTGACGCTGCTCGGCGTGACGCTGGTGGTGATCGTCGGCATCGGAGCCGTGACCTCCCTGCTGATGCCGCGCATCCAGCGGGCCCAGCTCCGCGCCCAGGAGTCCGTGGGCGCGATGGGCGCGGCACTGGACCGGGTGCTCCAGGCGTTCCGCACGGTCAAGGCGAGCGGGGCGGAGGAGCGGGAGACGGCGGCCGTCGCGGCGGCCGCCCGGCACGCGCACGACCGGGGTGTCTCGGTGGCGCGATGGTCGTCGGTCTCCGACGTCACGATGGCGATGTCGATCCAGCTGGCGTTCCTGGCGGTGCTGGGCGTGGGCGGCGCACGGGTCGCCTCCGGCTCGCTGGAGATCTCGTCGCTGATCGCGTTCCTGCTCTACCTCTTCTATCTGATGGGCCCGATCGGCGGTCTGGTCGAGGGCTGGACGGGTCTGCAGAGCGGGCTCGCGGCGGTGCGCAGGATCGACGAGGTCGAGTCGCTGCCGGGCGAACCGGCCGCCTTGCCCGGAGCCGTACGGCAGGAGATCCCCGGGACTCCCCTCGGCGTCACGTTCCGGGACGTGACGTTCGGGTACGGGGACGAGCGGGCGCCCGCGCACCGGGGCGTGACGTTCGAGGTTCCGACCGGCGGTCTGGTCGCCCTGGTGGGCCCGTCCGGGGCGGGCAAGTCGACGGTGTTCAGCCTGCTGGAACGCTTCTACGACCACGACTCCGGCACCATCACCGTGGACGGCCGGGACATTCGCGACTGGCCGCTGGCCGAGCTGCGGGGCTCGCTGGCGTACGTGGAACAGGACGCGCCGGTCCTGGCCGGGACGCTGCGGGAGAACCTCGTCTTCGCCGCCCCGGACGCCGAGGAGAAGGCCCTGACGGAGGCGGTGTCCCGTACCCGCCTGGACACCCTGGTCGACCGGCTGCCGGAGGGACTGGACACGGCGGTGGGCCACCGGGGCGTCACCCTCTCCGGCGGCGAGCGCCAGCGGATAGCCATCGCCCGGGCCTTGTTGCGCCGCCCTCGCCTGCTGCTGCTCGACGAGGTGACCTCGCAGCTGGACGCGGTCAACGAGCAGGCGCTGCGCGACGTGATCCTCGAACTGGCGGAGCAGACCACGGTGCTGGTCATCGCGCACCGCCTCTCCACCGTCCGGCACGCGGACCGCATCGTGGTCCTGGAGGACGGCCGGGTCCGCACGGCGGGCACGCACGAGGAGCTGATCGCCGGGGACGACCTGTACCGCGAGCTGGCGACGACCCAGCTCGCGGCGGACGCGCGGTGAGGGACGGGGCGGAGGCTCAGCGGGCGTAGTCCTTGAGCTCCTCGGTGTCCAGGGTGATGTCGACGGGGCCGGGGAGGGGGACGGCCTCGCCGTGGTCGTACGAGTGCTGCTGCCGGTAGCGGCACTTGTCGGGCTCGCTGTGGACGACGAGGGTGCCCGATTCGCGGTCGATCAAGAGGGACACCGGGATGTTCGACGCCGCGTACCCGTCACGCTTCTCCGTGCGATCACGGCTGTCGGTGTCGTGGTCGTGCGACGTCACCTCGACGGTCATGAGGATGCGGTCCGGGCTCGACCACTGGCCATCACCCGCGAACCGGCCCGCGCGGGCCAGAGTGCCGTCCGGGCGGGCGCGGCCGTTGCGGTATCCGCCGATCCGCAGTCCGCGTTCGCGGTACAGCCGCAGTTCCGGCTGCTGTCGCATGCACTGCATCGCGATCCACATGATGATCTCGTCGTGGTCCCCGTCCGGCACGGGCTTGAACTCCAGCTTTCCGTTGATGAGTTCAAGCGTCACGGTCTCGGGGGACGTGCGGGCGAGCTGCTCGAAGTCCTCGACGGACAGCTGGGCGTGCGGGACGTGATCGGCGGTGCTGGGGGTCATGGCGTCGACTCTCCCCTCCATCGTGCCCTGTCCGGTCTGGGGGTGAGCTGCACGCTCATCGGTATGTCCTCTCGGACCGGGGGATCAGGCCCGCCCGGACCGCGTTCATCCGGTCCCGTACACCGGGCGGCTGCACGGCTCCCGGCGGGCCGACCGGCGGTTGCGGGGACGGCCCCCGGCACGGCCGGCAGAGGCCGCCGAGCAGCGCTTCGGGGCTGCCGGGGACCCCGCACTCACCGCACTCCAGGGTGCGCAGGACCGTACGGGGGCCGGGCAGGACCCGCTCGGGCGGCAGCTTGTCGCGCAGTCGCCGTTCGACGAGGCGGGCGGCGCAGTGGACGGGCGACGGCAGCCCGCCGGTGAGCGCGTGCAGCAGCTCCGCCTCCGTCGCTCCCCGCGCGAACCACTCGCTGACCTGCGGTTCCAGGTGTACGCAGTCGGCGGCGGACAGGGTCAGCGCGGGGGCGGTCCGGCCGAGCGCCGCCAGCAGGATGAACGCCCGCGAACGGGTCGGCCGCCGGGGCTCGTCCGGCGGGGCGTCACCCCGGGTGTAGGCGTTCCACCAGTCGTCCTCGCGTGCGGTGCGGGAGAAGAAGGTCCGGGTCACCCAGAGCATGACCTTGTCCGTGATCACGCACTCGCTGCCGCGCCGCAGGTGGCCCGCGTCCTGGAGCCGGTTGAGGGTCGTGCGCAGGGCGCACTGGCCGTACGGCAGGTGCTTGGCCAGGGTCTTCACGGATACGTCGGAGCCGTCGGGCAGCCGGTCGATGTAGGCGGCGACGGCGGCGTCGCGGGGGAGGAGGTGGGCGAAGTCCCGGTCGGTTCGGGGGCGTTCGCCGGGGGCGGAGCGCTTGCCGTAGCCGGGGTTGGCCAGGGGGTGGGGGCCAGGACGGAGGTTCGCGGAGAGGCTCGCGGGCGGGGTCTCGCGCGGGGCGCGGTGGGCATCACTAAACTGGCTGGCAGCCATGGGGATCGCTTCTTTCGACGGTTCGATCTTCGGTGGTCAGACCCCTGTCGGTGTTGGAGCACCGGTGGGGGTCGACTTTTTTTGGTCCAGGTCCTCCGCACGCTAGAGCCTGGCGACCGTGCGTCGCAACTCGATCACAAAGTGTCAAATTCGCAGCCAGATGGGGTGGGTGGGTGGGACAACTGACCCCTCCACCCCATCCTTGTTAAGAGCGCTCGGATCTCACGGCTTGAGCTTCGGGAGGTCGAGGCGGAACGGGGGCGGTATGAAGGACTCAGAGCACCGTCAGGACGCGAGCGCGGGTGCGGGTGCGGAGCTGACGGCCCGGTTCGCCGCGGAGGTCGACTGGACGAAGGTGATCGACCCCGCCATCCCCAAGCCGGAGGGGCAGTACGGGCCGGACCTGCTGGAGCGGCTCTGGTCCCCCGATCTGCGAACGGCCCATAACGCCCACGCCGCCCTTCACTTCACGTGCTCCGGCGACGGCGGTTCGGTGCGGCCCGCGGCACCCGAGGTGCTTCCGTTCCTCGTCGAGGCCGTCCGGGACCCGGCCGTGAAGGTGCGTCCGCAGATCCTGGAGACGCTCGCCGTTCTCGCCCGCGCCGGGAACGAAGCCCGCGCCGCGGCACCCGGGCCGGGGCCCGGCGGATGGTGGCGCACCGCACCCGCCGCCTGGCCAGCCGCCTGGGAGCGGGCGGTCGACGCGCTGCTGCCGCTCCTCGCCGAGGATGTGGAAGGCGACGAAGACATCCGGGCCGGCGTGGCCGCCGTACTCGCACGGGCCACCCACCGGGCGGACGACCTCGTCGACCGCTTCCTGGCCCGGTTCGAGGGTGAGCCCGACCTGTCGGTGGCGGAGCAACTCGTGCTGGCCGTGGGCGAGCTGGCTTCTCACGCGGTGGAGCGGCGGGAGGACGCCGTCGCGTGGCTGCGGCAGCGGACGGCCGACCCCGGGAAGGGCGAGGAGCCCGACATGGACGACGACATCGACGCGTGGCTCGCCTGGATGGAACAGCACGGGCACGATGTCCGGTCGGCCGCGATCGTCGCGCTGCGCCGTGCCGTTCGACCGCTGTGACGCTGTGACGACCGTCACCTCCGATTTCTCCTGGGTAGTGTCGACCGGATGACCTGCGGCGGGCGTATACCCGGTGAAGCGAAAGATCCGGGAGCAACCTTTGACCGTCGAGGAGTTCGAAGAGTTCTACGCACAGGCGGTCGCACGTCTCACGGGCCAGCTGTACGTGATGACCGGCGACCTCCAGGAGGCGCAGGACGTCGTGCAGGAAGCGTTCGTCAAGGCGTGGGTCCGGCGCGGCCGGCTGGATCGTGATGGGCAGCCCGAGGCGTGGATCCGTACGGTCGCCTGGCGGCTGGCGGTGAGCCGTTGGCGGTTCCGGCGGCGTTCGGCCGAGGCCTGGGGCCGGGGGAGCGGCGCGCTCGGGCACGTGGAGCCGCCGGGCCCGGGCCACGTGGTCCTGGTCGGCGCGCTCCGGGAACTGCCCCCGCAGCAGCGGCGGACGCTGACCCTGCACTACCTGTGTGACCTCACGGTCGAGCAGATCGCCGGGGAGACCGGGCTTTCCACCAGCACGATCAAGACGCATCTGGTCCGCGGACGGGCGGCGCTCGCCCACCGTCTGCACGACCCCCGCATCGAGGAGGCTCCTGATGTCTGACCCGCGGGATCCGTTGCGGTCCCTGTTCCGGGAGGCCGGTGAGTTCGGGCAGACCCGCTCCGACGCGGACGCGGCGTCGAGCATCACGCAACGCGGAATGCGCGCGCAGCGACGCCGGATGGCCGTGGTCGCGGTGGGCGTGTGCCTGGCCGTCGGCGGAGGTGGCGCGGTCGCGGTGAGCCTGCTGCCGGTGCGGCCGGGGCCGGTCGCCCCGGCCACGGTGCCGTCGCCCAGCTACCCGTCGCCCGTACCGTCGGACCGGCTGTCGACGCGGCCGCCGTCACTGCCGCCGACGCCGAACACCACGCTGCCGGGAGGCACGGGGAGCTCGGGGACGGAGGCGCCGTCGGGTCGGTACACCGGGCTGGGCGGACCACCCACGGGTACGAGTACGAGCAGAGGTGCGAGTACGAGCAGCGGGGCGAGTGCGAGCACGACGCGACTGCCGCCGGCCTCCATGCCGCCTACCCCCAAGCTGCCGACGTCCACGCCGTCGGCGACGACCGATGGGGCGACGTCGATGTCCTGACACCGACGGGCGGTGCCCGCCCCGCCCGCCCCGCCCGCTTACGTTCCCTCCCCGTCTCCTCCCCGTCGCCCCTCCCTCCTTCCCCTTCCGTTCCCCGGCCGTCTCACCGGGCGATCCCGTACGCCTCGCCGTATCCGCGGGGCGCGGCCGAAAGGTGCCTCAGTTGTCCACGCTCTCCCCCGGGCTGCGGCCTCCTGCCGACCGGCCCGTACCCCCCGAGCCCCGGACGCCCTCGCGCCCCGAGCCCCGGATCGCGGCGGGGTCCGAGCCCCGGGCGGGGCGGCTCCGCAGGGCGGCGGCCCGCCTGACCCCTGCCGACCGGGCGGTGCTGTGGCTCTACCTCCTGACCCGGATATCCCTGTGGATCACGGCCCACTTCGCCCGCCGGCTGTTTCCGGCCCGCTCCGGCACGCGGGAGGCGGCGCCCGTCCTCGCGCCCTTCCAGCAGTGGGACGCGAACCACTACCTCCATATAGCGCGCGACGGCTACTTCCCCGCCGGTGCGGGCCCGTGGACGAGCGGCTGGGACAACCGGGAGGCCTTCTTCCCGGGCTACCCCTTCCTTCTCCGTGCCGTGCACACGGTGGTACCGGACTGGACGGCGGCCGGGCTGCTGATCTCGTTCGTCGCGGGGGCGGTGGCCGTACTGGCCCTGGCCCGTATCGCGCGGGCGTATCTGCCGGAGGACGCGGCGGGCCGCCGTACGGCCGTTCTCTTCCTGCTCTCGCCCTGCGCGGTGTTCCTGGGCGCCGGTTACACGGAGGCGCTGTTCCTCGCGTTCGCCCTGCCCGCCTGGCTCGCCGCCGTGCGGCATCGCTGGGTGCTCGCCGCCGTACTGACGACGCTGGCGACGACGGTGCGCGTCAGCGGCCTCTTCCTCGCCGCCGCCATCGCCCTGCTCTTCGTGCTGGCCGCCCGGGAGAGGCGGGACCGGCGGGGGTGGCGAGCGGCGGGCTGGACGTTGCTCCCGGCGCTGCCCCCGGCCGCGTACAGCTGGTACCTGCATGCGCACACCGGCGACTGGATGGCCTGGAAGCACGCGCAGGAACGCGGGTGGTACCGGACGTTCCACACCCCGTGGGAGGCGTGGACGAACACCTGGAACGGGGCGTTCGGCCACACGCAGACGACCGGCTACGCGTTCATGTTCCAGGCGGAGCTGGTGGCGATGCTGGTGGGGCTCGCGCTGGTGGCCGTACTCCTGTATCGCCGCCGCTGGCCCGAGGCGCTGTACGTGGCCCTCAGCCTCTGGGCCCTGGGCACCTCGTACTGGTACACGTCGATCCCGCGCGCGACGCTGCTGTGGTGGCCCCTGTGGATCGGCCTGGCGGCGCTGAGCCTGCGGCGGCCGTGGTTCAGGACGGCGTACCTGAGTGTGGCCGCACCGGTGACGACGCTCGTCGCGCTGGCGTTCCTGACGGGGAGGTGGGCGGGGTGAGTACGTCCCGCCCGGGCTCGTGCATCGAGAGGTGTACGAGCAGGCCCCGCCCAAGGTGGAGTATTCGCTGACCGACTTCGGCCGCTCACTCGTCGCCGCGCCCATGCCGCTCGGCTGGGGCGAGGAGCACCTGGAGCGCCTCGAAGACCTGCCGTGACCGGTCACGGCAAGCACTCGGGCGCTCAGGCGCTCAGCCACTCAGGCGCTCAGCCCTCGGGATAGAAGACGAAGAGCGTGCAGCCCGACGACGTCTGCGGGATGTGCGAGGAGCCTGCGGGAGCGTGGATGAACGAGCCTGCGGGGTAGTCCCGTTGGCCGTCGTTGAAGACACCGGAAACCACGAAGACCTCTTCCGGCCCCGGCTCGTGGACGTCGACACCCTCCCAGCACGTGTGCGGATCCATCTCCAGGACGTGTGCCTGCGCGCCGTTCTCGCCACTCCACAGGGGGCGCAGCCGAATGCCGGGGAAGAGTTCACGTGTGGGGGCGTCGTGCACGGCGGACCACACATAGCCGGGCAGCTGCCCGCCCGCCCGCCCGCACCGAGTAGTCTGTGCCGTCTGTGCCGTCTGTGCCGTCTGTGCCGTCTGTGCCGTCTGTGCCGTCTGTGCCGTCTGTGGCCTCATGGGGCAAGCCTCGTCGGCCGTCGGAGTCCCGCCCAGTGTCTCGATCGACGTTATCCGGCTGCTCCGCTCGAACCCTGGCCCGCCGCTTCACCGAGCAGCTCGGCACCAGCCCGGGGTGGTGGCTCCTCGCCCAGCGGATCGTCGCGGCCCGACAGCTGTTGGAGTCCTCCGATCTCCCGGTGGACACCGTCGCCCGCCGCGTCGGGCTCTCCTCGGCCACCAACCTCCGCAGGCGCTTCCTCGGCACCCTGGGCACGACGCCGGGCGCCTATCGCCGGGCGTTTCGGGCAGAGCCCAGATAACAGCCCCGCTGAACGCCACCGGCTGGTCGCTGTCGTGTAACCGCACCGGTGACGAGACTCGTCGCGCTGACGTTCCTGACGGGGAGGTGGGCGGGGCGGATCGCCTTCGGAGGAGGAGGCAGGCTGGGAGCGTCTGCCCATGCCGCCGCTCCTCCCTCCCGAAAGGGTCAGCCCAACAGGCGATGCTCGGTCAATTCCGGTGTCAAGTAGGCTGATCGGCCGGTTCGGGCCAGACGTGGAGGACTGGGTGCCGTCAGGGGACGGATGTTCACCCCGGCGCTTGATGGAGCCGGTCCAACTCCAGCCCCGCGACCGGTGGGAGCGGGTGGTTCAAGGGCGTCGCCCGGAAGGACTCCAGCAGGTAGCCGACCAGCCGGCGGGAGGCTGCGGCGGCTTCCGGGCCTGTCCCGTTCACCACGCCGCTGTTGGCCAGCAGTACCAGCACCACGTCGGAGACGTCGAAGTCCGGGCGCAGCGCTCCCGCCTCCTGTGCCCGCCGTACCAGCAGCGCGAGCCCTTCCTCCGCCCGGTCGTGCTCCCCGGCGTAAGCCGTCCCGCCCGGGAAACGGGACAGGAACGCGTGGGTGAAGCCCCGGTCGGCGGCCTGCATCGCGGATACCTTCAGGAAAACCGTGCAGAAGCCGCGCCACGGGTCCGGGTCCTCCAGCGCCTCGTCCAGTACGCCCACGCATTCGGCGCGCTGCTCGGCGAACGCTTCGGTGATCAGCGAGGCGCGGGTGGGGAAGCGCCGGTAGAGGGTGGCGACGCCGACCCCCGCCCGCCGCGCGATCGCGCTGATCGGCACGTCGATGCCGTGCAGCGCGAACGCCTCGCGGGCGGCCCGCAGGATGCGCTCCCGGTTCTCCCGGGCGTCCGCCCGGAGGGCGTCGGTGGCAGGGCCCGAACCGGTCGGCGGCGGGTTGTGAGAAGGCTGAGCCGGCATGTCTCTCACTTTAGGGTAAATGGAGGGGGTCTTCCGTTTAGCCGCCTACCGTGGAGTGCGAGGAAGGCGAAGAGGACGTACTGCACACCGACGGAACAGGACAGGAATCTCCACCGTGAACGACATGCGCGCTGCGCTCTACGACAGCTACGGTCCGCCCGAGGTCCTCTACGAGGGCCGGGTGCGGGTGCCGGTACGCGGGCCGGGCGACGTGCTGGTCCGGGTCCACGCGGCGAGCGTCAACGGCGGCGAGCTGCACGGCCGCGCCGGGAAGGTCCGCCTGGTCACCGGCCGCCGCTTCCCGCAGCGGACCGGCCTCGACTTCGCGGGCGAGGTCGCCGAAGTGGACGCCTCGGACACCGGGCTGCGAGCGGGAGACCGGGTCTGGGGCCTCCTGGGGCGCACCTTCGGCAGCGCGGCCGAGTACGTCTCGGTCCGCCCGCGCCAGATCGCGTACGCCCCCGAGAACGTCACCCTGACCGAGTCCGTCTCGCTCTTGGCCGGCGGCACCACTTCCCTCACCGCCCTTCGCGACAAGGCCCGTCTGCGGGCGGGCGAACGCCTCCTCGTGCGCGGGGCCTCCGGCGGCGTCGGCAGCGTCGCCGTCCAGCTCGGCAAGGCCCTCGGCGCGCACGTCACCGGTCTCGCGAGCGCGAAGAACCTCGGCTTCGTCCGTGACCTGGGCGCGGACGAGGCGCTGGACCACCGGGCGACACCTCTGGCCGGCCTGGACCGTTACGACGTCATCCTGGACACGGTAGGCACCGAACACCGAGCGCTGCAGAAACGGTTGACGGCCGACGGTCGGTTGGTGTCCATCGCGTTCGACATCGATCGTCCGGTCCGGAGCATCGGCTACATCGTGGGCTCGGCCGTTCAAGGAGGCCGACGGGTCCGCTTCTTCAGCGGCAACCCGAAGCACGACCTGCTCGCCGAGCTGGCCGCCTACGTGGAACGCGGAGACCTGCGACCCGTCGTCGACACGGTCCACCCGCTGGCGGAGATCGCCGCCGCCCACCGCGCCCTGGAGGCGGGCGGGGTGCGGGGCAAGCACGTGATTCATGTGGTGTGACGCGGCGTTCGGCGGGCGCCTGTCGAGTGCGCGTGTGTCGGGTGCGCGCGTGTCGGGTGCGCGCATGGCGCGTCCGGTCCGTCAGATGATGCTGGGGGCCGTCTCGTTGCGCTTGGTCGACCAGTTCGAGACGAGCGGCTTGTCCACCGTGGCCGTGTCCGGGAGCTCGACCTGGGCGGGGTCGGGGTCTTCCTCGGTGGTGGCGATGATGACGTGCTCGAACTGCTTGCCGCCTTCGCCCTCCGTGGACTTGACGTTGATACCGGCGTACGCGACGGACGAGCCGGAGAGCTTGATGGGGTCTTCGCCGCCCTGGCCCACGGGTGAGGCGACGCCGTCCGCGCCGGATCCGAAGGAGACGCTGGGGGTGTTGACGTTCAGGTAGCAGGTGATGCCGGACTTGGCCTTGGCGGTGATCAGGTAGTGGCTGAACGGCTGGGCTTCCCACGTCACGGTGAGGTCCAGGTCGTTGGTGCCGCAGGACTGGCCGTAGCCGCTCTTGTCGCCGGTGCTGGATTCGCCCGTGTCGTCGGTGCCGCCGCTGGACTCGGAGCCACTCGCCGGCGTGCTGTCGTCGCCGGTGGCGCTCTCCCCGGAAGGGGACTCACCCTTTTCGCCCTCGGCGGGGGAGGAGGCGGCGGTGGGGGCGGCCGCGCCGTTCTCCGCGGGGTCCTCGGGCCCGCAGGCGGTGGTGGCGGCGAGAGCCGTCACGGCAGCGGCGGCCAGGACGAGACGGGCGGAACGGGTGGCGAGACGCGTGCGCATCGTGAGCTCCAGCGGTGTGTCGTTTGCGGTGCTTCCTGCTGACCACCACGACGTTAGGGCGGGATCGTTCTTGAATGATCTTGTGAATGTCCGGGTCCTGTCCCGGCGATTCGGTTCCATAAGACGGCGTTGGATTCGGGCCGCATACGTGGCGGCGGGGCTGCTCGGGACCGGAATGGACAGAGGCAACGAGTGTGTGCAGTAAGCGAGTTCGGCGGTAATCGGAACCACGGAGACGTGATCAATCCGTGCCGTACTGTTCCGCCCATGACTGCGGGATCCGAGGGAAGTGTGATCGACGAGCGCTTCGAACTGCTGGAGCGGCTCGGCGGCGGCGGAATGGGGCTGGTGTGGCGGGCGCGCGACGTCGTCCTGCACCGGGACGTGGCGCTGAAGGAGGTGCGCCCGCCGGATCCGGAGTTGCTGCGGTTGCGTCCCGACGCGGCGGAGATGCTGCGCAGGCGTGTGCTGCGCGAGGCCGTCTCACTGGCCCGGATCAGCCACCCCAACGTGGTGACGATCCACCACATCGTGAGCTCGGCCGAGGTGGCGCACCCCTGGCTGGTGATGGAGCTGATCTCCGGCGGCTCGCTCCAGGACCGGCTGGAGCGCGGGCCGTGCACGCCCACCGAGACGGCGCGGTTGGGCCGGGGCGTGCTGGCCGGGCTGCGGGCCGCGCACGGCGCGGGCATTCTGCACCGTGACGTGAAGCCCGGCAACGTACTGGTGCGTGCCGACGGCACGCCCCTGCTCACCGACTTCGGCATCGCCGCCGTGCGTGAGGCCACCAGCCTCACCAACACCGGCGAACTCATCGGCTCACCCGACTACATGGCCCCGGAACGCCTGCGCGGCCATGACGACGATCCGTCCTCGGACCTGTGGTCCCTGGCGATGATGCTGTACGTCGCGGTCGAGGGGCACCACCCGATGCACCGCTCGTCCACCCTCGCCACGCTGGCCGCGATCCTGGAGGAGGACGTACCGCCGCCCCGGCGGGCGGGCTCCCTCGGCCCCGTGCTGCGGTCCGTCCTCGTCAAGGACGTCGCCTCCCGGCCCGACGCGGAGTCCCTCGACCAACTCCTCGCGCAGGCCGCCGGTGTTCGTGTCACGACGGTCGTCGACGGCATCGTCGCCGCGTCACCCGTACTGGTCGGCCCCGCCGAGACGGCCGCCGAGGCCCCGGCCGCGGTTCCGTACACGCCCACGGAGCCGGCGGCCCCTGCCGCCCCTTCCCCCGCCTCCGGCCCTGCCTCTGGGCCGCCCGCGAGCGACGACCCCGGTCCCGACGCCGCCGGGCCGGTGCATGACGGCCCCGAGCCGCCTGCCGCGCTGGAGCCCGGCACCGGCCCGCCACCGGACGGCGGGACCGATGGCGCGGGGGGTTCCGGTGCGGAGACGAGCCAGCCCCCCGTGCACGGTACGGGTGCCGCCGGACGGTCCCGTCGACGCGTCGTGCTCCCGGCGGCCCTGTTGGGCGCTCTGGTGATCGGGCTGCTGGCCAGGGAGTACGCACCGGCCTTCGGCGGTGACGACAAGCCGTCCGCCGGGGCCTCGTCCACGCCCTCCGGCGTCCGCACACCCACGGCCGGTCCTTCCGCCTCCCCGTCCTCCAGCCCCACTCCCTCGCCCACTCCCTCGCCCAAAGAGGACACCGATCTGCTCACCCCCGCCGGCGCCCGGAGAGTCCTCAAGAAGATGGAGGCGCTGACAGGGGGGACCAAGGTGCTCCCCATGTTCGACCTGCGCCCGGACCGGGCTTCGGGCCATGCGCCTCTGGACAAAGAGATAGTGCCGGGCAAAAAGGTGTTCGACAATTTCTCGTACGAGCACGGCCAGGGCACTCTTCAGGGCAATGTGGGCATTCTGAAAGGCCATCACCTGCTGGACCTCGACCGGGTCGACTGGGATGCCCTGCCCCGCCTCCTCCGCATCGCCCATACCGAACTGGGTGTGCTGGAGCCCAACCCCGATGACACCTACGTGATCTTCGATTGGTACGACGGGCAGGCGGCGATATTGATCTATGCCAACGGTGCTTACCGGACCGGTGGGATGCTCATCTCTGACTTCGACGGAGGGATCATCCGACGCGTCAAGGCGGACTGACACGGCGGAGACCACGACGACCGGGGGCGGCCCGCCCGGGGCCGGTCGATCAGGAAACCCCACCGTGCGGGTGCGCGTGGCACGGTGGGGCGGTGGTCCTCTTTCCCGAGTACAGGGGCGGGGGCGAGGGCCGACTTGATGGTTGATCCCTGCGGAATCCGGAGACAAGAGCCCGCTCCGTCCGTCGTTCAGGACGGCGGCGGGCCTGTGCGCGTGCCGGTCCTACCGCTGTTCGCGGTCGGGCCCGTCCGGCCGCCGTGACGACCTGGACCTGCTTCCCCACGCGTCGGCCGCCACGACCAGGCACACGGCCACCAGGACCACGTTCTTGACGACGTACTGCCCTTCCATGGTCGGCGCGGGGGAGTGGGGCTGCCACATCGCGTCGGGGAGGAGGAAGAGGGTCGAGAAGACCCCGCCCATGTGGAGGAAGAACGCGACGAGGGCGGGACGCAGCAGGCGGCCACCGGTGATCAGGCCGATCCCGATGGCCGTCTCCAGTGCCGCGAGGGAGAGCAGCAGCACCGTCTCCGGTACGAGACCCAGGGTCATCTTCGTGGCCGCGTCCACGGCCATCTGCTCCGCGGGGCTGGCCGAGGGGAACAGCTTCAGGACGCCGAAGCCGAGGAAGACGATCCCGACCGTCAGCCTCAGCAGGGCCAGGGCGTGTGTGTTGACGTGGTCGGCCAGCCGTCGAAGGGCGCGTGCGCCGGCTGCCGTCGGACGCTCGCGTCCGAACTCCGCTTTGTGGGCGGGATGTGCAGGTGCGCTGCCGGGCGGGGGGAGGCTCGGCTCGGCGATGTGGCTCCTCATGTGCGATCTCCCGCTGTGTCCGTGGGGGTGGGAAAGCGTGCATGGGCGGCCCGCGCGGGTGCGCGGGCGCCTGTGGGGCGTGTGCGGGAAGCGTCGGCTCTGTCGCTTCGGCGCACGGGGTGACGGGGCCTCTCGTTCGGGCCCGTCGCCCCGGGGGGCTGTTGTCAGCCTGTTTGTCAGCCGTTGGCGGCGATCCGGGCGTGCGGCACGCCGACGGTGATGCGGTGGCTGCCGCCTGTGGCGCCCGGCGCCCGGCCGTACTCCGTCCCCAGCACTGCGGCCGGCGTTCTCTGGCTGCTCATGGGTTCTCCTCGGCTGGCGGATCAGGAGGATCTGGACGGTGTGGATGGGAGGGGAGAACGCGCCTGGCCGGGTACGTGGGCGAGGCAGGGGCGGCGTGTGAACACCACCGCCGACTGCCTCTCACTGCTTGGTCTAGACCATACGGATGGGGGTCTGGAGGTCAAGAGGCTTACGGAGCGGGCTCTGTTGGAGGCCACGCGTTCGCGCCAAGTTGCATCAGGGGTGCCGGTGGTGGGCGCGCGAGCGCTCGGCGTCCGGGGATCGGCCGGGCGGGCGGCCGGGGCCGACCGTGCCGACGGGCCGCCGCCCGGCTCACCGGCCCGGACAGACTCCGGCCCACCCCTCGGCTGAGCAGCCTCGTTCCGTCGGCTCCGGGCCCCGGCGCGTTCCGGGGGCGCGTTGCGGGCCGTACTCCCACGGCCTCTTCGCGCCATGCGGGCGCTCCGTCACCGGTCGGGCCCGTTGCTCGTCGGCGCGCGGGACTTCACCGGTGATTCATCCGGCCGAAATTAGCCCCGCTGATTCCGGGAGAAAACTCTCATGGCCCGTACCGTGCGGCCGGGCACCCAGCCGGGTATGTCCCGGACACGCGTCGGGGCTCGGGGCGCGTGCCGCCCCGAGCCCCTGTGTAACCCGCTATCGGTAGCCCGTAGCCCGTAGCCCGTAGCCCGTAGCCCGTAGCCCGTAGCCCGTAGCCCGTAACCGGTCATCCGTGACGTGCGACCGGTAGCCGGTACCGGTAACCGGCCATCAGCCGCCCCGCCCCCGGTTCAGCGCTCCAGCCCACCCCGCGCGATCACCTCCGCGTACCACCGCGCGCTGTCCTTCGCCGTGCGGCGCTGGGACGCGAAGTCGACGTGCACGATGCCGAACCGCTTGCTGTAGCCGTACGCCCACTCGAAGTTGTCCAGCAGCGACCACAGGAAGTACCCGCGTACGTCCACCCCGTCCGTGATCGCCCGGTGCACGGCCGTCAGGTGGGCGTCCAGGTACGCCACCCGCTCCGGGTCGTGGACCGCGCCCTCCGGGTCGGCGTAGTCGTCGTACGCCGCCCCGTTCTCCGTCACCAGCAGCGGAACGGCGGGGAGTTCGTCGCGGAGGCGGGTCAGCAGCTCGTACAGACCGTTCGCGTCGACCGGCCAGTCCATCGCGGTGCGCGGGCCGGCCGCCGGGGTGAACGCCACATGCCGCTCCGCGCCCGCCCACGGGGACGGGGACTCCGACGCGCCCGCCGAAACCACGCTGGGGGAGTAGTAGTTGATGCCCAGCGAGTCGATCGGCGTCGACGTCACCTCCAGGTCGCCGTCCCGGACGAACGACCAGTCCGTCACCTCCGCCGTGTCCTCGACCAGGTCCTGCGGCAGCCGGCCGTGGAAGACCGGGTCCAGGAAGATCCGGTTCGCCACCGCGTCGATCCGGCGCACCGCGTCCCGGTCCGCCTCCGTGTCCGCCAGCGGGCGCAGCGCGTGCAGGTTCAGGGTGAGGGAGATCTCGGCGGTGTCCGGCAGAAGGCCGCGCAGGACGCGGGCGCCCGCGCCGTGCGCCAGGTTCAGGTGGTGGGCGGCGCGCAGGGCCGCGAGGTCGCTGGTCCGGCCGGGGGCGTGGACCCCGTTCCCGTACCCGAGGAACGCGGCGCACCAGGGCTCGTTGAGCGTCGTCCAGGTCTCCACCCGGTCGCCCAGCGCCCCGGCCACCAGGCCCGCGTACTCCGCGAACCGGTGTGCCGTGTCCCGCTCCGGCCACCCGCCCGCGTCCTCCAGCTCCTGCGGCAGGTCCCAGTGGTAGAGCGTGGCGACCGGTCTGATCCCGGCCGCCAGCAGCTCGTCCACCAGGCGGCGGTAGAAGTCCAGGCCGCGCTCCACGGCCGGGCCCCGGCCGGTCGGCTGGACCCGGGGCCAGGAGACGGAGAACCGGTAGTCGGTGACGCCCAGTTCCTTCATCAGGCGTACGTCGTCCGGCATCCGGTGCAGATGGTCGGCGGCGATGTCGCCGGTGTCGCCGTTGCGCACCTTGCCGGGCGTCCGGCTGAAGGTGTCCCAGATGGACGGCGTACGGCCGTCCTCGGTGGCTCCGCCCTCGATCTGATAGGCGGCGGTGGCGGTCCCCCAGCGGAACGCGGTGGGGAAGCGGAGTTCCGCCGCGGTCTCGGGGCGGGGCTCCGTGGAGGTCGCCGGACGGGCATCGACAGCGGTCATGAGACTGACACTCCAGAGGTGAGGGAGGGGCGGGGGCCCGTAGGAGGGGCGGGGCAGGGTCCCCAGGGCGGGGCAGGGAAGGGTGGTCCCCGCAGGGCGGTTCCCGCAGGGCGGTTCCCGGCAGGGCGGGGCGGCGTACGACGTCAGCCCTTGACCGCGCCCTGCATGATGCCGCCGACGATCTGCCGGCCCAGCAGGCCGAAGACCAGCAGCACGGGCAGCGTGCCGAGCAGCGTGCCGGCCATGATCACCGACTGGTCGTTGACGTAACCGCCGCCGAGCTGACGCAACGCGACCTGCACGGTCGGTTCCTGCGAGGACAGCGCGATGATGGGCCAGAAGAAGTCGTTCCACGCCGTCATGAACGTGAGCATCCCGAGCACCGCCATCCCCGGCCGCGCGATCGGGATCACGATCGACCAGAAGATCCGGGCCGTCGACGCCCCGTCCACCCGGGCCGCCTCGATCAGCTCGTCCGGCAGCGACTGCACCAGGTACTGGCGCATGAAGAACACCCCGAACGCCGAGACCAGACCCGGCAGGATCACCGCCTGGAGCTGGTTCACCCACTGGAGTTCGGCGATCAGCATGAAGAGCGGGATCACGCCGAGCTGCGGCGGGATCATCATCGTCCCGATCGTCAGCGTCAGCAGCGCGCCCCGGCCCCGGAACTTCAGCTTGGCGAAGGCGAATCCGGCCAGCGTGCAGCACAGGACCGTGCCGAGCGTGATCGAACCGGACACGATCAGCGAGTTCAGCAGGGCCTTGCCGATGTCGGCCTCTTCGAGTACCGCGTCGAAGTTCTTGATGAGGTTCGGTCCGGGCAGCAGGCTCGGCGGGACCTGCGCCAGGTCCGCGTTGGACCGGCTGGCCGCGACGATCGTCCAGTAGAAGGGGAAGGCGGAGATCAGCAGCGCGAAGCCGAGGATGAGGTAGGAGAGCCAGCCGCCCTTCATCGTCCGGCCCGCGCCCCCCTTGCCCACCCTGCGGGCCCGCCTGCCCGGCGGGTCCTGCGGCGGGCGGCCCTTGCCGGGCGCGGTCGGCGGTGCGGCGAGCGCGGTCATCGGCCGGCCTCCTTGCGTGAACGGCGGCGCGCGATCAGGGCGTTGACCCCGACGAGCACCACGATCAGGACGAACATCACCCAGGCGATGGCCGCGGCCCGGCCCAGGTGGAAGAAGCCCCAGCCCTGTTCGTACATGTACAGGCCGAGGGTCTGGTACTGGTGCGAGATGCCGCCGGAGATCGACCCCTCGAACAGCAGCGGCTCGCCGAAGAGCTGCGTCGCGCCGATCGTCGAGATGATCACCGTGAAGACGATCGTGGGGCGGAGTCCGGGCAGCGTCACGTGGATGAACTGCCGCCAGCGCGAAGCCCCGTCCATCTCCGCCGCCTCGTACAGCTCGTGCGGGATCGACTGCATGCCCGCCAGATAGATCAGCGCGTTGTATCCGGTCCAGCGCCAGATCACGATGCTGGAGACCGCGATCTGCGAGGCGACCGTGCCGGTCTGCCAGTCCACCGGGTCGAAGCCGACCAGCCCGATCACGTAGTTGATCAGCCCGAAGTCGCGGCCGAAGAGCTGTGCGAAGACGAGCGTGGCCGCGGCCACCGACGTCGCGTACGGGAGCAGGATCGCCGTCCGGATGAAGGTCCGGCCGCGCAGCTTGTAGTTGAGCAGGTGGGCGAGGCCGAGTGCCATCGCGAGCTGCGGGACCGTGGACAGCACGCCGATCGTGAACGTGTTGCGCAGCGAGATCCAGAAGTACTCGTCGGTGAACAGCGCCGTGTAGTTGGCGATGCCCCGCCACTCCATCTCGCCGCTCGTCTGGAGCTCGACCCGGTAGAGCGAGACGAACGCCGTGTAGAGGAGCGGGAAGAGCCCGAAGGCCAGGAACAGGGTGAAGAAGGGGGCGATGTAGGCGTACGGGGAGGCCTTGCGCCAGGTGCGCCGGAGGGCGGCGGCCCGGCCGTCGTCGGGGCCGGACCCGGTTCCGGACGGGCGGGGCCCGGCCTTCGCGGTGGCGGTGAGGGACACGGTGCGGCCCTTCGGGATCGGGAGCGGGCAGGGTGCGGAGGAGAGGCGCCGGGGGAGGGGTACGGGGGTGGGGCCGGACCGCCGCTGTGCGCGGGGCGGGCCGGCCCCGGGGAGGGAGGCGGGAGGAGGAGAGGGGGACAGTGGTGGGCGGCGTCAGCCGATCACGTTGTCCACGCCCTTCTTCGCCGTCTGCCACGCCTTGTCCGACGACGTCCCCTTGCGCTCGACCTCGCTCAGCGCGTTCGTGATCTGCTGCATCACGTTCTGGTCGTGCACACCCAGTACCTGGACCGGGGACTCCTTGGCCGCGTCACCGAAGATCTGGCCGATCGGGGCGCCCGAGAAGTACTCGTCCTTGGCGTCCGCGATCGTCTCGATGGCGCCCGTCGAGGACGGGAAGTTGCCCTGCTTCTGGAAGACCTTCGCCTGCTGCTCGGGAGCGGTCAGCCACTCGATCAGCTTGTACGCCTCCTCCTTGTGCTTGGCCGCACGCGGGATGGAGAGGTACGAGCCGCCCCAGTTGCCCGCGCCGCCGGGGAGCTTGGCGATGTCCCACTTGCCCTTGCCCGCGTCGCCGGCCTGGCCCTTGACGTAGCCGAGCATCCAGGCCGGGCACGGGATCGTCGCGAACGAACCGGCCGCGAACGCCTGGTTCCACTGCGGGGACCACTGGTCGAGCTTGGCGCTCAGGCCCGCCTCGGCCGCCTCCACGGAGGTGTCCCAGGCCTCCTTGACCGCCGGGTTCTTCTCGTAGATCAGCTCGCCGGAGGCGTCGTAGTACCGCTCCTTCTCCTGGCCGATCATGATCCCGTAGAGCGAGCCGACGCTGTCCAGCCAGGCGCTCTTGGCGGGGGCCTTCTTCTTGTACTGCTTGCCCAGCTCCAGGTAGCCGTCCCACGTGGCCCACTTCTTCGCGAGCTCCTCGCGGTCCGTGGGCAGCCCGGCCTGCTTGAAGAGGTCGGTGCGGTAGCACATCGCCTCGGGGCCGACGTCCGTGCCGAGGCCGAGGATCTTGCCGTCCTTCGTGGTCGCCGCCGACCACTTGGCCTCGGCGAACTCGCCCTTGAGCTTGTCGGCCCCGAACTCCTTCAGGTCCTGGAACTTGTCGGCCTGCTGCTGGGTGACCGACGCGATGCGGCCCACCTCGACCCCTTGCACGTCCGCGAGACCGCCGCCGCCCGCGAGGCGGGTCTGCAGCGACTTCCAGTAGTCCGCCTCGTCCTGGGTGTCGCTCTGCTTGATCGTCACGTCCGGGTTGAGCTTCTGGTACTCCTCGTACAGCCCGGCCTCCTTGAAGCCGAAGGACCCGAAGAGGTCCACGTTGAGTGTGACCTTTCCGCCCGCGCTGTCGGAGGAGTCCGACGAGTCGCTTGATCCACAGGCGGCGAGGAGGGCCCCGGCGAGGACGACCGCGCCGAGGCGGGCGGTGGCTCTCTTGGCGGCTCGGGCGATGGGCATGGGAAGCTCCCTTGGCTTCGGGATGAACCGAGCGCCTTGAGAGCGCTCTCAAAACCTGCGTCTGGAGCGTCCCCCACCACCCCCGCCCCGTCAAGACTCGAACGCATAACAGCTTGGGGTCGCACCCGGGAGCCGTCCAACTGCCGTCCGTGTGCGTTCTCTTGACACTTACGTTTCAGGAGTTTTACGTTCCTTGGCACTTGAGAGCGCTCTCGAAAGCGCTCTTCCCCCCCATGATCGAGGTGCTGCTCGTGCGAACCTCCCTCCCCAGACTCGCCTCCAGACCCGCCGCGGCGACGCTCCTCGCCATCGCCGTGGCCGCCGTGGGCCTGGGCCCCGCCGCATCGCCCGCTGCCGCCGCCACCATCCCCGCCGGCGCCGGCAGCTACTCCGACACCCGCCCCGCCGGAACCTCGGGCCCGACCACCAACACCGGCGCGCCCGTCACTCCCAAGGTCACCACCGCCGCGCGGGACAAGCCGGTCCCGACCAACGACTGGTGGTCCTCGCTCGCCTACCAGCGCTACGGCGACAACCCGTACAGCACCCCCATGTACGGCCACCCGCTCACCTACCAGGCCAAGGCCTCCGGCCTGGAGGTCGGCTATCCGACCACGCCGGCGATCGTCGGCGACGGCCGTCAGTACGAGTACGCCCACAAGGCCGACCTCACCGTCGGCCTCAGCGGCCTGAACTCGCCCGACACCAAGGCCGACGCCTGGTCCGACTGGACGGTGACGCCCTACTGGGCCGACGGTTCCCGCACCTTCCGGGCCACCATCGGCCACGGCATGCCCTTCGTGTACGCCAAGGGCTCCGGTGGCGACGCCCGCATCACCACCGCCTCCACGCCCACGGTCTTCTCCGACCAGGGCAACGTCCTCGGCATCACCGTCGCCGGGCACCACTACGCCCTCTTCGCCCCGACCGGCAGCGACTGGAACGTCTCCGGCACCGCGATCACCGCGGGACTCGGCGGGAAGGACTACTTCTCGCTCGCCGTGCTGCCCTCCACGGACGCGCTCGCGACCTACCGGAAGTACGCCTTCAGCTTCGTCACCGGCTCCCAGGTGGCCTGGCAGTCCACCGGCGGCAACGTGCGGGCGACCTACAGCCTGACGACCGAGGCCAAGGAGGGCACCGAACGCGGCACCCTCCAGGCCCTCTACCGCCACCAGTGGCTGCACACCACCGACGCGCTGACCCCGTACACGTACGTCTCACCGCGCGGCACGATGAAGGTGCGCGAGTCCGCCTCCTTCACCACCAGCCAGAAGAACAACGGCGTCGTGCCCGCGCTGCCCGCCTCCAGCGGGGTCGACAAGGCCCGGCTGGCCGGCTATCTCAACGAGGTCGCGAACGCCTCCGACCCGTTCTCGGGGGCCGCGGACACCTACTGGACCGGCAAGGCGCTCGGCCGCCTCGCCCAGCTGGTGCCCGTCGCCGACCAGATCGGCCAGACCGCCACCCGCGACAAGCTCCTCGGCCTGATGAAGGGCCGACTCCAGGAGTGGTTCACGGCGGGCGGGGCCAGTGAGTTCAGCTACGACAAGGACTGGAAGACCCTCACCGGCTACCCGGCCTCGTACGGCAGCGACACCGAGCTCAACGACCACCACTTCCACTACAGCTACTACGTCTACGCGGCGGCGATCATCGCCCAGTACGACCAGGCCTGGGCCGCGGACTCCGCGTGGGGCACGATGATCAAGCACCTGATCCGCGACACCGCCAACGCCAGCCGCACCGACTCCGCCTACCCGTTCCTGCGCGGCTTCGACGTGTACGCGGGCCACAGCTGGGCCTCCGGCCACCAGGGCTTCGCGGCGGGCAACAACCAGGAGTCCTCCTCCGAGTCCATCAACCTCAGCGCGGGACTCGTCCTCTGGGGCGCGGCCACCGGCGACACCAACCTCCGCGACCTGGGCAGCTTCCTGCTGACCACCGAGTCCGAGGCGATCACCCAGTACTGGTTCGACGCCTCGCAGCAGGTCTTCCCCGCCTCCTTCGGCCACGACACGGTCGGCATGGTCTGGGGCAGCGGCGGCGCGTACTCGACCTGGTGGACCGCCAACCCGGAGGAGATCCACGGCATCAACGTCCTTCCGGTGACCGGCGGTTCACTCCACCTGGCCCGCGAGAAGGCGGCCATCAAGCGGAACATCGCCGAGATGGAGCGGGAGAACGGCGGCCCCGCGCAGGAGTGGCGCGACCTGCTCTGGCAGTTCGAGTCGCTGTCGGACCCGGCGGCGGCGAAGGCCAAGTGGGACGGGGTGAACGGGAACTACGAGCCGGAGCAGGGTGAGTCCAAGGCGCACACCTACCACTGGATCAACACCCTGAACACGGTCGGCGCGCCCGACATGACGGTCAGCGGCGACCTGCCCACCTCCGCCGTCTTCTCGAAGGACGGCGTCCGCACCTACACCGCCCACAACCACGGCTCCACCGCCCGTACGGTCACCTTCTCCGACGGCAAGACCCTGTCCGTACCCGCCCGTTCGACGGCCACGAGCACGGGCCCCGGCGGCGGCGACCCCGGCCCGGACCCGGACCCGCCGACCGGCAACACCTTCCGCCTCAAGTCCGGCGGCGTCCTCACCACCGCCACCACCGACCCGGCGGGCACGGACACCATCGCCTCGGCCGACGGCGTCAACCGGGACGGCACCCCGTACCGGCCGACCGTCTACGAGGTGAAGAAGGTCAACGGCAAGGTCGCCTCCGGCGCGGCCACCGCGTTCCGCCTCCGGGTGGACGCGGGCACGAAGGTCGGGCTCGCCCCGCAGGTCCGGGTCAGCTACGACCTCACCGGCGACGGCACGTTCGACCGGGCCGAGACGTTCCGCTACTTCGCGACCGACCCGGTCAACGGGTGGGAGGAGTACACGCAGGCGTCCGGCACGCGGGCCGTCACCGGGAGCCTGGGCGAACTCAGGAACGGCACGGTCCGCCTGGAGATCTGGAACGCGCTCGGCAACGGCACGTCCCAGGTGCAGACCGGCACGGACGCGGCCGTCCTGAAGATCCCGTACGTGTAGATCGCGCGATCCCGTACGGATAAGTGGCGGGATCTGTACGTGTCGCGTGTAAGGACGTGACCGTACGGGCACGATGCGTGCGGCGGGTCTCCGGCTCCTCAGGGCGGAGGCTCGCCGCACTCCTGTGTGGGCGCTCCTGTGTGAGTACGGGCCGGCGGGGCCTGAGCCTCCCGGCCCTCAGCCCGCCTGCCCTCAGCCTCCCGGCCCTCGGCCCTCAGGCGGAGGCCCGTCGCACCAGTGTCGTCGGGGTGATCACCGAGTCGGGTGCCGGGCCGTCGCCCGTACGCTCCCGGTCCAGGCCGCGCAGCAGCAGGCGGGCCATCAGCCGGCCCTGCGCCTCGATGTCCTGGTTGACCGTGGTCAGCGGCGGATCGGTGGTCCCGGCCACCGAGTCCATGTCGTCGAACCCGACGATCGCCACCTGCTCCGGCACGGCCACTCCGCGCTCCCGCAGCACGCGCAACGCACCCGACGCCATCAGGTCGTTCGCCACGAACACCGCGTCCAGATCGGGCCGCCGCTCCAGCAGCTCCGCCATCGCCCGCGCCCCGCTCTCCACGGTGAACGCGCCCTGGGCGACGAGCGTCGGGTCCACGTCCGGCAGGACGTCCCGGTAGCCGTCCAGGCGGTCCATCGCCGAGGTCTGGTCGGGCGGTCCGCCGATGTGCGCGATCCGCTCCCGCCCGAGGTCCCTCAGATACCGCACGGCCACCCGCGCGCCGCCCCGGTTGTCCGCGTCCACATACGGGACGGCCTGGTCCCCGGGGTCGGCGGTCCAGCTGGGCCGGCCCCCGTACACCGTGGGAATCCCCGCCCGCCGGGTGATCGCGGGCAGCGGGTCGTCGGTGTGCAACGAGAACGCCAGCGCCCCGTCGACGTGCCCGCCGGACAGATACCGCGCGATCCGGTCGAAGTCGCCGGGCCCCTCCACCAGCAGCAGGACGAGTTGGGTGTCGTGGGCGGTCAACTCCTTGCTGATGCCCCGGATCTGCTGGGAGAAGAAGGGGTCGGAGAAGATCCGTATCTCCGGCTCCGCGATGACCACGGCCACCGCGCCCGTCCGCCGGGTCACCAGGGTCCTGGCCGCGTGGTTCGGGATGTAGCCCAGCTCGTCGACCGCCTTCCGCACCTTGTCCACGAGAGGCTTGCGGACTCCGTCGCCCCCGTTGACGACCCGCGAGGCGGTGGCCCGCGATACCCCCGCACGTGCCGCGACGGCTTCCAGGGTGGGCCGGGACCCGGGGGACTGCTCGGGCAAGACGTTCGCTCCTCGTCGAGGGGGGCGGCGGTACGCGGGCTGGTGCGTGCGGGCCGCGCGGGGTGCTGTGCGCGTGCTCGGTGTCGCCGCCGGATCGTCTACAGCCTAGCGCCGGGCACCGACAGCTCTGAGAGCGCTTCCAGACGAGCCGTGCGCGGGTAACCGTCGGTAGTGGCGACACGGTTGCCCGAACTGCGCCTCTTCCGGGCCCACTGCGCGTTGGACACGCTGGGTATGCATGGCCATCACTCAGAGTGGAAGGTGTGCGGCATGGAAGCGATGGAGCGGCGCAGGGCGGCGGCGGACCGCGTGCGGGTGGCGGAGGACGCTGTGGAGCAGCTGAGACAAGGGCTGGCGGAGGCCGGGGTGAAGCTGCCGTCGTTGCGGATCGATCCGGTCTCGTGTGCGGGTGACGAACCGACGCCCCTGGTCGACCTGGGCCGCTGCAACATCGACACCGCGTTGCGGCTGTCCGAGGTGCTGGCGGAGAAGGAGAGCGGTCATGACGGGTGAGGGGTGCGAGCCGGTGCCCGCGGCGGGCGGGTTCGTGGTGGACGCGCGGGACGGGCGGGTCGGCCGGGTGACGGGCCGGTCCGGACCGAACGTGCGGCTGCGGCCGCCCGGCGGCGGGCCGGAGTGGGACTGCCCGCCGGAGGCGGTGCGGCCGCCGTCACCGGGAGTGGTGTTGCGCGCCCGGGTGACGGAGATCAACAGGGAGGGACAGTTGCCGCGTTGAGGCCGGGCGGAGGGGTGTCGCCGCGCTGTTCCGGTGACCGGTAGCCGCCCTGGCCGGGCCCGGCGGTCCGGCGTCCGCAAGATCACGTTATTGGTGTCGCTTGCGCACAGGACACCACGTGAGGCGGCGGGGCCGGCCCCTCCTCGGGTCCGGGCCCGCCGCCGTCCGGGGGCGCACGCCGGGTCACATGATGCGGTACGCCAGGTAGTACGCGGACAGTTGCTCGTGGTAGCCCGGGTCATCGGCCTGCCGGTGACGGTCGAACTCCGGGGAGTCCTTGACCTGTTCCTTGATGAGGTCGACGTAGACCTTCCGCTCCTCGGTGTCGATGTGCTTCACCGTGCCCGCGGGCAGCAGGACGTCCTTGCCGAAGATCCAGACCCCGGTGTCGACGAGCAGATAGGCCGAACCCACCTCGTCGGAGTGCTTGTCGACCTTTCCGATGCTGCCGTCGGTCGCCTCGACCGAATAGCCGGTCAGATCGGCGCCCGCGGTGTGACCGCTCGACGGCTGATATCCCCACAGGGTGTCGCTCATTATGGCTCCTTTCGCGAAGGTCGCCCAGCTCATACGTGTGGCGGATCGGATATGCGGCATCGATATGTCGGCCGGACGATATTTCCGCTGAACTCCGTGTGCCCGGGGAGAGGCGGCGTACACCTGGGCGGTGCGGTCGTGTTCCGGGACGGAGAAACGGGGGCGGGACCGGGGCGCTTGCCCCGGTCCCGCCCCCGTTTCCGCCGGTCAGCGGCGGATCCTGGTCAGAAGTGGACTACCAGCGGTACCAGCGGCCCCGTCGGCCGCCGCTCGCGGTGGGACGGACGAAGAATCCTATGAGCCACAGCACCAGCACGATCACGGCTATCCACCAGAGAGCCTTGAGCGCGAAACCGGCACCGAAGAGAACCAGGGCGAGCAGAAGAACGAGAAGCAGGGGAACCATGATTATCAACCTCCGGAAATGCAGGTTCCCGCTTACGCTTTTCCTACACGCGGCGGATGTCTGTGCATTCTTCCCCGGCCGGACGGGGGGCCGGGCGGAATCGCGGCGGCCGATCCGGAGACCAGCGATCCGATGGACGCATCGGAGGCGTTGCTCGTCGTCGGGATCACCTCGCGGGGGAAAGCGCGGGAGGACCGCACCAAGAAGTACCGCGCGTACGCCCGCGCGGGAGTCCCGATGTATCTGCTGATCGACCGGTTCGACGTGCAGCTGATGACGGGGGAGTTTCCGGGGTCCGCCGGCTGAGGGCTGTCGGGACAGCCATCAGCCTCAGGGGGCGTCCGCCTACGGGCGGGTGACCACCTTGATGTTGAAGGTGTGGGACCCCACCCCGCCCGCGATCCCCATGAAGAGGAACGCGAAGTGCTCCTGGCCGCGCGCCGTGGTGATGCCGCCGATGTCGAGCTGGGAGGACTCCGGCCACCCGAGGTCCGTGAGCAGCCGGCCGGTGGTGAGCTTGGCCCCGGCGTCGTCGCCGGAGAGGAAGACCGTGCCCGGCTCGGTGAGTTCGCCCGGGGAGGTCATGGCGGTGGAGTCCATCGTGCAGAGCGTCTTGACGACGGGCGTGAGGGGAAAGGCCTCCTGGATCAGCTCGCCCAGGCTGCTGTTGGGGTGGGTCAGCTCGCTGAAGTCGTCGGAGAGCCCGACCCCGACGTCGATCAGCGGGGTGCCGGCCAGCGCCGGGGCTCCGATGGAGCGCAGCAGGTCCACGGAGACTCCGCCAGGAGTGGCGTTGACCAGCACCTCCGCGTGCGCGGCCGTCTCGTCGAGGCCGGCGACGGGCAGTCCGATGCCGGTGCGTTCGTCGGGCCGACGTGATCCGAGGAGGACCTCGTGTCCTGCGGCGCGCCAGCCGTGGGCCAGGGCGCGGGCGACATTTCCGGTACCGAGAATTCCTATACGCATGGGGTCGACGCTAGTCAGCGGGGCCCCTGGGGCGTATCGGGCTGGAGACCGGGACGGACCGGCACCTGAGGCTTAGTCCGCAGGACGCCCCCGGCCCGCCCCGGGACGGGGGCGAGGACCGGGGGCGTGCCGGGCGGGCCGGGGCGGGGTCAGACTCCGGCCGGGGCCTTGGCCGGGGAGGCGCCGGGGTCCGTGCCGTCGGAGTCGGGGCCGGCGGGGGTGGCCGGAGTGGTGGTGGGGTGGGTGTTGCCCTTGGCGGCGACCGTGGACGGGGCCGGTTCCTGGGAGACGTTGAACTCGGCCAGCAGGTCCTTGCCGAAGCCGAAGAAGTACGTCGCGACGAACCCGGCCACGTAGCCGACGAGCAGGCCGCCCGCGTAGATCGCGACCGTCGAGCCCAGGCCGTGGTTGCCGTCGAGGAGGGGGAACAGGGCCCAGCCGGACGGGCCGATGGCCGTCGAGCCGACCGTGTCGCCGAGCTGGTTGAACAGGCCGACGAAGCCCGCGCCGAACGCGCCGCCGACGCACGCCGTGATGAACGGGCGGCCCAGGGGGAGCGAGACGCCGTAGATCAGGGGCTCGCCCACGCCCAGCAGGCCCGCCGGGAGGGCGGACTTGATGGTGCGGCGGATCGACTCGTTGCGGGGGAGGCGGAAGTAGACGGCCACGGCCGCGCCCACCTGGCCCGCACCGGCCATCGCGAGGATCGGGAGCAGGACCGTGTAGCCCTGCTGCTCGATGAGCGTGGTGTGGATCGGGATCAGCGCCTGGTGCAGGCCCAGCATCACCAGGGGCAGGAACAGGCCGCCGAGCACGAAGCCCGCGCCCGCGCCGCCGTTGGACAGCAGCCAGTCGGCGAACGTGCCGATCGCGGAGGAGACCTCGCCGGCGACGTACATCAGGCCGAAGATCGTCACCAGGCCGGAGATCAGCACCGTCAGGGTCGGGGTGACCAGGACGTCCAGCGCCTCCGGCACCCACCGGCGGCACCACTTCTCCACGTACACCGCGAGGACCGCCGCGCCCAGCGCGCCGAGGACACCGCCCTGGCCGGGGGAGAGCGTCTGGCCGAAGGCGTCGATGTTCGCGACGCCCGGGAAGACGATGATCGCCGCCACCGCACCGCCCAGGATCGGCGTACCGCCGAACTCCTTCGCCGTGTTGTAGCCCACGAACACCGCGATCAGCGCCATGAAGCCCGACGCCATCGCCGCCAGCGCGGGCGTCACGGCGGGCAGCCACTGGAGGTTCACCAGCAGGCCGTTGAGGCCCGCGATGATCCCGCAGCCGATGAGCGCCGGGATCAGCGGCACGAAGATGTTGGCGATCCTGCGCAGGAACAGCTTGAACGGGGTGGCGTTCTTCGCCTTCCGCTGGGCCTTGATCGCCGCGCCCTGGGCCGCCAGTTCCTCGGCGGAGACGGGGGCCGCACCGGGTTCGGGGGCCGGTTCGGGCGCGGCCTCGCGGGCCTCGTCGACGAGCTGCTCGAACTCCGGGGTGACCCGGGCGACCGTGCCCGGACCCAGCACGATCTGGTACGTGTCGTCGTCGACGACGCCCATGACGGCGGGCAGGGCCTTCAGCGCCTCGTCGTCGACGAGGGACCGGTCGTGCAGACCGAGGCGGAGCCGGGTCATGCAGTGGGCGATGGTGGCGACGTTCGCGGCACCGCCGACGAGCGGCAGGATCGCGGCGGCGGTGGCGCGGTTCTTGTCTTCTGTGGCCATGGTGCTCGGTGCCTTGCTGTGCGGGGGGTGGGGCGGAGGACCCGGGTGGGTCAGGTGGTGCGTGCGGCCGCGAGGGCGGCGCGGAGGTGGCCGTCCGCCTCGGTGAGGCGGGTGGCGGCGGTGGGGCCGTCGACCTGGCCGAGGATGACCAGGATCGCGTTCTTGACCTCGCCGTCGGTGGCGGCGAGCGCGGCCTCGATCTCGGCGTCGGACGCGCCGGTGGCCAGGGAGACGATGTGCCGGGAGCGGGCCCGCAGCTTCTCGTTGGAAGCGCGGACGTCGACCATGAGATTCCCGTACGTCTTGCCGAGCCGGATCATCGTGATCGTCGAGATCATGTTGAGGACGAGCTTCTGGGCCGTGCCCGCCTTCAGCCGGGTCGAGCCGGTGAGCAGCTCGGGGCCGACGACGACCTCCAGGCCGTGTTCGGCGGCGGCGCCGAGCGCGGAGCCGGCGTTGCACGAGAGCCCGATGGTCAGGGCGCCCCGCTCGCGGGCGTGTTCGACGGCGCCGATCGCGTACGGCGTGCGGCCGGAGGCGGAGATGCCGACCACCGTGTCGTCGGCGCTCAGCTTCAGCCCGTCGAGGTCGGCGGCGGCCAGCTCCTTGCTGTCCTCCGCGCCCTCGACGGCCGTGACCATGGCGGAGGGGCCGCCCGCGATCAGGCCGATGACCTCGGACGGGTCGGTGTTGAAGGTGGGCGGGCACTCGCTGGCGTCCAGCACCCCGAGGCGGCCCGCCGTTCCCGCGCCCGCGTAGATCAGCCGGCCGCCGCGGGCCATGCGCTCGGCGGTGGCGTCGATGGCCGCGGCGATCTGCGGCAGCCGCTCGGCGACGGCGGCCGGGACGGTGGCGTCCTCGCCGTTCATGATCCGCGCGATCTCCCGCGTGGACTGCCGGTCGATCTCGGCCAGCTCGGGGCGGAACGCCTCGGTGGTGAGGGTGGCCAGCTGGGCGCGGAGTTCGCCGTACGTGCCGGCGGAGCCGGGGGTGTCGGTGGCGCCGGGGGTGTCGGGGTTCGCATCGGTGGTGGAGGTCATGGGTGCGGCTCTGCTTTCTCGGTCTCGTACGCCTACGGGTGGTGCGTGGCCGGTGGCGGGGCGGTCAGCGGGTGCGGGGGGTGTGGCGGTGCGCGAGCGCCTCGTAGGAGGCGGCCAGGGCGGGCGCCGCGGTCTCGTACGTCCGTTGCGCGACGCCTATGAACAGGCAGTCCACGACGAGCAGCTGGCTGGTGCGGCTCGACATGGCGGCGGGGCGCAGCTCGCTCTCGCGCGCGGTGGACGTGGTCAGCACATGGTCCGCGTACTGCGATACGGGCCCGTCGGGCCGCCCGGTGATCGCGATCGTGGTCGCCCCGCGGTCGAAGGCGACCCGCAGCGGCTCGATGACGTCGCCGGTGGAGCCGGAGTGGGTGATCGCGATGGCCACGTCGCCGCTGCGCAGCTGCACGGCGTTGGTCACCGCGAGGTGCGGGTCCATGTGGGCGTGGGCGATGAGGCCGATCCGGAGCAGCTTCTGCGCCAGGTCCTGGCCGACGAGGGAGGAGGCCCCGACGCCGTAGACGTCGATGCGGCGGGCGGTCGACGCGGCGGCGACGGCGGCCCCCAGCTGTACGGTGTCGAGCCCGGCGGCGGTGTCGGCGAGGGTCTGCTGCTCGTCGTGGGCGAGCTTGGCGACCACGTCGGCGATCGGGTCGTCCACCGCGATGTCGGCGGTGACGGCGGGGGCCCGGCCGGACTCCTGGTGCGCGGCGAGGCCGGCCAGTGCGAGGCGCAGATCCCGGTAGCCGGGGTAGCCGAGGAGCCGCGCGGTGCGGACGACGGTGGCTTCACTGGTGCCGGTGAGCTCGGCGAGACCGGTGACGGTGAGGGCGGCGCAGCCGGCCGGGTCGCCCGCCACGGCTTCGGCGACCAGCTGCATCGAGCGGGTCATGGAGGGGGCGAGGGTCCGGACCTTGGCGGCGAGGGCCGCGGGGGCCGGCGGGGACTCGCTGCTGAAACTTTCCTTCACGTCTTGGGTCACATCTGAAAGATATTTTCAACCCGGGGGTCCGTCAACCCCTCTTTGGTCCCTACCTCTGGCGGGACCTCCGGGGGATGGCTCCCTCGTGCGGGCGCACAATGGGGGCATGGAGTCGAACCCCCTGGAGCAGGCCCTGCACACCGCCCGCGCGCTCGTCATGGCCGACCTGGCGGCGGGCGACGTCGCCGAGGCGGACATCGTCTCGATGGTCGAGGACGCGGTGACCCACCGCCGGTGGTGGGTGGAGCAGTGGCCCGAGGGCGCGGAGTTCGTGGCCGGGCTGGTCGCCCAGGACGTGCAGGACGCGCTGCTGGAGCGGTACGGGCGGTGGCCGCTGTGCCCCGTCTGTACCGACGAGGAGCCGCACGCGCTGGACGTCGAGCCGGAGCTCGGGCCCGACCCGCACTGGGTCTGCGCCAAGGCGGCCGTCGCGGTGGCGCCCGTGGGTGCGCTGGGCGGGGTGCTGCGGCGGTGACGGTCTACATCGATCCGCCCACCTGGCCCGGACACGGCCGCCTCTGGTCGCATCTGGTCAGCGATGTGTCATTCGAGGAGCTGCACGCCTTCGCCGCCGCGATCGGGTGCCCGCCGCGCGCCTTCGAGCGCGATCACTACGACGTGCCCCAGGCGCACTACGCGGACGCGGTGCGGGCCGGGGCGCGGGAGATCGGCCCGAAGGAGCTGGTCCGGCGCCTCACGGACGCGGGGCTGAGAAGGCCGAAGGGGAGGCCGGCACCGGGCGGCCGCCCTTGAGCCCCTTCGCGCTCTTCGCGATCAGCCGCGACCGCGACCGCCCGCCCGCGCCGCCCCCGCCGCGCTGGAGGTGCAGCGCCACCCCCACCGCAGCCAGGGCCAGGGCCGTCATCGCCGCGCCCGCCCAGGCCGTGGACGCGAAGCCGAAGTCCAGGTCGATCACCGTGCCGCCGAGCCACGGGCCACTCGTGTTGCCCAGGTTGAACGCCGCCGTCGTGGTGGCTCCGGCCAGCGTCGGGGCGGCCCCGGCCACGTTGAACATCCGGGCGTTCAGCGCGGGGGCCGTGAAGAAGGCGGAGAGGCCCAGCAGGAACGCCAGCGCGATGACCGCGGCCTGGCTGGAGGCGAACAGGGCCAGTGCCACCAGGAACACCGTGGACGCCGTGATGCCGCTCAGCAGCACCCCGAAGAGGTGCGCGTCCGCGACCCGGCCGCCGATCATCGTGCCGATCAGCGCGCCCGCCCCGAACAGGCCGAGGATCCACGGCACCCAGCCCGAGTCGAGGCCCGCCACGTCCGTGAGCAGCGGCGCCAGGTAGCTGAAAGCGCAGAAGACCCCGCCCGCCGCGAGCGCGGTGATCACGATGGCCAGCCAGACCTGCCGGTCCCGGTAGATCGCCAGCTCCCGCTTCAGCTCGGGCTTCTTCTCGGGCAGCGGGATGTGCGGGATGCGCGTGGCGACGCCGACCAGGGCCACCGCCGAGGCCGCGCCGACCGCCCAGAACGCCGAACGCCAGCCGAAGTGCTCGCCGAGGAAGGCCCCCAGCGGCACACCCAGCACGTTCGCGACGGACAGACCGCCGATCATCACGGCCATCGCCCGCGCCCGCGAGTTCACCGGGACCATCGCGATGGCCACGGCAGCGCCGACCGCCCAGAAGCCCGCGCAGGCGAGCGCGCTCAGCACCCGGGAGACGAAGAGGATCTCGTACGTCGGGGCCAGCGCACCGGCGATCTGGCCGAGGCCGAACACCGAGATCAGCGCGATCAGCGTGGTGCGGCGCGGCAGCCGTAGCGTGGCGACGGCCAGCAGCGGGGCGCCGACCACCATGCCGATCGCGAACGCGGATATGAGGAGTCCGGCCTGCGGGATCGACACGTTCATGTCGTCCGCGATCGGCGGGAGCAGGCCCGACAGCATGAACTCACTGGTGCCGAGTGCGAAGACCGAGAGGCCGAGAATATATACGGCCAGCGGCATGGGAGCGCGGCGGGAGGGAGAGTCGGGCATGACTCGTCCCAACGCCGGAGAACGCCTCCGCATTCCCGGCGTCGGGAGGAGGGCGTGTCTGTTCACGTCCCCGTCACGTCAGTGGCTTTCCGACAACTCCGTCAACAACTCCGTCAACAACTCCGTCAACGGTTCCGCCAGCGGCTCCGTCGACGGCTCCGTCACGCGGGGAGGGCGTGCAGCTTCTTGCCGTGGAGGGCGAAGACGCGCTTGCCGTCGGTGGCCACCAGCCAGGCGTGGTAGTCGCCGGACCGGTCGTTGAACGTCCAGCGCAGGCCGCCGTTCTTCGCGTCGAAGGCGTGGATGCCGCCCTGCTTGTCGAGGTCGGTGGCTCCGAAGAGCGTGCCGCCCACCTTGACGAACTGCCGGGGCACCTGCCCGCCCGCGTCCTTGAGGGCCGTGGACTGCCAGATCTTCTTGCCGGTCCCCGGCTCGACGGCCCACAGCGTCCGGGCGCTGTCGGCGATGTAGAGCACGTCCTCCAGGAGAGTCGGCTCCCGGAAGGTGGTGAACTCCTCGGCCCGCACGGACCACTTCTCGGACCCGTCGGACAGCGCGAAGGCCTGGAGCCGCTGACCCTGCGGGACGATCACCAGATCCTGGTGGACGACGAACGGCCCGTAGCTCGTCTTCGTCGTCTTCTGTGTCCACACCTGCTTGCCGGTGGCGGTGTCGCGGACCGTGAGGTTGTTCTTGAAGTCGGTGTAGACGAGGTAGCGGCCCTGCACGGCGGCGTGGACGCCGTTCTGCTCGGTGCCGAGGTCGCGCTGTTCCTTCCAGGCGACCTTGCCCGTGCCGCTGTTCAGCGCGGCGATCACGTTGGTGTGGGACGAACCGTCGGCCTCCAGGATCTCGGCGATGACGTACACCTGCTCCGCGTCCACCGCGACCGGCCTCGGCTGCCGGTACTCCTTGCCGAGGCGGCTGCGCCAGGACTCCTTGCCGGACCCCGGGACGTACCCGGCGACGCTGCCGTCGTACTTGCCGCTCTCCAGGTACAGGGTGCCGTCGCCGAGCAGCAGCGGCGCACCGGGCACCGCCCCGTCCGGCAGCGACCACCGCTCCTCGCCGGTCGCCCCGTCGAAGGCGGCCAGCGGATCACCGCTCGCGATCACCACACCGTCCACGGCCACGAGCTCGTCGTTGTCCCCGTAGGTCTGCGCCGACGTCGACTTCGTCCACAGCGGCTCGGGGGCCTTGCCGTCAGCGGGCGCCTTCCCGTTCTCGGGGGACGCGCTGCCCGGCGGCGGCGTGCTGCCTTCGCCGCCCGTCGCGAGCTCGTCCTCGCAGCCGGTCAGTCCGGCTCCGAGCGCTGCCATCGTGATCCCGCCTCCGGCCATGCGCAGTATGCGCCGCCGGGAAGATCTGCCGACCGTCGTGCCGAGTCCCTTGGACATGTCGCTGTACCCCCGTGGAGTTCTCTGAGCAGAAGGATGCGCGGACAGATGCGCGGCCAGGTGCGCGGTCCGATCCGTGGAAGGTCGAGCCGGCCGCGCTGACCGCAGATGTGTGCATCTGCGATGCGAGACGTTATCGGTCCCCGGGCTTCACCGGTCGTGCTCGGGCGCGACCGGGACGACACCGTGAACGAACCGGAACATTCACCGGGCGATCGTCACCGGGCGATCGTCACCGGTCGGCGGGGCCGGACGAGGTCAGCAGCTCCAGCTCCGTCGCCAGGTTGTGCCGGGCCCGCGCCTCCCACACGGCCGCGCCGTGCGGGGTACGGAACAGTCTCGGCAGGTCGAGGAGTTGCCGCAGCACCGCCGCCCGGCCCTCCCGGAACGCCCCGTCCGGAACGAAGCCGTACTCCTCCCGGACCCGGGCCGCGTACGCCCCGTACTCCTGCGGGCCGCCCGCCAGGACCGCGAGGTCGGCGTCGCACAGCGCCTCGCCGTTGCGGTCGCCGTCGGCCGGGTCGTGCGTGACGGTGAGGCGGACCAGCCGGGCGACCTCCGCCACCACCGCGTCCGGCACCCCCGCCTCGGACAGCGCCCGCTCGGCGAGGGCGGCGCTGCGCTCCTCGTTCTCCGTCCGGTCGGGCCGGTACACCGCGTCGTGGAACCAGGCGGCGAGGCGTACGGCGTGCACGTCCGCGGCGTGCCCGGCCAGGGTGTCGATGCCGTCCAGGACGGCGGCCAGGTGGGCGGTCGTGTGATAGCGGCGCTGCGGCTCGGCCCAGCGGGCGAGGAGATTCTCGGCGTACGGCAGCGGATCGGGGCCGTCCGCCCCGGCGCGCGCGGCGAGCAGCGTGTCGTGCCACCGGTCACGGAGGCCGCCGTCGCGGAGATCCGCGTCGTCGCGGGGGCCGTCATCGCGGAGACCCGGGTCGTGGGGGCCCGGGTCGCGGGGGGCGGCGCCACGGAGGTCGGCGTCGCGGGAAGGGGAGTCGTGCGGGCGGGGGCTGTCCGTCATGGGACGACTCTAGGACCGGCGGCTCCAGGACCGGCGGCTCCAGGACGTGGGGCCGGGCCCGTCCGGCCCCCGGACCGCCCCTTGTCGCCCCGCTGGACTGTCATTACCGTGCGCCCGTGATGATGGATCTCAACGCGGACCTCGGCGAGGGCTTCGGCAACTGGACCCTGACCGACGACGACGCGCTCCTCGCGTGTGTCACGAGTGCCAACGTGGCCTGCGGCTTCCACGCGGGCGACGCCTCCGTGATGCGGCGGGTCTGCGACGCGGCGGCGGCCGGCGGGGTACGGATCGGGGCACAGGTCTCCTACCGGGACCTGGCCGGGTTCGGGCGCCGCTCGATGGACGTGCCGCCCGCCGAGCTGACCGCCGAGATCGCCTACCAGATAGGCGCGCTGCGGGTCTTCGCGGAGGCCGCCGGGTCCGCCGTCTCGTACGTCAAGCCGCACGGCGCGCTCTACAACCGGGCGGTCTGGGACGACGACCAGGCCGCCGCCGTCGTCGCGGGCGTCCGGCTCGCGGGCGGCAGCCCGGCCGTGCTCGGGCTGCCCGGATCGCGGCTGCTCGCCCACGCGGCCGACGCCGGACTGCGCGCCGTGGAGGAGGCCTTCGCCGACCGCGCGTACACCCCGCGGGGCACCCTCGTCCCGCGCGGTGAGCCGGGCGCGGTGGTGCACGACCCGGACGACGTCGTACGCCGGAGCGTCGGCATGGCCGTCGAGCGGGCGGTGACCGGGGCGGACGGCAGCCGGATCCCCGTCTCGGCGCGCTCGCTCTGCGTCCACGGGGACACCCCGGGCGCGGCGGCCCTCGCCCGCCGGGTGCGGGCCGCGCTGGAGGAAGCGGGCGTCGAGGTACGGGCGTTCGCGTGAGCGCCCGCGAAGTCGGCCCCGGTCCGGTGCGCGTGCTTCCGGGGGAGGTGCGCGTCCTTCCCGCCGGGCCGCACGCGCTTCTCGTCGAGCTGGCCGACGGCGAGCACGCCGAGGCCTTCCACGCCGAGCTGCTCCGCCGCCGCGCGCGCGGTGAGCTGCCCGCCGTACGCGAGATCGTCCCGGCCGCCCGCACGGTGCTGCTCGACGGGATCGCGGAGAACGGGCCCGGGGCCCGGGAGCAATTCGCCCGCGACCTCGCCTCGTGGCGGGTGGGGCCCCCGCAGCGCGAAGGCCACGACGTGGTGGAGATCCCCGTCGTCTACGACGGGCCCGACCTCGATGAGGTCGCCGCGCTCTGGGGCGTCCAGGCCGGGGAGGTGGCCGCCCTGCACACCCGTACAGCGTTCCGGGTGGCGTTCTGCGGGTTCGCCCCCGGGTTCGGCTATCTCACCGGGCTGCCCGAGCGGTTGTACGTGCCCCGGCGCACAACCCCGCGCACCCGGGTTCCGGCCGGGGCGGTGGCCCTCGCCGGGCCCTACACCGGGGTGTACCCGCGCGCCTCGCCCGGCGGCTGGCAGCTGATCGGGCGGGTGCCGGACCCGGGGGCCCTGTGGGACCCGGGCCGGGAACCGGCTGCGCTGCTCTCGCCGGGGACGCCGGTCAGCTTCGTGGCGGTGGGGGCGGCGGGGGCGGGGGAAGGCGGACCGGGCGCGCTGCGGGCTCCCCGGGCGGGTGACTCCCGGGCGATCGGCTCCCCAGCGCGCGATTCCCGGGCGGGCGATGCCCCGGTGGGCGCGTGACGCCGCCGCCCGCCGTCTCCCGCCTGTACGTCGTCCGGGCCGGGGCGCTGACCACGGTGCAGGACGCGGGCCGTCCCGGCTGGGCGCACCTCGGGGTCGGGCGCGCCGGGGCGCTGGACGCGCCCGCCGCCCGGCTGGCCAACAGGCTGGTGGGCAATCCGCCGGACGCCGCCGTCCTGGAGACCACGCTCACCGGGTGCGCGGTCCGCCCGGACCGGCCGGTCGTGGCCGTCGTCGGCGGGGCGGGCTGCCGGGTGACGGTCGACGGGCGGCCGGCGGCGTGGGGCGCGCCGGTGCGGGTGCCCGCGGGCGCGGTGCTGGACATCGGCCCCGCCGAGGGCGGTCTGCGCGGCTACCTGGCGTTCGCGGGCGGGCTGGTGCCGGAGCCGGTGCTGGGCAGCCGTTCGGCGGACCTCCTCTCGGCGCTCGGCCCCGCCCCGCTCGGCGAGGGCGACGTGCTTCCGCTGGGCGATCCGGCGGGGTGTGGTCCGCTGCCGCCCGCCGGTCCCGTTCCCTGGCCGGGGATCCCCGCCGAGCTGGTGCTCCCGGTCCATCCCGGGCCCCGCCACGACTGGTTCACCGCGGCCGCGCTCCGGACGCTCCTCACCGCCGCCTACCGGGTCTCGCCGCACAGCAACCGCATCGGCCTGCGCACGGAGGGCCCGGCGCTGGAGCGGTCCCGCACGGGTGAACTGCCCAGCGAGGGCATGGTCCTGGGCGCGGTCCAGGTGCCGCCGGACGGCCGCCCCGTCGTCTTCCTCAACGACCATCCGACGACCGGCGGCTACCCGGTCGTCGGCGTCGTCCCCGAACGGGCCCTCGCCGCGGCGGCGCAGGCGGTTCCGGGAACCCCGCTGCGTTTCGTACGCGCGTGAGCGCGGCGGGGCCCAAAGGTCCCGCCGCGCCCAGGTGTCGGGGTCCGGACGGCCTCACGCGCCCTTGAAGGTGCGCAGCCGCAGGGAGTTGCCGACCACGAAGACGGAGGAGAAGGCCATCGCGGCACCGGCGATCATCGGGTTGAGGAGTCCGGCGGCGGCCAGCGGGAGCGCGCCGACGTTGTAGGCGAAGGCCCAGAAGAGGTTGGTGCGGATGGTGGAGAGGGTACGACGGGAGAGGCGGATCGCGTCGGCGGCGGCGTTGAGGTCGCCACGGACGAGCGTGAGGTCGCCGGCCTCGATGGCGGCGTCGGTGCCGGTGCCCATCGCGAGGCCGAGGTCGGCCTGGGCGAGGGCGGCGGCGTCGTTGACCCCGTCGCCGACCATGGCGACGACCCGGCCCTCGGCCTGAAGGCGCTTGACCACGTCGACCTTGTCCTGCGGCATGACCTCCGCGTACACCTCGTCGATGCCGACCTCGGCCGCGACCGACTCCGCCAC